>DATKQO010000324.1:0-7815 GCA_035532715.1 Gaiellaceae bacterium | reverse complement strand
AACTTCGTCGGCGGCGAGTGGGTCGCTGCCGCTTCCGGCGAGACGATGGAGGTCGTCAACCCGGCGACCGGCGAGACGGTCGCGGAGGTTCCGAAGTGCAGCGCGGAGGACGTCGACCGCGCCGTCGCGGCGGCTGCGAAGGCACTGCCGGAATGGCTCGACGCAACGCCGAAGGACCGGTCGGAGCTGCTGCACAAGCTCGCGGACGTCCTCGAGGAGAACGCCGAGGAGCTCGCGCAGCTCGAATCGCTCAATGTCGGCAAGCCATTGATGGCATCGCGCGATGAGATCCCCTTCTCGGCGGACAACCTTCGCTTCTTCGCGGGAGCCGCGCGGAATCTGGAGGGGAAATCCGCGGCCGAGTACATCCCCGGCTACACGTCGCTGATCCGGCGGGAGCCGCTCGGAATCGTCGCCGGCATCTGCCCGTGGAACTACCCCCTGATGATGGCGGTGTGGAAGATGGGCCCGGCGCTCGCCGCGGGGAACGTCCAGATCTTGAAGCCCTCGGAGCAGACGCCGCTCTCGCTGCTGCGCTTCATGCAGCTCGCGCAGGAGGTGATCCCCGCAGGCGTGCTCAACGTCGTCACCGGCGACGGCGTGCCCGTAGGCGAGCGGCTCGTCTCGCACCCCGACGTCCGGCTCGTGTCGCTGACCGGTGACGTGTCGACCGGAAAGACGATCGCGCGGAACGCCGCGGACACGCTCAAGCGCGTGCACCTCGAGCTCGGCGGAAAGGCGCCGATGGTGGTCTTCGACGACGCCGATCCGAAGGCGGTCGCCGAAGGCATCCGGCTTGCCGCGTTCTGGAACTCGGGGCAGGACTGCACCGCGGGCTCACGCGTCATCGCCGGCCCGAAGATCTACGACAAGCTGCTCGAGGAGCTCGTGCCGCAAGTCGAGTCGCTGAAGGTCGGCGACCCGATGGAGAGCGACGAGATCGAGATGGGCTCGGTGATCTCCCAGTCGCAGCAGGAGCGGATCCTCGGCTTCCTCGAGCGGGCGAAGGGCGCGACGGTGCTGACGGGCGGCGGCACGAACGGCAAGCGCGGCTACTTCGTGCAGCCGACGGTCGTCGTCGACGTGAAGCAGACGGACGAGATCGTGCAAAAGGAGGTCTTCGGACCGGTCGTGACGGTGCAGCGATTCGCCGACGACGACGAGGCGATCCGGTGGGCCAACGACGTCGCGTACGGGCTCGCCTCGTCGGTGTGGACGCGGGACGTCGGGCGGGCGTTGAACGCCGTCCGGAAGCTCCAGTTCGGAACGGTGTGGGTGAACGACCATCTGCTCCCGATGGCGTCCGAGATGCCGCACGGCGGCTACAAGCAGTCCGGCTACGGCAAGGACATGTCGGCGTACTCGATGGAGGAGTACACGCAGGTGAAGCACGTGGCGTTCAAGCTCTCCTAGCGTCGTTCAGCGCTGCCGGCCGGCCTCGGGCAGTTCGTCGGCGCCGCCTCCCCGAACCGCCGACAACCTGCCGATAGCTGACCAAATCGCGTCCTGTTCGTCTCAGTACCGAACACGTACGCTGCTGGTCCCCGTCCCCCCGAACCGGAGGTCGCGCGTGGGCACTGACGAGCTGGGTTCTGCCACCGAGGTGGCAGAGCGGTTTCTCGACAACATCGAGACCGTCGTCCACGGCAAGCGCGACCAGATCAAGCTCATCGTGGCGGCCCTGATGTGCGGCGGGCACGCGCTCCTCGAGGACGTGCCCGGAACCGCGAAGACCGTGCTTGCGCGCGCGATCGCCCAGTCGATCCGCGGCGCGCGTGCCTCCCGGATCCAGTGCACGCCCGACCTCCAGCCCACCGACGTGACGGGGCTCTCGATCTTCAACCAGCGCGAGCGCGACTTCGAGTTCCGCCCCGGCCCTGTCTTCGCGCATGTCGTGCTCGTGGACGAGATCAACCGCGCCATGCCGAAGACCCAGTCCGCGCTGCTCGAGGCGATGGCGGAGCAGCAGGTCACCGTCGACGGCGTGACGCGCCGGCTCGACGACCCGTTCCTCGTGATGGCCACGCAGAACCCGATCGAGTACGAGGGCACCTTTCCGCTGCCCGAGGCGCAGCTCGACCGCTTCTTCGTCAAGACGACCCTCGGCTACCCCGACGCCGCGCAGGAGGCGCAGATCGTGAACGAGCAGCTCGGCGGGCATCCGCTCGACCGGCTCGAGCCGGTCGTCGAGATCGACGAGCTCATGCTGCTCCGCCGCGCAGTCGCGGATACGTTCGTCCACGAGGCGGTCGCGCGTTGGGTCGTGGATCTCGTTCGAGCGACGCGCGAGCTCGACATCGTCGCGATCGGAAGCTCGGTTCGCGGCACGCTCGCGTTGAACCGTGCGGCTCGTGCGTGGGCCGTCCTCCACGGGCGCCGCTACGTGACGCCGGAGGACGTCGAGCAGCTGTTCGCGCCGGTGCTCGTGCATCGCATCCTCTTCCGCCCGAGCTTCCTCGCCGACATTCGCGACCGCGGCTGGAGCGCCGCGGCGGATCACGTGCTCGAGCTCTGCCTCGAGCTCGCGCCGAAGCCTGGATTCGACATCGATCTCGACGTCCCGGCGGCGGCGAGCGCGTAGCGCGTGCCCGCGGTCTTCCCGCTCGTCCCCCGGCGGCGCGTGATCGGCCTCGCTTTCGGCGGCGTGCGCAGCGCCCGGCGCGGCATCGGCTCCGACGTTGCGAGCTCACGCGAGTACCGGCCGGGCGACGACGTCGGCTGGATGGACTGGGCTGCGTCGGCGAAAGCCTCGGCCGCGAGCGGCGCCGACGAGTTCATCGTGCGCGAGCGTTTCGCGGACGAAGCGCCCCGCGTCGTCGTGCTCTGCGACCGAACGCCGTCGATGTCGATTCGGGCGTCCGCGCTGCGCCCGCTCGACAAGCCGCAGGCCGTGCTTGCGGCGCTGGAGCTGATCGGTGCGAGCGCCGTCGCGGCCCGCAGCCTCACCGGCTATCTCGACTACGCCGACGGCGCGCCGTACTGGCGGCCGCCCCGCACCGAGCACCGCGCCGCCCGGGGAACATTCGACCGTGCCTTCGGCGCGCCTGCCGACACCGTCTCGCGCGGGCTCGAGTTCCTCGGCGAGCACCGCCGCGACCTGCCGACGCAGGCGTTCGTCTTCGTGCTCTCCGATTTCGTCGTCCCGCCCGACCTCCGTGCCTGGCAGCGCGCGCTCGAGCACCGCTGGGAACTCGTCCCGGTCGTGATCCAGGACCCGGTCTGGGAGCGTACGTTCCCGGACGTCGGGGGCGTCGTGATCCCCTACGTGGCGCCTGGCAGCAGCCGCGCGGTCCCCGTGCGGCTTTCGTGCCGCGAAGCCGAGCGGCGGCGGGGGGAGAACGAGGCGCGCTGGCAGGCGCTCGTGCACGCGTTCCGCTCGCTCGGCGTCGAGCCGGTCGGCGTGACGTGCCACGAAGCAGCCGGCGTGCTCGACGCGTTTCTCCGCTGGGCCGACCTGCGCTTGATGTGGCGCGGAGCCGGCACATGAGGCGCACGCTGCTCGCCGCTCTCGGTGCCGCGCTCGCAACCGCGGCGCCTGCCGGCGCGGCGCTGCCGGTCTACTCCGGCTCCTCGATCGGCGAGGGCCTCCCGCTGAAGGTCTACGCAACGGTGACGCCGACGGTGCATCTGTTCGGTGATGCCGTCACGGCGCGCCTCGCCGTCGTCGCCGACACGAAGCTCGTGGATCCCAGCCGCTTACGCGTGCAGACGGGTTTCACGCCCTACCGGAGCGTGCGCAGCCCGGTCGTCGGCCGTGTGGCGATCGGACGCTTCACGCAGGTGACGTGGACGTGGACGCTGCGCTGCATGACGACGCCGTGCGTCCCCGAGGTGCCCCCGAGCGACCGCTACCGCGTCTTCCGCTTTCAGACGATCCACATCACGTACCTGTCGAAGAACGGGCAGAGCGCGTACGGCATCGATGCGACGTGGCCGAAGGTCGAGGTGCTGTCGCAGGTGAGCCCCGGCGTCATGGCGTTCCTCGAGAAGACGAACCACCTGAACTGGCGTTTCGACTTGGCTCCTGTCGCCGCGCCCGCGTATCGCGTCTCGCCGAGACTCGTGTACCGGCTCGCACTCGCGGCTGCACTTCTGCTCTTTCTCGCCGCCGCGGCGCTCGCATGGCGCTGGTTCCGCACAGTCAGGCCGGCTCGCGTCCCGACCGCCGGGCCGGACACGGGCACGACGCTCGAGCGCGCTCTCGCGCTGCTTGCATGGGCGCACGCTCGCGGCGACGAGACGCTCGAGCGAAAAGCGCTCGAGCGCGTCGCGGGCGAGCTGCCACTCGACGACCCGCGCCCGAAGGTCGACGAGCTGTCGCGTACGGCGCGCGAGCTGGCGTGGTCGCAGCGCACGCCGGAGGACGAGGAGGTCGCGACCCTCTCCGAGCGCGCACGCGAGACGAGCCGGGCTCCCGAGCCCGAGGAGACCGCCGAATGACGGTCTTCCCCCTGGGCTCGGCCCACCGTCGAGGCGCCGTGCAGCTCGCCGAGCTGCCGGAGCTGCACGGGCCGGCGCTTCGCACGTCCGTCGTCCGCGTCGCGCTCGCGCTCGCGCTCGCAGGCACCCTCGTCGGACTCCTCCAGATCGCCCGCTCCGCCGGAACCGGCCGCGCGGCCGTCTTTCCGCAGGGCACGAACACCGGCGTGGTGGCGCTCGACATGTCTGCGAGCATCTCCGGCCCGAGCTACGCGCGGGTCGCGTCGACGCTGCGCGGCATCGTGGCTGCGAACCAGTCGATCGGGTTCGTCATGTTCTCCGACACGGCCTACGAGCTGCTGCCCCCGAACTCGTCGCCGGGCGCGCTGCTGCAGTTCGTCCCCTTCTTCACCCCGACGCGGTACTCCGGCGGAGCCCCGATCTTCGCGCAGACGCCCTGGGACGACTTCAGCGGCGGCACGCGCGTCTCGGCCGGTCTCGTCACGGCGCAGCATGCGCTTGCCCGGGCGCACGTGACGCACGGCGCGATCCTTGTCATCAGCGACCTCGACGACGCCGCCGCCGACCAGCCCGCGCTCGAAGCCGAGGCGCTGAATCTTCGGCAGGCGCACATCCCGGTGCGAATCGTGCCGCTGTTCGCGGACCCGATGAACCTCCGCTACTTCGCGGCGATCTTCGGGAACGACGTCTTCGTCAATCCGAGCGTGTTCACCCATACCGCGACGCGACACGAGCAGTCCGTCGCCGCCGCAGAGCCCTGGGCGCTGCTTGCGCTCGGCCTCGTGCTCGTGCTGCTCCTCGCGGCCAACGAGCGGTGGAACGGCCGGCTCACGCTGGGACCGGCGACGTGACGCGTCTCCGTCGCCACCGCGCGGCGCTCCTCGCGCTCATCTGCGTCGCGGCCGGCACCGTGCTCGTTCTGCTTGCGTTCGACGCAAGCACGTGGCGCCGCACCGTCGCGCAGGACGACCTCCGCTTCCGAGCGCTCCCGGCGCATCGGGGCCTCTGGCAGCCCGCGACGCGACTCCCGGGAGACCCCGCGGGCGCGCTCATCGGCACCGGGGACGCGATGGCGTACCGCCGTGCGCTCCAGCTCTTCTGGTACAGCCGGATCGGCATCGATCCCGAGCAGCGCCAGGATCTCCCGGCCCTCCGCGCCGCGGCCCAGCAGCGTCTCCTCGACGTCACCACGGGCGGCGCGACGGCGCACGAGCGATCGCTCGCCGCGAATCTCTTCGGAGTGCTCGTCGTGACGACGCCGACGGGGTCGACCGATAGAGGCGCGATCGAGCAGATTCTCAAGCGGGCGGAGGGCTATTTCCAGCAGGCGATCCAGACCGACTCGAGCAATGTCGAGGCGAAGCTGAATCTCGAGCTCGTCCTCCGGCTGACGAAGCCGGGCAAGGGGAAGTTCGGCAACGACGCGCGGGCCGGCTACGGGTTCGGGCGCGGGCACGGCGTGACGCCGATCGGCAGCGGCTACTGATGGCCGACGTCACCTTCCTCACGCCGTTCGCTGCGCTCCTTGCGCTCGCCGCGGCACTTCCGCTCGCGGCCCTATTCGCCGTGGAGCGACGATCCAGTCGCATCCGCCGGACACTCGAGCTCCCCCCGCCGCGCAGGCTCGCCGTCGTCCCGGTCGTCGCCGCCTTGACGGTGCTCACGTCGTTCGTCGCCGTCGCGGCTGCGCAGCCGGTCGTCGCACGGAAGCGCCTGGTGAACGAGCGGGCCGATGCGCAAGCCTTCTTCGTCTTCGACACGTCGCTCTCCATGTCGGCGTCACCGGGACCGGGCCGCGCGAGCCGGCTGACGCGCGCGAAACGGTTGGCGCTCCGCCTGCGGGCAGCTCTACCCGACCTCCCGGTGGGGATCGCCTCGATGACCGATCGGACGCTGCCGAATCTCATGCCGACCACCGACCCGGCGCTGTTCGAGCGGACGTTGAGCCAGTCGGTCGCGATCGACTCGCCGCCGCCGAGCCAGGTGTACGCCGGGCGTGCGACGTCGTTCCAGGCGCTCATTCCGCTCGTCGAATCGAACGTCTTTGGGCAGGGCGTGCAGCGCCGTCTGCTCGTCGTATTCACGGACGGCGAGGCCGCGAAGGTTCCTTCGTACATCAGCGCGATGCTGCAACGGCGCGTCACGCCCGTGTTCGTCCATGTGTGGCGCGACGGCGAGCGGATCTATCACGGTGGCCGCGCCGATCGGCGCTACGTCTCCGATCCGTCGAGCCTGGCCGCGCTCAACCGGCTCGCGTCGCTCATCGACGGGCAGGCGTACACGGAGCTGCAGATGGGGCGCGTCGCGAAGGCGGCCCGCGCCGCGGTCGGTTTCGGCAACGCGTGGACACACGTCTCGGCGTATACGCGAGTCGCGCTCGCGCCGTGGTTCGTGCTCGCAGGGGCGCTGCCGCTCGCGTTTCTCCTCTGGCGCCGCAACGCCTGACACCTGTTACTGCGAGATGCGCACGGCGGCGACGAGCGCCTTCCACATGCGCACGTACTGCGGCACGCAGGTGCCGTGAACTCGTGCCGAGAGAGCGCCGACGCGAATGTAGGTCGACGCGACGTCGGGCAGCGTGTTGCGGCAGTTCGTCGACTTCGGGAGCATCTGGAAGCTCGTCGCCGTCGCAACGCGATTCAGGTGCACGAGCTGCGCGGGCGTGAGCCATTTCCGGTGCACGGTCACGGCGCCGGAGCTGCGCACGTCGCCGGTGTTCGCGATCGAGACCGTGTACGGCCGGATGTTCCCTCCGAACCGGCCGAACGCGAAGCCGCTCGGCTCGACGGTGCCGGCGGCGGAAGCCGCGGCGACGGCGATGACGATGGCGATCAGCAGTGCTCCAACCAGGGCGACGCGACGCATCGACGGCAACCCTAGCGCGGGAAGCGCCGGGTCACGCCCACCACATCGCGTTCCCAGAGGAATCGAGAGAGGCGCCTACCGGAGTCGAACCGGTGTACCAGGTTTTGCAGACTAATCCCTGATCGGGCGTTCTTGTTTCAACCATGCGGCTGCGGTGCGCTCCGTCCGGGGTGCGTCTCACTATGCGTCTACATGGGTATTGATAGGCTCCATCCGTCTACAGCAAATGGGGCGAGCGCCGCGCTAACGGCCTCGCCCCTGACACCGGAAAGTGAGGTTCCGATGCAAGCGAAGCGTACCCACGAAGGGATCAAGTTTCGCCACTCGCGCAGATGCGCGATCTCCATCGAGGCGAAGCTGGCACGCGAAGAAGGTCGCGAGCGGCAGGACATGGACTGCGACTGCGAACCGACCGTTGAGGCGTCTGTCTACAGCCTCCGCGATAAGCGCAGGTTCACCAAGTCATTCACTGGAAAGGGTGCGCTGACGGCCGCGAAGAACTGGCGGACG
>DATKQO010000323.1:0-13515 GCA_035532715.1 Gaiellaceae bacterium | reverse complement strand
GAGCTCGCTTCTGCGGCGCGGTCGATGGTCGAGCACGATGTCTCGCACCTGATCGTGGTCGAGCCGGCATCCGCGCGACCCGTCGGAGTGCTCTCGTCGCTCGACATCGTGCGGGCGCTCGCGGGGTTCCCCGAGCGGCATCCGGCGATCCCGTAGGAGAAGCGGGCGCTGCGGCGACCACGCGGCCGCCGCAGCGCTTCACTCCGCACCTACGGCGTCGTGATCTCGATCTTGCGCGGCTTGAACTCCGCTGTCTTCGGGACGCGCAGCGTGAGCACGCCGTTGCTGTAGCTCGCACTCATGCGCTCGCCGTCCGTCTCGGCGGGAAGCTCGAAGCGGCGCTCGAACGTCGACTCGAGCCGCTCGTGCAGGCGCAGCTTCTCCGTCACGGCCTCGCGCTCGCCCTTGACGGTGAGCGTATGGGCGGAGAGCTCGACGGCCAGATCCTTCTCCTCGTAGCCGGGGACCTCGAGCTCGACGACGAACTCGCCGTCGGTCTCGTAGACGTCGGCCGCCGGCGTCACCGCCGGCAGGAAGGGGAAGGACAAGTCGGAGAACACGCGACGCATCCTCCGCTCCATCAGATCGAGGTCACGGAGGGGCGACAACTTCTCGAGGACTGGCATGATTCACCTCCTTCCAGGAAGCCCTCGTCACCGTCGCCCGGGCACGATTCGAGAGCATCGGTGAGAACTACGGCTTCTCCCGCGCCGCCGGCCGGAGCCTGTGTAGCGTGAGGCGGGCATGCGTGCGCTCGTCAAAGCCAGGGCCGCCGAGGGCCTCTGGCTCGAGGACGTCCCCGAGCCGGCGATCGGCGTCAACGACGTCCTGATCCGGGTCCGGAAGACCGGGATCTGCGGCACCGACCTGCACATCTACGGCTGGGACGCCTGGGCGCAGAAGACGATCCCCGTGCCGATGGTCGTCGGCCACGAGTTCGTCGGCGAGGTGGCCGCGGTCGGCTCGAACGTGAGCGACTTCGCGGCCGGCGACCTCGTCAGCGGCGAGGGGCACGTCGTCTGCGGACGCTGCCGAAACTGCCTTGCGGGACGCCGCCATCTCTGCGCGCACTCGATCGGGCTCGGAGTGCAGCGTCCGGGAGCATTCGCGGAATACGTCGCGCTGCCGATGACGAACATCTGGCACCACTGGCCGGGAATCGACGAGGACGTCGCGTCGATCTTCGATCCGTTCGGCAACGCCGTACACACCGCGCTGTCGTTCTCGGTGCTCGGCGAGGACGTTCTCGTCACCGGCGCAGGCCCGATCGGCTGCATGGCGACCGCCGTCGTGCGCCACGCAGGGGCGCGACACGTCGTCGTGACGGATCTCAACCCGTACCGGCTCGAGCTCGCGCGGAGCATGGGTGCGACGCTCGCGATCGACCCGCGCGAACGGGACCTCGCCGACGTGCAGCGCGAGCTGGGCATGACGGAAGGGTTCGACGTCGGGCTCGAGATGTCGGGCAACGCCGACGCGCTTCGCAGCATGATCGCGAACATGGCGCACGGCGGACGCATCGCGGTGCTCGGGATTCCGACCGGAGAGGTCGCGCTCGACCTCAACCCGGTGATCTTCAACATGCTGACGCTGAAGGGGATCTACGGACGCGAGATGTACGAGACGTGGTACCAGATGACGGTGATGCTCCAGTCCGGGCTCGACATCAGCCCTGTGATCACGCATCGTTTCTCGCACCGCGACTTCGAGGAGGCGTTCGCCGTCGCCCGCTCGGGCGACTCCGGCAAGGTGATCCTCGACTGGACAGATACGTAGGAGGGAGCAACCGTGTACGGGAGCTTGCGCGACGATCTCGCGGTCCGCATCGCAGACGTACGGACGGCGGGCCTGTACAAGACCGAGCACGTGATGACGACGCCGCAGGGGGCGCACGTCGACGTCGAAGGGCGAGAGCTGCTCAACCTGTGCGCGAACAACTACCTCGGTCTCGCAGGCCACGAGTCGATGGTCGAGGCCGCGCATGAGGCCCTCGACCGCTGGGGTTACGGGATGGCGTCGGTGCGCTTCATCTGCGGGACACAATCGCTGCACCGCGAGCTCGAAGAGCGGCTCTCGTCGTTTCTCGGCACGGACGGCACGATTCTCTTCAGCTCGTGCTTCGACGCGAACGGCGGCCTGTTCGAGGCGCTCTTCGACGAGCAGGACGCCGTCATCTCCGACCAGCTCAACCACGCGTCGATCATCGACGGCATCCGGCTCTGCAAGGCGCGCCGTCTTCGCTACGCGAACGGCGACATGGACGAGCTCGAAGCGAGGCTCGTCGAGTCCGCCGACGCGCGCTACCGGCTGATCGCGACCGACGGTGTCTTCTCGATGGACGGGTATCTCGCGCAGCTCGACCGGATCTGCGATCTCGCCGAGCGTCACGACGCCCTCGTCATGGTCGACGACTCGCACGCGGTCGGCGTTCTCGGGCCCGGTGGGCGCGGTACGCACGAGCATCACGGAGTCGTCGAGCGCATCGACATCCTCACCGGAACGCTCGGCAAGGCCATCGGCGGCGCAAGCGGCGGCTACGTGTCGGGACGGAGCGAGATCATCGAGCTGCTGCGCCAGCGGGCGCGGCCGTATCTCTTCTCGAACAGCCTCGCACCGCCCGTCGCCGGCGCGAGCCTGCGGGCCCTCGACCTGATCGAGAGCTCGCACGAGCTCCGCGACCGGCTGCGCGACAACACGGCGCACTTCCGTTCCCGCATGACCGAGCTCGGATTCGACGTCCTCCCGGGAGAGCACCCGATCGTGCCGGTGATGGTCGGCGACGAGGTGGCCGCGGCCAGGCTCTCGGCGAAGCTCGTCGAGCTCGGCGTCTATGCGGTCAGCTTCTCCTTCCCCGTCGTTCCGCGGGGCACGGCGCGGATCCGCACGCAGATGTCCGCCGCGCACACGCGGGAGGATCTCGACTTCGCGGTCGACCGGTTCGTCGAGGCCCGGGAGGCACTCGCCGCCTGAGCCGGCGTCCCCCTGCGTAGGCGGCCGCAGCAGGAATCCGCGCGGCTCCCGATGAACTCGGGCGCGGTTTCCCGGAGAATCGCGGCGTGGCACCGGCTGAGCCCATACGGCAGGCGCGGCAGTGCCGGTTCGCAGCCGCGATCGGGCAAGCTCAGCTCTGCCCGGGGGCGGAGTGCGTGTTCTGGGAGCCAGGCGGCGCCGTGCTCGAGGGACGCTGCGCGTTCGAGCTCCTCGACATCACGGACAAGCCGGAGCTCGCGGCGCTCCTGCTGGACCTCCGGCGCGCGCTCGAGTCGGCGGACTCGCATGCGGACGCACAGGAGGTGCGCCATCACCTCCATCGGCTGCTGAACGAGGAGAACGGGACTTGAGCCCCGGCTCCGCGGTCGCCCACGCGCCCCGGAGAGCGGGGCCGGAGTGACCGCCGCGGCCGCCGCGACCGGCGCGGCCGTCTCCATCGAGCATCTGCGCGTCGTGCGCGGCGGGGTCCTCGTTCTCCCCGACCTGTCTGCCGAGATCGCGCCGGCGCGGGTGACGGGACTGCTCGGGCCGAGCGGCAGCGGCAAATCGACGCTGATGCGCGCCGTTGTCGGCGTCCAGCGGATCGCAGCCGGAAGCGTGCGCGTGCTCGGCGAGGAAGCCGGCTCGCCCGCGCTGCGCCGCCGGGTCGGCTACCGGCCGCAGGCCCCGTCGCTCTACGGCGACCTGACGGTGACCGAAAACCTCCGCTACTTCGCCCGCATCCTCGGCGCGGGAGCCGACGACCTCGCCCGTACCGTCTCGACCGTCGGCCTCGAGGCCCGCGCGGGCCAGGTCGTCGACCGGCTCTCGGGCGGCGAGCGCGCACGCGTCTCGCTCGCGGCCGTGCTCCTCGGCAAGCCGGAGGTGCTCGTCCTCGACGAGCCGACGGTCGGCCTCGACCCCGTCCTGCGCCGCGACCTCTGGAACACCTTTCACGAGCTTGCGGACGCCGGCGCCACGCTGCTCGTCTCGAGCCACGTGATGGACGAGGCCGAGCGCTGCGACGCCCTCGTGCTCCTGCGCGAAGGGCGCATCGTGGCCACGGGAGCTCCGGCCGAGCTCATGGGGCGCACGCAGGGACGTGACCTCAACGAGGCGTTTCTGCGGCTGATCGAGGCGGCGGAACGATGAGCGTCCGGACGGCGAGCGCCACAGCGGCCCGCGTGCTGACCCAGCTCCGGCGCGATCCGCGAACCGTCGCGCTCCTGCTGGCGGTGCCGGTGGCGCTCGTCACCCTGCTGAAGTACGTCTTCGCCGGCGAGCCGGTCGTGTTCCAGCGGATCGGCGGCCCGCTGCTCGGGCTGTTCCCGTTCATCTCGATGTTCGTCGTGACGTCGATCACGATGCTGCGGGAGCGGAGCTCCGGAACGCTTGAACGCCTGCTGACGCTGCCGCTCGCGAAACTCGACGTCCTCGTCGGCTACGGAGCGGCGTTCGCGCTCGTCGCCGCGGCGCAGGCGGCGCTCGTCTCGGCGGTCGCGTTCGGAGCGCTCGACCTGCACACCGGCGGCTCGACGTGGACCGTGGCCGCGCTCGCGATCGCGAATGCCGAGCTCGGGATGGCGCTCGGGCTGCTCGTGAGCGCGTTCGCGCGCACGGAGTTCCAGGCGGTGCAGTTCATGCCTGCGCTCGTGCTCCCCCAGATGCTCCTCTGCGGGCTGCTCGTCTCACGCGACCGGATGACGCGCGCGCTTCAGATCGCGTCGGACGCGCTGCCCCTCACCTACTCCTACGACGCGCTCGCCCGGGTCACCACGGGCCTGCCGCTCGGGCCTCGGTTCGCGCTCGACGTCTCCGTCACGGTCGGCGCGACGCTGCTCGCGCTGGCGCTCGGAGCGGCGACCCTGCGCCGCCGAACCCCCTGAGGGCTCCGCTCGGCGCGGACGACCGCAGCCGCCCCGGAGAGCGACTGCGTCGAATTACCGATGCCGACCCGGTCGATCCGAGAGAGATCTCGAGCAGAAGGTGGGTCATGCTGAAGCTCCAGAAGCCAACCGCGTGGTGTGAGGTGAGCCCGAGAAGCGGGCGCCTGCGCCGCTTCCTCGAGAGTTGCGGCCTCGTGCGCACGCGAAGCCGCGCGCGGTGGGGATCACGTCAGCGTGCGCAGAGTCTGAGGAGGTGGGCCAGATGCGCCCCAGATGGACACGCTCGCCGGAACAGACCCCGGCACCAGATCCGGGTGCGACGCAGCAGCCGCGGGTGCCGCGCGAAAGCGGCGCGTGGCGCGTTGAGCGGGCGATCGCGGGATTCCGTCGCAGCAGCGATCGGTCGGATCAGGTCCCTCCGCGGAGCCGCGGGCTCCAGCCTGTGCTCCCTGTCTCGGAGAGCGAGCTCGAGCAGGTCGTGCACGAGTACCGGCATGCGCACGAGGAGCACCGCCACGCGCACGCGCTGAGCCCGGCGCGCCGGCATCTCGAGCTCACGATGCGGGACATCCGGCGGAAGTTCGAGCGCCTGCTCGCCGAGGCTCCCCTGAGCGATACCGAGCAACGGCGCTGGCGCGACCGGTTGCGCGGCAAGCTGCCCACGTCGCCGGCAGACGCCGGCGTTCGGCCGCTGCTCTTCTCCGGCCGGTCCGACGCCGGCTCGGAGCTCCGCCTCATCGCGACCCCGGAGGGGACCGTCGACGCGTTCGTCGACGGAGTTGCAGCCGCGGTCCTCGACGAGGCGGCAGAGCTGACCGGAACCGCGCCGGGCTTCGTCTTCGCGCTCGACGACGTGCGCTTCCGCGAGACGTTCGGCGCGTCGCCGCGGTGTCTCGCCGATCTCCGCGACGCAGTCGCGACAAGCCGCCGGCCACGGCGGAGACACCTCAGGGCTCTCATGGAGGACGGGCTCGTCGACCGCAACCTCGGCCTGACCGCGCGAGGCCGTCGAGCGCTCGCACTCGACCGCATGCCGGCCCGTCACGCCGACGTCGGGGCGAAACCGTCGATCAGCATCCGCGGGCCGATTCCGGCGCGCTCCCGCACCAACCTCGAGTGGGCGCTCGCGCGCGTCGCGCGCGTCGCGCCGCAGCCCGTGCTCCGCATCACCGCCTCTCTGATCCGGAACGAGGACCCGGCGCTCGTGCGCCCGGTCGTCGCCAAGGCGACGCTCGACGTCAACGGCCGCGCCGTCCGCGCGCACGCCGCAGCAGCCTCGGAGAACGAGGCCGTGAGCCTGCTCGAGTCTCGCCTCCACCGCAATCTACGCGCGCTGGCCGACCGCGAAATCGCAGAGCGGCACGAAGGGCGTGCACCCGAGCTCGGGGAATGGCGCCATGCAGACATCCCCTCTCAACGCCCCGCGTACTTCAGCCGGCCCGCCGCCGAACGCAGGCTCGTCCGTCGCAAGAGCTACGCGAGCTCCCCGACGACGCCCGAGGCGGCGGCGGCCGAGATGCTGCTGCTCGACCACGACTTCCACGTCTTCACGGACGAAGCGAGCGGCGAGGACGCGCTCGTCCACATGCGCCCCGACGGCGTGCTCGCACTGCGGCGACCGAACGGAAGCGGCAGCTACGTCCAGCCGTTCGTGCTCGACGAGGAGCCCGTGCCGACCGTCGGCGTCGACGACGCGATCGAGCTGCTGAACCTCAGCGACGATCCGTTCGTCTTCTTCACCGACCCGTCCTCCGGTCGCGGCGCCGTTCTCTACCACCGCTACGACGGGCACTACGGACTGGTCTCTCCAGAGACCTGATCATGACGAGTCGCAACGAGCGCGGCGCGTTTGCGCGAGCGGCGCCGGTCGACGCCGCCGAGTCCTGAGAGGAGGCCGGTGCCGTGGTCCCACTTGCGAGACGCAACCTCCTCTCCGAGAAGGCTCGCTTCGCGATGTCGATCGCCGGCGTCGCGTTCGCGGTGCTGCTGATCCTGATCGTCGTCAGCCTCTACCGCGGCTGGAGCAACGTCGGCCGCTTCTACACGCAACTGCCCGGCGACGTCTGGGTCGCGCAGCCGGGAACGAGCGATCCGTTCCACTCGACGTCGTTCCTGCCGCTCGCCGACGCCCAGCGCCTCACAAAGGTCGACGGCGTGCGAACGGTGATTCCCGTCTACGCGCGACACATCGCCTTCGGCGCGCCCGGACACGAGCTGGATGTCTTCGCGATGGCGCTCGACGTGCCTCCCACCGTCCGCCTGCGACCGGACACGTACGAGCCTCGCTCCGGGACGATCGACATCGACCGCATGCTCGCGTCTCAGGCTCATGTCGGCATCGGCGACTCGTTGCGCGTGCTCGGCCGTCCGCTCGTCGTCGCCTCGATTCACAGCGGTGGCAACAGCATCTTCCAGACCGCCTTCCTCAATGCCGCGGACGCGCGGGCGCTGTTCGGTATCGACGACTTCACGAACTTCCTGCTCGTCTCCGTCGCACCGGGCGCGCGCGTCGCGACCGTCACCGCCGCGCTGCACCAGGCGCTCCCCGGCACCGAGACGCACACGAGCGAGCAGTTCGCAACGAGCTTCGCCGACCGCGTGAACGCAGGCTTCCTTGCCGTCGTCGGCGTCCTCGTCGGAATCGGCTTCGTCGTGGGCGGAGCCGTCATCGCCCTCACCACGTACACGGCGACCGTCGAGCGCGCGCGCGAGTTCGGCGTTCTCAAGGCGATCGGGGCATCGGGCACGTTCCTCTACAGGGTCGTCATTCGCCAGAGCTTGATCGTCGGCATGCTCGGCGCTGCGCTCGGCGTCGCCAGCGCGGTCGCAGCGACGCGACTGATTCGCTATGGGGTTCCGGAGTTCATCACCGTGTTGCGGCCGCTCGATGCCGCCGGCGTCTTCGCCGTCGCGATCCTCATGGCGATCGCGGCCTCATACGTCCCCGTCCGTCGCATCGACCGGATCGATCCCGCAGAGGTGTTTCGCGCATGAACCCGCCGTTGCTCGAGGTGGAACGAGTGTCGAAGGAGTTCGGCAGCGGCCCAACCCTCGTTCGTGCAGTCGCGGACGTCAGCTTCACGACCGATCCCGGCGAGGTCACGTTGATCATAGGGCCCTCCGGCTCCGGGAAGACAACGCTGCTCAGCATGGTCGGCGGCATCCTCCGGCCCACGTCGGGCCGGGTGGTCGTCAACGGGATCGACATCACGAGCCTCAAGAGGCGCGAGCTCCCGCGCGTACGGCGCGAGCTCGTCGGCTTCGTCTTCCAGACGTTCAACCTGCTCGAGTCTCTCTCGGCGCTCGAGAATGTCGAGATCGCGCTCAACATCGCCGGCGTCACCGGCCAGGTCGCGCGCGAGCGAGCGCGTGCGCTCCTGTGCGAGGCAGGGCTCGAGCAGCGTCTTCATTTCAGCGCGCAAGCGCTTTCCGCCGGCGAGCGTCAGCGCGTCGCGCTCGCACGTGCACTCGCCAACGAGCCACGACTGCTGCTCGCCGACGAACCGACCGCCAACCTCGACTCGGAGGCAGGCCGCGACGTCATGGCGCTTCTGCGTGGGCTCACCGAGAGCAGGGGGCACGCCGCCGTCGTCGTGTCGCACGACCCCCGCCTGCGCGAGGTCGCCGACCGCGTCCTCCGGCTCGCCGACGGTCGTCTCGCCTCCACCGAGTCCGACGGCCGGACCGCGCTGCTCGAGGCCGTCGCGTCGTCTCCGATGGCTCGGGAAGGCGCTGACTCACTCCGTCGCGTCGCGCGCGCGGTGCGCCGGTCACGCCTCCGCTGGTGAGGCGAGCGCCCGCTCGACGGCCTCGAGCAGTCGCCGGTCGGTCACGGGCAGCGGCAGGGCAGTCGCGTCGGCGGTCACGTCGCGGTCGCGCTCGAGGGCGCTCACCGTCCCCTCCACGACGAGCGCAGGCGAGGGCCGCGAGCTGAGCGCACCGAGGATCTCGCGGCTCCCGGGCAGGTCGGTGGTCGAGACGACGACGTCCGCTCCCTCGACGAGCGGGCAACGCCCGCCCGTGATCAAAGGACAGAGAACGAGCTGCTCGTCGACCTGGAACTCCGCGGGAACGGCGGGCGAGCCCGGACGGCGGCGGTACCACGGCGCGCGCTCGGCGGGCTTCGACGGGCCGTGGC
The DNA here is from genome assembly GCA_035532715.1 of Gaiellaceae bacterium. GTDB lineage: Bacteria > Actinomycetota > Thermoleophilia > Gaiellales > Gaiellaceae > Palsa-739. The sequence goes on along the minus strand of DATKQO010000323.1, from coordinate 4,521 downwards.
ACATCGCGACCTCGTAGCCGGCGCCGCGCAGGAGCTCGGCGTGCGCCCACAGATCGGCGCCGTCCTTGTTCTCGATCAGCACCCGCTGCTTGCCGGCCGAATCCGGCCACTCACCGGGGTGGAGGACGCTGGGTCCGCCGTGTCGCCGCACCCTGCCAGGAAACCACGGTCGCTCCATCGGTTCGTCCTCCTCTCGATTGCCCTGAAGGTTCGAGCCTCGGCTGCGACGTGACATCCGCGCAGCCCCTGATCGCCCCTCCGTAGCTTTTGCGTCAGCCGAGGTCGCGGCGGCGGAAGGCGAGCACCGACGCCGCGGCCGCCGTTGCGGCGATCGCGAGGAGGACGAGCACGTGGAACGGGTCCAGGCCGGCGCGCAACGGGTTCTGGATCGCATAGTGGTAGAAGGGCGAGAGCTGCTTCACGGCGTCGAGGGCGCCGACGAGCGGCGCGAGCGAGTTGACGAGATAGGCGGCGACGGCCGCCGCCGCCGTGATGCCGATCGCGAGACCTCGCTTGCCCGTGACGCAGCCGGCCAGGAGCGCTATCGCGCCGTACGCGACCGCGAGCGCGACCGCGTCCACCGTCGCGGCGGCGAGCTTCGCCGCGCCGATCTCCATGCCCACGGCGAGCGCACCGATCCAGAGGCTGAGCCAGACGACGAAGCCGAGCCCCAGGACCTCGGCGACGAGGGCGCCGAGCTTCTCGAGCACGAGCCGCGTGCGCGACACCGGCAGCGACAGCAGGAGGTCGAGCGTGTCCCGGTCCTCCTCGCCGGCGATGGCGCCGGAGCCTGTTGCGATCGCCGCGATGAGCAGCAGCAGCGGCACGACGAGCGAGAACAGCTCGACGCCGAGATAGCCGGCCGCAGAGGTGTAGTCGAGCTCGCCGCCGAAGCCGAAGAAACCCTTCAGCGCGTCCGGGTAGTCCTGAACGAGCTTGTTCAACGCCGCGTTGTCGCGCACCGACGGGTAGACGGACACCATCATCGCCGACATCCCGGCGAGGCCCACGCTCCACCAGACGAAGCCGCGACGCAGGTCGCGGAGCGACTTGAGGAAGACGTTACGCAGCATGCGGCGACTCGCTGCGGTACCGGCTGAGAAAGATGTCCTCGAGGTCGGCCTCGTGGACGTCGAGGGAGAGCACATGATGCTGCGCGAGCGCCTTCACCAGCGGGTCGGCAGAGCCCTCGAGCATGAACAACACCGAGCCGCCGCGCCGCTCGAGCTCGCGCACGCCCTGCACGGCGCTGAAGGCGTCTTCCGGCGGAGGCTCCGCGAATGAGACCTGGACGCGGGTGAATGCGCGCCTCCTGAGAGTCTCCACCTCCTCGACGAGCTCGATCCTGCCCTCGCGGACGAGTGCGACGCGGTCGGCGACCCGCTGCACCTCCGCCAGCATGTGCGAGGAGAGAAAGACGGTCCGGCCCTCGCCGGTCGCCTGGCGGAGCAGCTCCTCGAAGGTCTGCTGGACGAGCGGGTCGAGCCCCGAGGTCGGCTCGTCGAGGACGAGCAGCTCCGGCTCGTGCATCAGCGCCTGCACGAGCCCGACCTTCTGGCGGTTGCCCTTCGAGAGCGAGCGTATCGGCCGGTCGAGCTCGAGCTCGAGCCGCTCGACGAGCCGCGGCGCGGCACCGAGATCGCGCATGCCGCGCACGTGTGCGAAGTACCGCAGCAGATCGAGCGCGGTCAGCCGCTCGTAGAGGCGGAGGTCTCCTGGGACGTAGCCCACCCGCCGCCGGATCTCGAGGCCGTTCGCGCGCGGGTCGAGCCCGAACAACTCGATCTGGCCGCGGGTGGGCCTGATCAGATCGAGCATCAGCCTGATCGTGGTGGACTTCCCGGCGCCGTTCGGACCGAGGAAGCCGAAGACCTCGCCGGCTTCGACCTCGAAGCTCGCGTCGACGATCCCGCGGGAAGGCCCGTAGAACTTCGTGAGTCGATCGGCACGGACGACGACGGTCATGGCCTCCGTCTCTCCCCGCGAGAGAGAGCCGGTGGCCCCGGGCGGTGCAGCGGCCCTTGGTGCAGCGATACGCCGGCTCGCTCCGGCCGCGGTCGCCGTCGCGCCGCCTTGGCCGCCTCCAGGAGCGCGAAGGGCACGAGCGCGAGCGCAAAAGCCACGAGCGCCGCCCACGGTCCGAGCGACACGGTCGAAAGCGCCTCGTGCACGACGGGAAGATAGACGGCGGCTGCGACGACCGCGACGGAGATCGCGACGCTCCGGATCAGCCAGGCGTTGACGGTGAGCCGCCAGGCCGCCGTCACGGTCGAGCGCATCGCAAAGACGAGCGCGAGCTCGGAGAGCGCGAGCGTGGTGAACGCCATCGTCTGCGCCGCGTCCCCACCCAGGACCTTGCCGATCTCGAACGAGCCCAACGTGACGCCGCCGACCGCAAGCCCGATCAACGCCAGGCTCGACCAGCGTCTCCGCCCGAACAGATGCGCGGTACGACGGGGAGGCGAGCGCATGGTCGACGAGTCGGCCGGGTCCTGGGCGAGCGCGACGGCCGGGAGGCCGTCGGTGACGAGATTCACCACGAGAACCTGGACGACAGAGAGCGGTGCGCCGAAGCCGGCGCCGACGGCGATCGCGAAGGCGAACACCTCGCCGAGATTGGCCGAGAGCAGGAACGCGACGAACTTGCGGATGTTGTCGCCGATCCGGCGGCCCTCTGCGACCGCAGCGACGATCGCGGCAAAGTCGTCGTTCGTCAGGACGATCGAGGCCGCCTCGCGCGCCGCTTCGGTTCCGGATCTTCCCATGGCGATACCGACGTCGGCGCCGCGGAGGGCGGGCGCGTCGTTGACGCCGTCCCCGGTGACGGCGACGATCTCGCCCTCCTCTTGGAGCTGCACGACGAGCGCAAGCTTGTCGGCGGGTGTCGCCCGCGCCAGAATCGCATCGTCCCGGAGGCCGACGGCATGCCCGATCGTGCGCGCGGTCGCGGGATGGTCTCCGGTGATCATGCGAACGGCTATTCCCGCGCGCGCCGCGGCGGCGACCGCGTCGGCGCTCGTCTCCCGCAGGGGATCGTGGAGGGCGACGACGCCGACGACTTTGCCCGCCGTCTCGACCGACTCGTCCAGGGCCGTTGCCGGGTCGAGCGGCCGGGCTGCGACCGCCAGGACCCGGAATCCTTCGGCGGCCCAGGAGCCGGCCGCGTCGAGCAGCGGGTGGTCGCGCGCGTCGGCCAGGCCGGCGACGACCTCCGGCGCGCCCTTCGTGTACGCGAGGCGGCGATCGCGATCGGCCCAGACGAGTGTCATGCGCTTGCGGTCCGAGTCGAACGGCAGCTCGTAGAGCAGCTCGCGGCCCGCCGCGAGCTCTTCATGGGAGAGACCCCGCTCGAGCGCGGCGAGCAGCAGCGCCGTCTCGATCGGGTCGCCGACGACCTCGTCCCCGACGGTGCGCGCGGTCGACGCGAGCACCGCGGCCTCCAGCAGCGCGCGCTCGTCGAACCCGGACGCGGGGAGCAGACCCGCCACCCGAATCCGATTCTCGGTCAGCGTGCCCGTCTTGTCGGTGCAGATCACCGACGTCTCTCCGAGCGTCTCGATCGCAGCGAGCCGGCGCACGATCACACCCCGTCGCGCCATCGCACGCGTGCCGAGAGCGAGCGAGGCGGTGACGGTCGCTGCCAGCCCCTCCGGCACCGCTGCAACCGCAACGGCGACCGCGGTCAGAAACGCGACATGCGGGCGCTCGCCGCGCAGGAGCATGATGCTGCCGAGCACGACGGTGATCCCGACGCCGGCGACGGCCATCTGGCGTGCGAGCCGCCCGAGCCGCAGGGTGAGCGGTGTCGGCGGCGGTGTTGCTGCCGACGCCAGCACCTCGATCCGCCCGAGCTCGGTCTGCGCGCCGGTGGCGCAGACGATTCCGCGGCCGCGGCCGCGCGTGACGCCCGTACCGGCGTGCAGCATCGAGCTTCGCTCGGCGAGCGGAGCGGTCGAGGCGACCGGGTGGACCTGCTTGGCCACGGGGAGCGACTCGCCGGTGAGAGCCGACTCGTCGACCTCGAGCGCGCGACCGGCGACCAGGCGAGCATCGGCAGCGACGCGATCGCCCTCGCCGAGCACCAGCACGTCTCCCGCGACGACGTCCTCTGCCGCGACCGTGCGTTCGACCCCGTCGCGCACGACGAGCGCGCTCCGCGTGAACGCCTCGGACAACGCGCGGATCGCGCGCTCGGCTCCCGCTTCCTGCCAGAAGCCGAGCAGGCCGTTGACGACGACGATCGATCCGATCGCCGCCCCCTCGATGATGTCGCCGATCGCAATCGAGATCGCGGCCACCACCACGAGCAACGCGACCAACGGATCGAGCAGCTGACCGAGTGCGAGGCGGGCGTAAGGCGGTCGACGCATCGGCCGGGGCCGGTTGAGGCCGTCGCGGGCGAGCCGCGCCGCCGCCTCGGGGAGGCTGAGGCCACGTTCGGGATCGGTCGCGAGCGACGCCGCAACCGCGGCCACGGTGGCGGCGTGAGGCGCGCGCTCGACCATCAGGCCGGCGTCGGCC
>DATKQO010000322.1:0-3211 GCA_035532715.1 Gaiellaceae bacterium | reverse complement strand
TTCAGCGTGGTCGTCGTCTTGGCAACGCCGCCCTTTTGGTTGGCGAAGGCGATGACCCTGGCCACAGAGGGACCCCTATCCGTCCTCGCCCGCGTGTTCGGGCGTGGTAGCAACCGCGTGAGCGCCATAGTCGCTCACCTTTCGAATCAACGTAGCAGAGTCCTCTTTCAGTAGCTTCTGGCCCATGGACCGAAAGTGGCGCGCCCTCATCGTCGTCTGTGTCGCCATTTTCATGCTCCTGCTGGACATCACGGTAGTCAACGTCGCCCTACCGGACATTCAAAGGGAGCTCCACACCTCCTTCACCGACCTCCAGTGGGTGGTCGACGCCTATGCCCTGATGCTCGCGACGGTGATGCTGAACGCCGGCTCGATCGGCGACCTGCTCGGGCGGAAGCGCGTCTTCATCGCGGGCATCGTCCTCTTCACCGCAGCCTCGGCGGCCTGCGGCGCGGCGACCTCGCCCCTCTTCCTCAACCTCGCCCGCGGCGCCCAGGGGATCGGCGGCGCGATCATGTTCGCCGTCTCGCTCGCGATCCTCTCGCAGGAGTTCCACGGGCGGGAGCGCGGCACCGCCTTCGGGATCTGGGGCGCGACGATCGGCGCGGCGGTCGCGATCGGACCGCTCGTCGGCGGCGCGATCACGACGTGGTTCGGCTGGCGCTGGATCTTCTTCGTCAACCTCCCGATCGGCGTCCTCTGCGCGGCCGGGGCGTGGCGCGAGCTGCACGAATCGCGAAACGACGAGCACGGCGGCTTCGACCTGCCCGGCTTCGCCACCCTGACCGGGGGACTGTTCTCACTCGTGCTCGCCCTGCTGCGCGGCAACGACTGGCACTGGGGCAGCGGCCGCGAGGTCGCGCTCTTCACCGCCGCGGGCGTGCTGCTTGCCGCATTCGTCCTCATCGAGGCGCGGCAGCAAACGCCGATGTTCGACGTGTCGCTCTTCCGCGTGCCGACGTTCACCGGCGCGCAGATCGTCGCGTTCGCGATCTCGGCGGCGATGTTCTCGCAGTTCCTCTACCTGACGCTCTACCTCCAGAACGTGCTCGGCTACTCGCCGATCCAGGCCGGGCTGCGGTTCCTGCCGCTCTCCCTGCTCGCGTTCTTCGTCGCGCCCGTCGCCGGCCGCCTCTCGGGGCACTTCCCCGTGCGGCTCCTGCTCGGAACCGGGCTCGGCCTCGTCGGGCTCGCACTCCTGCTCATGAGCAGGGTCACGACCCACTCCGGCTGGACGGTGCTCCTCCCCGGCTTCCTCATCGCCGGCTTCGGCATCGGCATGGTCAACCCACCGCTCGCCTCCACTGCCGTGAGCATCGTCGAGCCGCGTCGCGCCGGCATGGCCTCGGGCATCAACAACACGTTCCGGCAGGTCGGGATCGCGACGGGCATCGCCGCGCTCGGCGCGATCTTCCAGAGCCGGATCGCGAGCGAGCTGCACGGCGCGGGCTCGGCGGCTGCGGTCGCCTCCGGCGCCGTCCGCGGCGAGGCGGCGCGCGCGGCGTTCGTCAGCGGCCTGCACGAGATCCTCCTCGTCGCCGCCGTCGTCGCGTTCGTCGGCGCGGCGCTCGCATTCGTGCTCATCCGCCGGCGCGACTTCGTCTTGAGCGGCCCCACGGCCGCGCCGTGACTACGCCGCGAGCGCGCGCCGCATGCGCGGCCGCACGCGAAGCGCGACCTGCCAGGAGGCGACGAGGAGCATCACGGCGGCGCCGGTGACGATCACGAGCGCCTGCGCCGCGACGGAGAAGGCGAGCGCCTCGCCGCCGTGCATGCCGCTCGCCATCAGGATCGCCGCGCCGGCGCCGGCCTGCGTCGCCGCGCCCGCAGGCGCGATCGGCAGGGCGGCCGAGGCGGCCGAGGCGCAGAGGAAGGCGAGCGCGAGCGGGAACGAGCCGTGCAACGAGAGCGCGTCCAGCAGCAGGAAGACCGCGGTGCCGCGCAGGCTCCACGAGACGGAGACAAGAAGCCACGCGGCCCACGCCTCCTTCGTGCAGTGCGTGTGCGAGGCGAGCCAGCGGCCGCCGCGGTAGCGGAGGACGCGCTCCCGCCTCGCGAGAATCGGGAGGAAGCCGACGACGAGGGCGGCGAGGACGCCGGCGACGGCGACGACGAGGAAGCCGGCGCGCACGAGCATCGAGTGCGAGCTGACCGCCGCGACCGACGCCATCGGCGTCAGCGCGGCGTTGTCGAGCATGCCGAGGACGATCAGGCTGAGACCCACCGTGCCGAGCCCGGTGCGGGTGCCGGGGAAGCGGCGCACGCAGGCGATCCGCACGACGTCGTCGATCCGGCCGGGCAGCGCGATACCGCCGACGCAGGCCGCGCCGCCCGCGAACGCGAGCGACTGGGAGGACGGCCGCTCGTGCTTCGCGAAGAGCCGCTGCCAGCCCCACGCCTTGAAGGCGTAGGCGATGAAGAAGAGCAGCGCCGAGGCGCCGACGAGCAGCGGGTCGGCATGGTGGAGCGGCCAGCCGGAGCGCATGAAGTGCCGCGCGCTGAAGAAAGCGACGGCGAGCAGCACGATCCCGAGGCCTCCGTTGACGAGGATCTGGGCTTTCCGATTGGAGAGAAGTGAGCGCACTGCAGAAGACCTAACGGAGGTATCGGCCTGCGAGGTCCGCTCGTGAGTCCCACTTTCGGTGATTCGCACTACCCCGCCAACGTAGCCCCGTGCCGGTGAGCCCGTGTAAGGAGTTCGGTCAGCCCGGCTCGCCGTCGAAGCCGGCCTCGCCGGCGCGGAAGGAGTGGAAGATCCTGGTGCCGGCGGGGCGCAAGACAACGTGGACACGGCGGAGCGGCTGGGTCTCCTGCGGCTCGGTTGCGGGCACGGTGCCCGGTTTCGGCGGCGCCCAGAGCTCGAGGGATCCGGTTCACGCCGACCGTCTTCGGGCCGGCGGCCGCGCCGAGCGCGCTCCACGCGCCGCCAAGTCACGCCAGGACGATCGCATCACCGAGCGCCGCCGCGGCGGCGTCGACCGCCGCCTGCGCGTCCGGGTCGCGCTCGCAGCGCGCCCACTCCTCCGCTTCGCGGACGAGCGCGTGCAACTCCGGCAGGAGCCTCGACGGGGGCGCCCCGGCGCGGTCGAGCGTCTCGATCCGCTCGAGTCGTGCGAGCACGGCGCGTGCCTCGTCCATCGACTCGACCGTAGCGGCCGAGATGTGTCAGCTCGCGCGCAGCTCTGCCACGGCCGCGGGGCTCGCGCGCAGT
>DATKQO010000321.1:0-9555 GCA_035532715.1 Gaiellaceae bacterium | reverse complement strand
CCGATGCCGAGGTCGTGAGGCCGCGCGCGATGCCCGCGCAGACGGCGGCCACGATGAGAACGGTGATCAAGAGCCTGACCAGCCGAACCGTGGTCGTGATCTCGCCCTCCACCACGGAAGAGGCGGATGTCAGGCGGGGATTGGGTTCGTCGGTCGTCGTCTCGGAGTGTCCTGCTTCACGAAAGCGGCAGGGTTTCGGGCTCGTTTAGCTTGGGTGTCGGGGGAGTCTCGCAGGCGGCGAGGTGGACGTCGAGGGGCCGCCGGCCGCCCAATGTTCGGTGTGGCCGGATGGTGTTGAAGAGCTGCCGGTAGCGCTCGGCTTCGAGTCCGAACTGGTGGCCGTCGTCGATCTCTTCGCGGTGGAGGTGCTCGTACCTTCAGCGAGCCGAAGGCAGGGAGCCCTACTCGACGCTGTCACCACTGTTCTGCAGCTCGCCGGCTGTCCCTTGCGAGTGCGTGAGGTTCACGCCGCTGTTGAGGAGCTGTACGGAGAACGGGTGCCGTTCTCATCTGTGAACGAGGCTCTGTCCACCCATGGACACGCTGACGGAGGACGGTTCCGACGTGTGCGTTACGGCACCTACGGCATGGCAGAACGGTGACCGTCAGACAGGGTGCGGACGCCAGCGATCCCTGAACGCAGGGCCTAGCAGCGGACATCCGCGTCGAAGCCACCCGAGGAGTACTGGCTGAGCGCGACGGGACCGCCCGTGACGCCGGTCGTGCCGCAGTACGACTGAGCGGTCGCCAGTCGCCGCGAGCCCAGCTGCCAGCTCGGGAACGACGAGAACAGCCCGGTGGAGCCGGTGATCGTCTGCCAGTCGCCGGAGCTGGCGTAGAAGCCGACCGAGCTGACACCCTGGGATTGCAGGTAGGCGACCGCGCCTTGCAGGTCGGCGATGTTGTTGGGCGTGCTGGTCTCCCAGGAGTTCGCGGTCTCGACATCAAGCCACCACGCGTTCGGGAGCGGCGTCTGCGTCGCGCCCGGTTGAAGCTCGCCGAGCTGGATATAGGCGCTGACGGCATTCTGGTAGCTGTCGGCTGCGGCGTTCCAGCCGTAGTCATAGGAGCATGCGGGCGAGTCGGGCTGAGCGGGGTCGCAATACTGGGGTGAGGTCTGTCCGCTCGGCCAATGCGTCGAGAGCGTCGGCCCGGGGTCAGCCGTGTTCGCGTACAAGATCGCGCCTCCCTGGCCGTCGTACTGCTCGGCCCAGGCGAGCTCACTCGCACCGTCGCCCGTGCCCAGGCACGGGTTCGGGCTATAGACGATGCCGGCGTTCGCACCAACGATGCCGAACAGGACACTCGACGGGAACGCTCCTCCGCACTGCGGATAGGAGATGTCGTACCCCGTCGGCGACCCGCCACCTCCACCGCCACCACCGCCCGGCTTGCCCTTCGCGGCTGAAACCGCCGGGAACGCGCAGAGACATCCAACGATGGCCAGGAGAGCAATCGAGAGCGGGGAGCGGAACACGAGTGAACGACCTCCAGACGCCTGCCTAGTTCGCCTCAATCCTATACGACACGCCGCTGATTCCGGGTTCGCTGAGCACGAGCGCTCCGCTCTCGCCGCGACGGCTTCTCCTACCTCGAGTGGCCCGCTGCGACCTCGACGCCACGCAACTGAACGACCCGACAGCGGGTACAAACGCACGATTCGAAGCACGGCACGATTCGAAGCACGACTGGGTCCACTGATCAAGTCGGCGGCCGCCACTAGGAAACAGGCGTGGGCCCGTCGCAACGGCGCTTCGAGCCTCTTGGTACGACCCACTACCGTCCGTCGCAAGGCGATCTCAAGACTCACCCCGTACCGAGTTGTGCAAGGAAGCGGGCGATGATCGGCGCGGCGACCGTGCCGCCGTAGCCGTTGACCGTATTTGAGACGAGCGCGGCGAAGGCGATGTCGCCCTGGAAGCCGATGAACCAGGCGTCGGTGCGCGGGGGGGTCTGCGAGCCGATCTCGGCGGTGCCGGTCTTGCCGTAGACGGGTAGCCCGGGCTGACCGGCAAGCGCGGTCCCCGTTCCTTCGGTGACCACCGCCCGCATCAACGCGCGCAGGGTCGCCACGACGCCGGCGGGCAGTACCGGGCCGTCCGGCGTTGCGGGGAGAACGGGATCGAGCACGAGGCGCGGGGCGACCCAGCGGCCACGTGCGATCGCGGCCGCGGCCGCGGCCAGCGTGAGCGGGCTGACGAGGTCGCGGCCCTGGCCGAACGCCTGCGCCGCGAGATCGACCGGGTTAGCCGGCACGGGCACCGAACCGGCAAAGGCCGGCACCCCGAAGTCGAGGCTGCGTCCGATCCCGAGAGCCCGCGCGGCCGCGGGAAGCGCGCCGCCGCCGACGCGTGGTGCGAGGCTGATGAAGGCGGTGTTGCACGAGTGCGCGAAGTCCTGCGCGAAGCTCGTCATGCCGAGAACCTCGTGCTCGGCGTTGCGGAACTGCTTGCCGTCCACAGTGATCTCGGCGGGACAGTTGACCGTGTCAGTGGGCTGCTCGCCCCGTTCGAGCAGCGCCAGGGTGGTCGCGACCTTAAAGGTGGAGCCCGGCGGGTACTCACCCTCGAGTGCGATGTTGTAGGCGGCCGGGTCGGGGCCGACCGAGACTGCGATCACGTTGCCGTTGCTGATCCTGACGGCGACCAGCGCGCTTGGCTGCTTGACGCCGGCGAGCGCCCGGTCTGCGGCTTCCTGGGCCTGAACCTCGAGCGTCGTGTGCAGCGAACGCCCGGGCGTGGAAGCGACGGAGTAGAGCGTCTGGGTACCGCCGTGACCGTTGCTGTGAACAGCCCTCACGACCAGCGCGGGCGTGCCTGCGAGCCACGAGTCGTAGGCCTGCTCGAGGCCCGAGAGGCCGACGCTCTCGCCGGGCACGACCCGCCCGTGCGAGGCGCTCACGACCTCGGCCGTCGCCTGGCCGACGGCGCCGAGCAGGGAAGCCGCGAAGGCGGGGGTCGGCGCGAGCGTGAGCTGCCCGACGCTGAACACGGTGCCGGGAAGCGGATAGATCTTCGAGCGAAGCTGCTCGTACTGCGGGCGCCTGAGCGTGATCACCGGTACAAACGCCGTTGGCGCGGCCGCCCGCACCGCTGTCCGCAGGGGCCCGACCGCGACGCCCAGGGAGGCGTGTAGCTGCCTTAGAAGCAGCGGGAGATCACGGACGCGCCTGGGCTCGATACCGACGTTGACCACCGGCTGCGCCGCCACGATCGGCACACCGCCCGCACCGAGGATCGGCGCACGCGGCGGCTGTTTCCACGCGAACGCGAGCACCTCCCCGACGCGGAGACGGGAGTTGACCAGGCGCGGGGACCAGAGCGGCCTCCAGCCGCCGCCCTCGTAGCGCAGGACCGCAGTCGTCTCGTAGTCCCAGCGCCGTCCGAACGGCAGCCGCCAGAGCCAGCGCAGCCTCACCGCCCCGCTCGACCCACGGGCCGTCGTGTGAAGCGCCGAGACCGACACGCTCGCGCCGCCCATTCCCGCCCTGATCGATCGGTAGGAGGCGGCCGCCGCCGCCGAGGTCGTGTTCCCGAAACGAAGCCCGGCAAGATGACCCGCCGAGAGATCGGCGGCGAGCGCAGAGGCCAGTCCGGCCGGTGAGCTCCTCGACGGCGCCTGTCTCAGCACAACGAGGTAGGCAGCGACCACCGCGACCAAGCCCGCGCTCGCAACCGCCGCGAACCGCCGGCGTCGTGAGCGGCGGCGCCGTCGAACCGCATAAAGCGCCGATCCCCCGAAGCTGCTCAAGTCACACGTCCCCGGTCGTCAGACCCCACGAAGACCGGCAGGCTACCGCACTCGCAGCGCTCGACCTTGACGCGCCCCGGCTCTGCCATCGCTGTATCAAGCGTTGGGAGTTCATCGGGACGAGAACAACGCGGCGCACGCCAGCATGTGTCTGCCGGAAAGAATCGTCAAGCGTTCAGCCTCGGGCACACTCCGAACGTTGAGTTATTGACAACACTGCATGGGGGCGGGAGGATTCGAACCTCCGTAGGCTGAGCCGACGGGTTTACAGCCCGTTCCCTTTGGCCGCTCGGGCACACCCCCGGGAAGGACGCGCATTGTAGCCTCGGGGGATGAGCGCGTTCGACGTAGCCGTCGTCGGAGCCGGCCCGGCCGGATCCACCGCCGCGTACCGGCTCGCCTCGGCGGGCGCGAGCGTGCTCCTCGTCGACCGCGCGAGCTTCCCGCGCGACAAGCCCTGCGGAGGCGGGGTCACGCTGCGCGCCGCGCGGCTCCTCCCGTTCTCGCTCGAGCCCGTCGTCGAGGACCGCGTCGACCGTCTCGAGTGCAGGCTCGCGTACGGGCCCCGGTTCGAGCGGCGCGTGCGCGAGCCGCTCGCGCTGATGACGCAGCGGCGCCGGCTCGACCACTTCCTGCTCGACCAGGCCGCCGCTGCGGGCGCCGACGTGCGCGACGGCGTGAAGGTCGCCGACGTCCGCGCCGGCGGGCTGACCGTCGACGGCGAGGAGATCGCCGCGCGGATCGTGCTCGGCGCCGACGGCTGCAACGGCGGCTCGGCGCGTGCGCTCGAGCTCGGCGGCGACGTCGTGCACGGCGTCGCGCTCGAGGCGAACGTCCCCCACGAGGCGCGCTACGCCGGCGCGATGGTGCTCGAGCTCGGCGTCGTGCCCGGCGGCTACGGCTGGATCTTCCCGAAAGGAGACCACCTCAACGTCGGCGTCGGCGGCCACGCGTCAGAGGCGCCGCGCCTCCGCGCGCATCTTGCACGGCTCTGCGACGAGCACGGCATCGACCCCGCCACCGCCACCGACACGCGTGGCTACCGCCTGCCGATGCGGCGGCCCGACAGCCTGCTCGCGCGCGGCACGACCGCGGTGATCGGCGACGCGGCCGGTCTCGTCGACCCGTTCTCGGGCGACGGGATGTACGAGGCCTTCCTCAGCGCGCAGCTCGTCGCCGAGGCGACGCTCGACGTGCTCGCCGGCCGCGCCGCCGGCCTCGAGCCCTACGCGGAGGCGGTCGCACGCAGGATCACGCCGCTGACGGCCGCAGGCTGGGGAGCGAAGGTCGCCTTCGACCGCTTCCCGCGCACGACCTTCGCGCTCGCGCGGCTGCCCGTCACCTTCCGGGCGGTCGAGCGGCTCCTCCGCGGCGAGCTGAGCCATCCCGGCGCGGCGCGCGGGCTCGAGAAGGGCGCCATCCGGCTGATCTACGCCGTCGCGGCCCGCGCCGGCGACCCCGGGCGCGCCTACCGCGCGCTTCCGGCCTAAAGCCGGACGCCCTCGCAGCCGATCCCTCGTTCGAGTCCGTATGGATCTGAATGGCTTGCTCAGGCGCGCCGTGGAACTCGGCGCCAGTGACATTCACTTGAAGGTCGGCCAGCCGCCGATCCTCCGACGCGACGGCGACCTCGGACCGCTCGCCGACCACGCGGCGCTCGACGACGCCGCCCTCGCGACCATCCTCCAGATGGTCGGCAGCCGCGCGCCCGAGAAGCTCGAGCACTTCCACGCCGCCGGCGACCTCGACATCGCCTACCAGGACGAAGACCTGCCGCGATTCCGCGTCAACGCGTACCGGCAGCGCGGCGCGATCTCGTTCGCCTTCCGCGTCATCCCGAAGACGGTGCCGAGCTTCGAGCAGCTCAACCTCCCGGCCGGCGTGCAGAAGCTCGCCGAGGAGCATCGCGGCCTCATCCTTGTCACCGGCGCGACCGGCTCGGGAAAGACGACGACGCTCGCGGCGATGATCGACTACATGAACCGCCAGCGGCACCAGCACATCATCACGATCGAGGACCCGATCGAGATCCTCCATCCGGACCACAACTCGATCGTCAACCAACGCGAGGTCGGCCTCGACACCGAGTCGTTCGGCCAGGCCCTGCGCCGCGCGCTCCGGCAGGACCCGGACACGATCCTGATCGGCGAGCTCCGCGACGCCGAAACCGCGCAGACCGCGCTGCAGGCGGCCGAATCGGGTCACCTCGTGCTGTCGACGCTGCACACGATCGACGCGGCGGAGACCGTCGGCCGGATGATCGAGTTCTTCCCGCCCGAGAAGCAGGAAGTGATCCGCGCGATCCTCGCCGGCGTCCTGCGCGGCGTCGTCAGCCAGCGGCTCCTGCCGAAGCTGGAGGGCGGCCGCGTCGCCGCGGTCGAGGTGATGGTCATGAACGCGCGCATCGCCGATCTGATCCGCGAAGGCCGCGCGGACGAGATCACCGACGCGGTCGCCGAGGGCGACTTCTTCCAGATGCAGACCTTCACGCAGGCGCTCATCGAACACGTGCTCTCCGGCAAGGTCGACCCCGAGATCGCCGCGAACGCCGCCACGAACCGCCACGACTTCCTCGTGTCGCTCGAGCAGGCGACCAAGCGCCGGCGCGCCGACGACGCCGCCGCTGCCGCAACCGCCGCCGCTGCTGCCGCCGCCCCGCCCGCGCCTGTCGAAACCGCCCCGGTCGCGTCGCCCGGGCCGGTGCCGGCCCCTGCGCCCGACGAAGGATTCGGCCTGCGGATCGTCCCCGCCGGCTAGGTCGAATGCGCCGCCTCGCGCTCCTCGCGCTCGTTCTCGGCCTCGCCGTCCTCGTCGGCACCGCCCGTGCCGACACCTTCGCCGTCCTGCCGGACACCCAGGCGTCCCCGTTCATCCTGCCGACCCTGTCGCCGAACGTCGACGGCTCGGTCGTGCTGCCCGCCGCCCTCTCGACGCCGCCGGCGAGCCCGGCGCAGCTCTCCTACACGCAGCTGCTCGGTCTCTGGCAGCGCGCAGGCTCGACGTACGGGATCCCCTGGCAGGTGCTCGCGGCGATCAACAAGGTCGAGTCGAACTTCGGCCGCAACATGGGCCCGAGCTCGGCGGGGGCGATCGGCTGGATGCAATTCATGCCGGACACCTGGCTCCGCTGGGGCATCGACGCGAACGGCGACGGCGTCGCCGATCCGTGGAACCCCGACGACGCGATCTTCTCGGCGGCCCGCTACCTCGCCGCGGCGGGCGGCTCCACCGATCTCACGCGCGCCGTCTACGCGTACAACCACGCCGACTGGTACGTGAACGAGGTGCTCGGCCTCGCCGGCATCTACGGCTCCGACGGCACGATCGCGTTCTCGCTCGACCGGATGCAGCAGTCGCTCGAGGCCGCGCGCCGAGCCGTGGTGGCCGCAAGCGATGCGCTCGTCGCCGCACAGGCGGTCGTCACGGCCGACGGGAGGACGGTCTCGCACTGGCAGGCCGCCGCCGCGAACGCAGCGCTGCTCTCCGACCGGCTCACGTTCGAGCAGCGCGCGGGGGTCGCCGCACTCCGGCGCGGCACCGCCACCCGGCTCGTCGACGAGCGCACACGGGCTCTCGCCTCGGCGCAGGGCGCGCTCGCCCGCGCAGAGCAGCAGTCCGCCGCCGCAGCCTTCGCCCCCGCCGAGTCGCAACTCCTCGCCGCCCCGTCGTACTCCTCCGGCTACGTCTTCCCGGTCGGCGGCGGCCCCGGCGTCGTCTTCGCGTCGCACACGCATCACGGCTATCCGGCGGTCGACATCGCCGCGCCGCTCGGTTCGCCGCTCTACGCGCTCGCGAACGCAGTCGTGCTGCGCTCGTGGAGCACACCCGACCCGGCCTGCGGGATCGGCCTCACCCTGCAGACGTTCGACGGCCAGATCTGGACGTACTGCCACCTCTCGGTGCTCGATCCGGCGGTCGTCCCCGGCGCCTCGCTCGCGGCGGGCCAGCAGGTCGGCCTTGTCGGTGCCACCGGGGACGCGACCGGGCCGCACCTGCATCTCCAGCTCCAGCCGCCCCGCGAGTGGCCCCAGCAGGAGGCGTGGTTCCAGTCGTTCGCGGGCGTGGCGTTCACCTGGACGGACAGCGGCGCGGCCGACAGCCCGACCGGCCTTCGGACGCTGGCCGTCGTCGGTGGGGCGGCCCCGGCGGCGAGCGGGCCTGTCTTCCAGCTGGTGACGACTCCGAATCCCTCGAATGGGGTCGTGTATTTCAGCCGCACCGGGTCTTAGGTTCCAGCCCGTATCTGCCGATAAGAAGAGAAGATGGCCGACAGGCTGCCCTCCCTCTTGCCGCGGATCGCGGCTCTCGTGCTCGTCGCGCTCGCGGCCACGGCCGGCATGACGTACGCCGCGGGCACCGGGGTCGGCTCCGCGCCCACCGCGCCGACCGTGACCGCCGGCCCGCCGGCGCCGCTCGTCGTACCCGACGTGCGAAACCAGGCGTTCGTGTTCGCCGAGGGCACGCTCGAGGACGCCGGCTTCGCATGGCGGGTCTCGGGCTCGGTTCACGGGTACGCCGCGAACGTCGTCGTCTCGCAGTCGCCGGCCGCCGGAACGCGCGTCGTCGATTCGGGCTCGCCGCTCGTCACGCTCACGTTGCGGCGAAACGGCTCGTATCCGCAGACCGGAGCTGCCGCCGACACGTCTCCGTATCCGGCTGCGACCGCGCAGCCCGCCGGCGCCGCCGGCGAGCCGATCGGGCCTGCCGCACCTGCGACCGCGGCGCCTGCGACCCAGAAGCCCGCAACGACGACGACGACGCCGACGACCACGCAGCCCGCGGCCGTCAAGTCAGCCAAGTCCGTCAAGTCCGTCAAGCCGGCTCAGGCTTCCCGGTGGCCGCAGAGCCGTCCGGTTGCATTCGTCGTCGCGGGTGCGCACAAGGAGCCGCTCGACGAGATGCCGCTCCCCGACCGCGCGACGGCGCTCGGCACGTGGCTCGATACGCACAAGACGATGACGCCGGCGGCGGCGAAGTACTGGGTCTACCAGAACGACTGGGTCGTCACCGGCGCCCTGTTCGGCTGGTGGCACGGGGCCGACGCGTTGAAGACGCTGATCGCAGTCGACAAGCGCACGCAGACGCTCTGGGGCATCGGTGCGAACAGCACGGCGCTCGCGCAGCAGGCGCTCGCAAAGGTGCAGGCACTGTCGAAATCGTGATGCGCCGGGTTGCGAACACGCTCCACGCGGATCAGCGCGGCTACTCGCTCGTCGAGCTTCTCGTCGTCATGGTGATCCTCAGCCTCGTGCTGGCCGGCCTGGCCGGGGTCTTCGTCAGCGGCTCGACCGCCGAGGTGAGGTTCAACCAGCGCTTCCAGGCTCAGCAACAGGCGCGGCTCGCGCTCGATCGGATTCGCGGCGACATCCACTGCGCCTCGCACGCGCAGGTGAGCCCGATCAACTCGCTGCCTGCCCTCCGCCTCAACGTCGCGAGCTGCAGCGCAACCGCGCCCTACGACTACTGGTGCGTCGCAACCGTGTCGACGAGTCCGCCGCGCTACCAGCTCTACCGTGCGACGTCGACCGTGGCGCCGACGAGCTCGACGTGCACATCGTCCGACACGTCGCGCACGCTCGTCGCAGACCACCTCGTGAGCTCCTCCGCGTTCACGACCAGCGCGATTCCGCTGTACGGCCTCCAAACCGTCGGTGTCGATTTCAAGGTCAGCATCGATCCGCGGACGGCGACGCCGACCGACGTCTACGAGCTGAGCGACTCGATCGTCGCGCGGAACTACACGCCTCGCTGCACGAGCTCCAGCACGACCTGGTTCTCGGCGAGCTCCACCTGCTCCGTGACGAG
>DATKQO010000320.1:0-2152 GCA_035532715.1 Gaiellaceae bacterium | reverse complement strand
AACGATGCATCCACCGGAGTGAGCCTGTCGAGGTGACGTTGCGTCATCGCCTCTCTAGCGTACTCGCCCCCTTACAATGGCCGTAGTGACCAACACCGTCGAAAAGCTTCTGCTCGCCGCGCCTCGCGGCTACTGCGCCGGCGTGGACCGCGCCGTGCAGACCGTCGAACGGGCGCTCGAGCTCCACGGACCGCCGGTGTACGTGCGCAAGCAGATCGTTCACAACAAGCACGTCGTCGAGCAGCTCTCCGAGCGCGGCGCGATCTTCGTCGAGGACGTCGGCGAGATCCCCGAGGGCGCCCTCACGGTGTTCTCCGCCCACGGCGTCGCGCCCAGCGTGCGCGCGAGCGCCGAGCGGCGCAGCCTGCAGACGATCGACGCGACCTGCCCGCTCGTCACGAAGGTCCATCGCGAGGCGGTCGCCTTCGCGCAAGACGGCTATACGATCGTGCTCGTCGGCCACACCGGCCACGAGGAGGTACAGGGAACGATGGGCGAGGCGCCCGAGCACATCGTGCTCGTCGAGAACGAGCGCGACGTCGACGAGCTCGTCGTCGAGGATCCCGAGCGCGTCGCCTACGTCACCCAGACGACGCTCTCTGTCGACGAGACCAGCTCGATCGTCGCGCGCCTGCGCGAGCGATTCCCCACGATCCGCGGTCCCCGCACCGACGACATCTGCTACGCCACGACCAACCGTCAGGCGGCCGTCAAGCAGATGGCGGGCGATTGCGACCTGATGCTCGTGATCGGCTCGCGCAACTCCTCCAACTCCGTGCGCCTCGTCGAGGTCGCCAAGGACTGCGGCACCGAGGCGCACCTGATCGACAACGCCGGCGAGATACGCGAGGATTGGCTCGAGGGCAAGCGCATCGTCGGAGTCACGTCGGGCGCGAGCGCCCCCGACGACCTCGTCCAGGACCTGCTCGACTTCTTCCGGGCCCGCGGCGTGGAGGAGGTCTCGGAGGTCCATGTCGTCCGCGAGGATGTGCGCTTCATGCTCCCCAAGCCGATCCGCGAGGCAGTAGCCGCGGCGTCTTGACAGGGTGCGACGGATCGCGCCGTAGGACATGATCGTGCCGACCACGTTCGCGTCCGGCGCGTAGAGCTCGATGCGCACGCTGGTCGTCTCCGATCTGCATCTCGGCGCGAGCTCGGGCGTCGATGTGCTCCGCCGGCCCTCGCCGCGCGCCGCGCTGCTGGATGCGCTGGACGGGGTGCAGCGGCTCGTGCTGCTCGGAGATGTGCTCGAGTTGCGCCACGGGCCGCGACGCGACGCGCTCGCGGCCGCCCGGCCCTTCTTCGAGGAGGTCGGTCGCGCGCTCTCCGGGTGCGAGATCGTCGTCGTGGCCGGCAACCACGATCATGCGCTCGTCGAGTCATGGCTGCGCCGTCGCGGCGAGTTGCCGACGCCCGTGCCACTCGGAGTCGAGCAGCGCTTCCCGGCTTATGAGGCATCCTCGATGCTCGCCACGCTGGCCGAGTGGGCCGGCCCGGCGCGCGTCAGCGCCGCCTATCCGGGCCTCTGGCTGCGCGAGGACGTGTACGCCACTCACGGCCACTACCTCGACTGCCACCTGACGGTGCCGACGCTCGAGCGGCTCGGGATCGGCATGACCGGGCGCGTCCTGCGCCGCTCCGAGGAGTCGTTCTCCTCGGTCGATGACTACGAGGCCGTGCTCGGGCCCGTGTTCGCATGGATCGACGCCGTCGCGCGCCAGGCTCCCACCGGCTCGACGCTCAACGGCCAGTCCACGGTCCGCATCTGGCGCGCGCTCGGCGGGGACAAGGGGGGCGGCGAACCGGGCGTCCCCTGGCGCACGCGCCTGCTCGCGAGCGCCTTTCCGGTCGCGGTCGCGGCGCTCAACCGAGCCGGCCTCGGCTCGTTTCGCGCCGACATCTCAGGCCCCGAGCTGCGCCGCGCCGGCCTGCGCGCGATGGGGGAGGTGGCCGCGCGCCTGCAGCTGCGCGACGCATACCTGATCTTCGGGCACACCCATCGCCGCGGGCCCCTACCGGACGATGTACAGAGCGAGTGGGTGGGGCCCTCCGGCGCGCGTCTTCTCAACTCCGGCTGCTGGACGTACGACTCCTACTTCCTGAGCGGCCGTCCCGGCGAGAGCCCCTACTGGCCTGGTGGCGCCGTGCTCGT
>DATKQO010000319.1:0-6222 GCA_035532715.1 Gaiellaceae bacterium | reverse complement strand
TGCTCCCCGCCGACGTGCACCTCCAGGCGCCGCCGAACCTGACCGAAGACTTCGCGATCCTCCTCGACGCCGGCATCGACGACTGGGGCGGCGTGTCCCCGGTGACCATCGACCATGTGAATCCAGAAGCGCCGTGGCCCGCGCTCGATCTGCTGCGCGATGCGACCCGGAGCCGGGGCCTGGAGCTCGCGCCGCGGCTGCCGGTCTATCCCGAGTGGCTCGGCGGCGAGTGGCTGGATCCAGCAGTCCTCTCGAGCGCGCGGCGCCTCTCCGACGGGCTCGGCCTCGCGCGCGAGGACGACTGGGCCCCGGGCGCACCGGTCGAGGTGCCGTTCGTCCCACGCGACACCCTGCCGCTCGATACGAGCGACGAGCTCGGCGAAGAGGAGATCGTCCGCCTCTTCAGCGCACGCGGCGAGGAGCGCGAGCGCGTCTTCGCCGCCGCCGATCGCGTCCGGCGCGAGATGTGCGGGGACGACGTCAGCTACGTCGTCACGCGCAACATCCAGTACACGAACGTCTGTTACTTCCGTTGCGGCTTCTGCGCCTTCTCGAAGGGGAAGCTCGCCGCCAACCTGCGTGGCCCGGCGTTCCTCGTACCGCACGACGAGATCGCGCGGCGTGTCGTCGAGGCCTGGGAGCGCGGTGCGACCGAGGTCTGCCTGCAGGGCGGGATCCACCCTGGGTTCGACGGCGACTACTACGAGTCGGTCGTGCGGACGATCAAGTCGGCGGTGCCGGACATCCACGTGCACGCCTTCTCGGCGCTCGAGATCTGGCAGGGTGCGGCGACGCTGGGCGCGCCGCTGCGCGACTACCTCGAACGTCTGCGCGACGCGGGACTCTCGTCTCTTCCGGGCACGGCCGCCGAGGTGCTCGACGACGAGGTGCGCGCGGTGATCTGCCCGGACAAGATCACGACGGCCCAGTGGCTCGAGGTGCACGACGCGGCGCACGCCGTTGGTCTTCGCTCGAACAACACGATCATGTTCGGGCACGTCGACGGTCCGCGGAACTGGGCGCGGCATCTCGTCGCCGTTCGCGACCAGCAGCGGCGGAGCGGTGGGTTCACCGAGTTCGTCCCGCTGCCGTTCGTGCCGATGGAGGCGCCGATGTACCTCCAGGGGCGGACGCGCCGCGGGCCGACCTTCGGCGAGACGCTCCTGATGCACGCGGTCGGACGCCTCGCGCTGCATCCGTGGATCACGAACGTACAGGCCTCGTGGGTGAAGCTCGGGCAGCGGGGCGTCACGGCGGCGTTGCGCGCCGGCGTCAACGATCTGGGCGGCACGCTGATGAACGAGTCGATCTCGCGCGCGGCCGGCTCCGAGCACGGGCAGGAGATGACGCCGGAGGAGCTGGAGGCGCTCATCCGGGCGAACGGCCGCCGGCCGCGGCAGCGCACGACGCTCTACGCCGACGCGCCGGCGGAGCGCCGGGAGGCGAGCTTCGGCGCGCCGCCGTGCATCGAACCGGTCAACCTGCCGGTGCGCGAATCGGGGCTGAAGGCGCCGTCTCGGCTCGTGCGGCCGGGGCTCGTCGCCGCGCAGCCCTAGTGGTGTAACCGGCAGCGTGATCCCGGGCCAGGAACCGGGCAACGTCACCGGCCACACCAGTCGAGACGCTCAGCCCTCCTCGAAACGGAGCAGATCGTCGACGGACTCCCGGCGGCGGATGAGCCGCGTCTGACCGTCACGCACGAGCACGACCGGCGGCCGCGGCACGCCGTTGTAGTTCGACCCCATCGTGAGCGTGTACGCGCCGGTCGCCGGTACGGCGAGCAGGTCGCCGCGGCGCGGGTGCGGCAGCTCGGCGGCGTCGATCAGCACGTCGCCCGATTCGCAGTGCTTGCCGGCGATGCGGAAGACGCCGTCGGGGAGCTCGTCGGCACGGTTCGCGAGCAGCGCCTCGTAGCGCGCGCCGTAGAGCTGCGGGCGCGGGTTGTCGGACATGCCGCCGTCGATCGCGACGTAGCGGACGCCGCCGCTGTCCTTCACGACGCCGACGCGGTAGAGCGTGACGCCCGCGCGCCCCACGAGCGAGCGGCCCGGCTCGAGCACGATCTGAACCGGCCCGGGCCAACGCTCGTGCAGCCGTGCGACGAGCGGGCCGACGAACTCCTGGATCTCCGGCACCTGCTCGTCGCGCGTGTAGCGGATGCCGAGACCGCCGCCGATGTCGAGCACCGCGGGAGTCCACCGCAGCTCGGCACGCGCCCGTTCGCAGAACGCGGCGAGGCGCTCCACTGCAACGAGGCTCTCGTCGACGCGCGCGAGCTGGGAGCCGACGTGGAAGTGGACGCCGGCGACCTCGATCCCGAGACTCCCCGCCTCGGCGATCGCCGCGAGCGCAGGGTCGGCGGCAAGCCCGAACTTCGACTCGTCGTGCGCGGTCTGGATCGACTGGTGCGTGACCGCCTCGACGCCGGGCGTCAGCCGGACGAGCGCCCTGCGCACGCCGGCCGCCGCTGCGCGTGCCGGCTCGTCGGGCGCGTCGAGGACGACCGTCGCTCCGGCCTCGGCGGCGCCGCGCAACTCGTCCTCCGACTTGTTGTTGCCGTGGAAGAGGATCCGCTCGCCCGGGATCCCCGCCCGGCCGGCGACCGCGAGCTCGCCGAGCGTCGAGACGTCGGCTCCGAGCCCCTCCTCGGCGAGGATGCGCAGCAACGCGACGCTCGCGAACGCCTTTGTCCCGTACACGACGAGCGCCTCGGGCGCGGCTGCGCGATACGCACGCGCCTGCGCGCGGATCGTCTCCTCGCAGTAGACGACGACCGGCGTTCCGTACTCGGAGGCGATCCGCGACGCGGGCACGCCGCCGAGCACGAGCTCGCCGCCGGCGGCGGATGCGGTGGTCGGGAAGAGCTCGAGCACGTGTACACGTTACGTTCACGTGCACGCGTTACGTTGCGGAAACGCGCGCCATCGCCGCAGCGCTGCTCGCCGTCGCGGTCCTGACAGGATGGACGTGGCCGTCTCCGCGCCTCCCGAGCCCGTCGACCGCGCTCGTCCTGCCCCGTCCTCTGCCGCACCGCGTGCTCGACGTGCCGATCCTCATGTACCACCGCATCGGGCCCGAACCGCGCGGGCCGGCGATCACGGACGCCCTGACCGTGCCGCCGGCGGTGTTCGCCGCGCAGATGCTCTGGCTCCGGGCGGCAGGCTTCGACGCGATCACGCAGCGGCAGCTCTTCGCCGCGCTCGAGTACGGCGCCCGTCTGCCACGCCGGCCGGTGCTGATCACGTTCGACGACGGCTACCGCGACGTGCTGTGGAATGCCGCGCCGCTCCTCCGGCGCCTGCGGATGCCCGCGACGGCCTACGTGATCACGGGCCGGACCTCCGGGCCCGACTCGAGCTTCCTCACCTGGGACGAGCTGCGCCTCCTCGAGCGGGACCGCTTCACGATCGGCTCGCACACCGTTCACCACCTCGAGCTGACGAGCCTGCCGGCACCGCTCGCCCTCGAGGAGCTCGTCCGGTCGCGGCGTGCGCTGGAGCGGCACCTCGGACACGCGGTGCGGTGGCTCGCCTACCCGGCCGGGCGCGAGAACGCCGCGGTCGTCGCGCTCGCGCGGCGTGCCGGCTACCTCGTGGCGGTCACCACGAGCCCGGGTGAGCTCCAGTCGGCGCGGCACCCGCTCGAGCTGCACCGCGACGAGGTGCTCGACGTGACCGGCGTCCGCGGTCTCGCGGCCATGCTCGGCCGCTGAGGTTGCTACAGTCTGCGAGGTGAAGGGGCTGCTTGGCTAGCTCAGGGAGGCACACGCGGCGGCCCGCCGCGACGACTCCCCACGGCCTCTCCTCGCGAGAGGCTTTTTTGTCTCCGGAGGACGAATGAACCGGTACGACCCGAAGGCGATCGAGGCGAAATGGCAGCGCGTCTGGGAGGACGCGCGGGCCTTCCACGTCCCCGACCCGGAGCGGGGGGCAGACCGGAGCGCGAAGAGCTATGTCGTCGAGATGTGGCCGTACCCCTCCGGGACGCTCCACATGGGGCACGTCCTCGTCTACACGCTCGGCGACGTCATCTCGCGTTTCCGCCGCCGGAACGGCATGGCGGTGCTGCACCCGATCGGCTTCGACTCCTTCGGGCTGCCGGCCGAGAACGCCGCGATCAAGGAGGGCGGGCACCCACGTGAGATCACCGAGCGGAACATCGCGACGATCACGCAGTCGATGCGGCGGATGGGCTGGGGGTTCGACTGGGACCGCCTGATCTCCGCGCACGAGCCGGAGTACTACCGCTGGGACCAGTGGCTCTTCCTGAAGCTGCTCGAGGCGGGGCTCGCGTACCGCAAGGGCTCCCCCGTGAAGTGGTGCCCGGTCGACCAGGTCGTGCTCGCGAACGAGCAGGTGCACGACGGCCGCTGCGAGTACTGCGGCGCCGAGGTCGTGTCGAAGGACCTCGAGCAGTGGTTCTTCAGGACGACCGCGTACGCGGACGAGCTGCTCGACGAGCTCGAGCACATCGCCTGGCCCGACCGGGTCAAGGCGATGCAGCGCAACTGGATCGGCCGCAGCGAGGGCGCCGAGATCCAGTTCGCGATCGAGGAGCTCGACGCCGAGGTCTCCGTCTTCACGACGCGTCCCGACACGCTGTTCGGCGCGACGTTCTTCGCGCTCGCGCCGGAGCATCCGCTCGTCGAACGCCTCGCGGAGCGCTCGCCGAACGCCGGGGAGCTGCGCGACTACGTCCGCAAGGCGGCCGTGAAGCGCGGCGAGGAGCGTGCGGCCGCAGAGCAGAAGACCGGCGTCTTCACCGGCTTCTTCGCGACGAACCCGGCGAACGAGGCGCGCATCCCGATCTGGGTCGCCGACTACGTGCTGATGGAGTACGGCACCGGCGCGCTGATGGCGGTGCCGGCGCACGACGAGCGCGACCTCGCATTCGCGGAGCGCTTCGACATCCCCGTCGTGACGGTCATCGACGACGACGGGAAGCTGATCAACTCGGCGCAGTTCGACGGGTGGCCGGCCGACGACGCCAAGCGCGCGATCGTCGACTGGCTCGGCGAGCGCGGCCGCGGCACGACCGCGATCAACTTCCGCCTCCGCGACTGGGGCTTCTCGCGCCAGCGCTACTGGGGCTGCCCGATCCCGATCGTCTACTGCGACGAGCACGGCGCGGTGCCCGTCCCCGAGAGCGAGCTGCCGGTGCTGCTTCCGGAGATCGACGACTACAAGCCGAAGGGAATCGCGCCGCTCGCGAGCGCGGAGGACTGGGTGCGCGCGCCGTGCCCGGTCTGCGGCAAGGAGGGCCGGCGCGAGGTCGAGACGATGGACACGTTCGTCGACTCGTCCTGGTACTTCCTGCGCTTCTGCGACCCGCACAACGACGACGCCGCCTGGGATCGCGGGATCGTCGACTGGTGGAGCCCGGTCGACCAGTACATCGGCGGCGTCGACCACGCGACGATGCACCTGATCTACGCGCGCTTCTTCATGAAGGCGCTGAACGACCTCGGCCTGATCGGCTTCCGCGAGCCGTTCCTGAACCTGTTCACGAACGGCTGGGTGCAGCTCGGCGGCTCGAAGATGTCGAAGTCGAAGGGCAACGTGATCGGCCCCGAGGAGCTCGTGGCGGAGTACGGCGCCGACTCTGCGCGCCTCTACATGCTGTTCATCGGGCCCGCGCGCGAGGACATGGACTGGACCGACGAGGGCATCGACGGCATGTCGCGGTTCGTCCGGCGGGTGTATCGGCTCGTCGGCGAGGTGGCGGAGCGCGCGCGCCACGGCGAGCCGCCGCCCGGCGAGCTGACGCGCAAGGCGCACGAGACGATCGCGAAGGTCACCGACGACGTCGGACGCAGGCAGTCGTTCAACACGGCGATCGCCGCGGTGATGGAGCTCGTCAACGAGCTGTCGAAGGCGGGACCGGACGATCCTGCGGCGCGCTTCGCGGCGGAGACGGCGGTGTCGCTGCTGCAGCCGTATGCGCCGCACGTCGCCGAGGAGCTCTGGGAGCAGCTCGGGCACGAGCGACTCTGGGAGCAGCCGTGGCCGGCCGCCGACCCCTCGCAGCTCGTGCGCGACACGTTCGAGCTCGTCGTGCAGGTGAACGGCAAGGTGCGCGACCGGTTCGAGGTCGACGTGGGCGCATCCGAGGACGAGCTCATTGCGCGGGCGAAGGCGTCGGCACGGGTGCAGAGCCATCTCGACGGCGCGCAGGTGCGCAAGACGATCGTCGTCCCGCGCAAGCTCGTGAACTTCGTCGTCG
>DATKQO010000318.1:0-4006 GCA_035532715.1 Gaiellaceae bacterium | reverse complement strand
ACGGTGTCGATCGGCGTCGCCGCGTTTCCAAAGGACGGCGGCGACGCCAACGAGCTCATCCACCAGGCCGACCTCGCGGTGTACCGCGCGAAGCTCCAGGGGCGCAACCGCGTGCTCGGAGCAAGCACCGAGCCGCTGCTGCTCGCCGCGGAGCGCGGAGCGAAGCTGCGGGCCGTGCGCGAGGACGGCGAGCACGTCACGCCGCTGCCCGCCGCCGAGCAGTTCGAGCCCTCCGAGGAGCGCCGCCACCCCCGGCCGCACCAGCTGCACGGCCCGACCTTCTTCTCGCTCTCCCGCCAGCTCGCCGTCGTCGTCGGCGTTGTCAGCGTCCTCGGCTTCGCGGCCGGCATCGCGGGGCTGATCTGGGGCGCCAGCACGGATATCTACGGGCTGCTCGCGATCCTCGCGCTCGTCGGCGGAGGGCAGGCTCTGTCGTTCGAGCTCGCCGAAGTGGAGGGAACCATCTCCGTCAGCGCGGTCGGCTCGCTCGCCGGCGCCGCGCTCTTCGACTATCGCGCGGCTCTTCCGCTTGCGGTCACGATCGCCGTCGTCGAGTGGAGCGCACGTCGCCAGTCGCTCCATCAGGTGCTCTACAACGTCGCCACGCTGTCGCTCGCATCGCTCGCGGCGGCGGCGGTGTTCTCGATCGGCTTCGGGGGCAACATGAGCCAGCTCGTCGTCGCGGCGCTCGGCGTCGTCGGCGGCGCCGTCTATTTCGGCGTCAACATGGCGCTCCTCAGCCTGGCGTCGGGTGTCGAGGGACACGAGAACCCGTGGTCGGTCTTCCATGAGCGATTCGCGTGGCTCTTGCCGCACTACGTCGTCTACGGCTTCATCGGCGCCGTGATGGGTCTCGCCTATCATGCGGTCGGTTTGTACGCGCTCGCGGTCTTCGCGGTGCCGCTGCTCCTGATGCGCAAGACGCAGGAGGCGTATCTGAAGCACACGCAGCGCTCGGCGATGAAGCTGCGCGAGGCCGCAGAGACGATCCAGTCGCAGAACGTGTCGCTCGAGCAGGCGAACCGGCTGCTGCGCGAACGCTCGACGGCCGCGATGGAGTCCCTGTCGGCGACCGTCGACGCCCGCGACTCGTATACGGCGGGCCACTCGCGCCGCGTGCAACAGCTCTCGCTCGCGATCGGACGCGAGCTTGGACTCTCGCAGGCCGAGCTCGACCTGCTCGGTCACGCCGCTCTCTTCCACGACATCGGCAAGCTCGCGATCCCTGACGCGATCCTCCTCAAGCCGGCGAGCCTGACGGGAGAGGAGTGGGCGCTCATGCAGCGGCACGCCGAGGAGGGCGCCCGCATCATCGACCGCCTCGGCTTCCTCCAGGACGCGGTGCCGGCGATCCGCCACCATCACGAGCGCTTCGACGGCACGGGCTACCCGGACCGGATCGCCGGCGAGGAGATCCCGCTCGGCGCCCGCATCATCCACGTTGCGGACGCGCTCGACTCGATGCTGACGACGCGGATCTACCGCGCCGCCCGGCCGGTGAACGAGGCGCTCGGCGAGGTGAAGAACAAGGCGGGCTCGCAGTTCTGCCCGCGCTGCGTCGCCGCCCTCGAGCGCATCCTCCCGCTCGAGTCGGTCGTGGGCGATCTGCCGGGCATCGCGCCGCAGCAGCGGCCGAAGCTCGCCGTCGCCGCGTCGTAGCCGCCCCACGGCGCGGCTCGACTTGCGATTTCCCCAACCTGCTCTACCATATTTGGCATGCCTCCGAAGCCACGCTTCCGGGCGGTGGCCGAGATCGACCCGGGAGCGCTCGCCGACTTCCAGGCGGGCATCCGCAAGCGCTACTCCGACGAGCAGATCCTCGCCGAGCTGCGGGCGAGCGCCGGCCGTCTCGGCCGCTCACCGACGATGCGCGAGTTCGCCGCCGACGCCGAGACGACCGTCCATCCGCAGACCGTGATCGAGCACTTCGGCTCGTGGAACGCCGCGAAGCGCGCCGCAGGTCTCGTGCCGCGCCGGTTCGCGACGCGGGAGGAGTTGCTCGGCCTCCTGCGCGCGCTCGGGGAGGAGCTCGGGCGGCCGCCGACCGCGCGCGACATCGACGAGCGCAAGGGTCGCCTGCCGTCGAAGTCGCTCTACTGGCACACGTTCGGCTCGCTCGCGAACGCGCTGCGGGAGGCCGGCTTCGACGTGCCGGTGGGGGAGGAGCGGCTCGAGCGCGCGGTCGAGCAGGGGACGGAGCTCGCGCGGACGCTCGGGCGACTGCCGAAGTTCGCGGACTGGGCGCAGGCACGCAGACAGGACGACCGTCTCCTCACCGAGTGGCAGGTCTACCGCATGTTCGACGCGCGCCGCGGCGCGTGGTCGACGTTCCAGTTCCTCGTGCGCGAGCGCCTCGACGAGCAGGGCGTCCGCGTCGGCTCGGACGGACGCCTCCTTCCGAAGCGGAAGGGCTAAGCGGCGGCGAGCACGGCGAGCCGCGCGAGGCAGGACGCGCTCTCGCCCGGTGCGCGGACGGCCGGCAGCGCGACGGGGTCGCGGTAGCTGCGGTCGGGACGGAAGCGCTCCGTGTGGTCCACACGGCCGCCGGCGAGGACGAGGAAGGTGCCGTCGCCGACCTCGCGCTTGCGGAGCCGGACGCCGGCGTAGCGCTCGACGACCTCCAGGGCGGCGCGCGTCGAGGCGAAGAAGAGCTCGTGCTTTCCCGTGCCGATCCAGAGGGGGCGGCCGACGCCGCGGGCGGCGAAGATCGTGCCGGGGACGCGTGCGTCGAGCCAGGCGGCGGCCATCGAGCCGGTGAGCCGCTCGAGCGCGTGCGGATCGTTGTGCGAGTGGGCGGCGAGGGCGAAGATCGCCTCGGAGTCGACCGTCATCCGCGGCTCGCAGCGTGCGCAGCGGAGCGGCTCGAGCAGCTCGTCGTCGTTGAGGATGATCCCGTTGTGGATCCCCACGACCGGCCCGTGGCGCACGGGATGGTTGTTGGCCGCGATCGACGGATGCCCTTTCGTGTAGTCGCGGACGTGCACGAGCAGCTCGGTCGCCGCCTCGGGCACGCGGACTCCGCCGAGCAGCTTGCTCGCCGGCGTCCGCTGCGTCGTGACGACGGCGTACGCATCCTCGGGGCCCCGGTGGGCGTACCCGACCGCGTCGGCGCCGCGCTCGGCGATTCCGGCCAGCAGCGACTGCGCGGCGAGCGTCCGATCGACGCCGCTCGCCGCCGACAAGCTGTATCCGGCTATTCCACACATGGTCGCAATCCTGTCCGAGACTCCGGACGGCGAAAGCCGCCCTGTCTCTCAGTCGGACGAATCCTCCTCGTCGCGGTTAGGAACGGGATTCGCGGCCTGCGGCTCCGTCCCTCGTTCGAGGGTTGACGCCGTGCTCAAGCCTCAACCGAGGGACGCCGATAGTCGATGGGATGGAGCAGCGGCCGCTCCCCACGGACGCCTTTCCGCTCTCGGAGATCCTCGAGCCACGGCTCGAGCTCGTCCCCGGCGTGGCCGATCCGGCCGCGCTCGACGACGTCGACGCCGAGGAGGTCGAGCTCGACGACGAGCTCGAGGCCGGCGAAGCGCCGGCCGACGACGCCGACGAGGTGCACGCG
Organism: Gaiellaceae bacterium; assembly: GCA_035532715.1. Lineage (GTDB taxonomy): Bacteria > Actinomycetota > Thermoleophilia > Gaiellales > Gaiellaceae > Palsa-739. The sequence goes on along the minus strand of DATKQO010000318.1, from coordinate 444 downwards.
CTCGTACCGCTCCTGGCGCAGACCCAGGATCCGCTCAAGCTCTACGTCCGCTCGATCGGCGGCGGGCCGTTGCTCACACGCTCGGAGGAGCGTGACCTGGCGCGGCGGAAGGATGCGGGCGACGAGCTCGCGAAGCGCCAGCTGATCGAGGCGAACCTGAGGCTCGTCATGTCGATCACGCGCAACTACACGAAGGCGGGCGTCCCGCTGCTCGATCTCATCCAGGAGGGCAATCTCGGCCTCATCCGCGCGGTGGAGAAATTCGACTACAAGATGGGCTACAAGCTCTCGACGTACGCGACGTGGTGGATCCGCCAGTCGGTCACCCGGGCGCTCGCCGACCAGGGCCGGACGATCCGGCTGCCGGTGCACGTCGCCGAGCAGGTGCGCCGCCTGTTGCGCTCGCGCCGCGTGCTCGCCCAGAAGCTGAACCGCGAGCCGACG
>DATKQO010000317.1:0-7810 GCA_035532715.1 Gaiellaceae bacterium | reverse complement strand
TTGACGAGACCGGGCACCGTGATCAGGTCGGTGATCCCCTGCACGCCCTGCCGGAGGATGTCGTCCGCCTGCCGGAATGCGTCGGTGACCGACGTGCGCTTCTCGACAACCTGGAGAAGCCGGTCGTTCTCGATCACGATCTGCGTGTCGACGCGGTCGCGGAGGTTCTCGATCCCGAGGTCGGCCTGTTGCGAGCGCTTCCGGCCCTCGAAGCCGAACGGCTTCGTGACGACGCCGACCGTCAGCGCCTGGAGCTCGCGCGACAGCTCGGCGACGACCGGCGCGGCTCCGGTGCCGGTGCCGCCGCCCTCGCCCGCAGTGACGAAGACCATGTCGGCGCCCTTCAGCGCCTCCTTCAGCTCGTCCCGGCTCTCCTGCGCGGCGGCGTGGCCGACGGCCGGGTCGGCGCCCGCGCCGAGGCCGCGGGTGGCGTGCGAGCCGATGTGGATCTTCACGTCGGCGTCGCACATCATCAGCGCCTGCGCGTCCGTGTTGACCGCGATGAACTCGACCCCCGAGAGGCCCGCGTCGACCATCCGGTTGACGGCGTTCGTGCCGCCGCCGCCGACGCCGACGACTTTGATGACGGCGAGATAATTGCCGGACTGGTCGCGCATGCTCATGGGGCCGACACCTCAACCTTTGGTGGAGCGTACGGTGGGAAAGGAACGCTGCGCGGCGCAGGGTAGATGCAGCGGATCTGGGTGTCAATCAGAGCTTGACCGTTCATACCGTCAACCTCTACCTGAGACTTGAGGGTTTGCGCCGGCAACCGGACGGCCGGGCACGCTCACGTCGAGATAGACCGAGCCCGCGGGCAGGAACGCGAGCGCGCGACGCGCGACGGCGAGCTTCAGCCGAACGTCGGTGGGCGTGCCGAGCCGGAGCTCGACGCCCGAGCGAAGCGTGAAGACGAGATCCCCGTGCACGACCGCGGCGGTCTGGATCCGGGCGGGGAAGCGGGAGCCCAGTGCGAGCGCCCGTGCAGCCGCTCCGGCCACGTCGGGCGCGAGGAACGCGCCGGGTGCGACGGGCGTCGCCGTTTTCACCCAGATGCGCGGGAGCAGCGGATACGTGCGCGGCGGCACCAGACTGATGACCCTCCCGCGCCCCGAGAGGAGCCAGGTCTGCGCACCGCGGTGGAGAATCGCGACCGGCGTCTCGGCGACGACCGTGAGGCGGAGCGTGTGCGGGAAGGCGCGGTCGTACGCAGCGGAGACGACGGTCGGCAGCGACTCGACCCGGGCGATCACCTTCGCCTGGTCGAGCGCGAGGAGGCTCGTGCCGACGAGCGGCGCGACTGCGCGCCGCACCTCGGCGCGCACGGCGGGAGGCCCGCCGGAGACCTCGATCCGCGAGACGGCGAACATCGAGCTCTGGCGGGCGGCGACATAGGCGCCGGCTGCGAGGACGACGAGGCCGAGCCCGAGGGCGAGCGAGCGGCGCGAGGGCAGGAACCGGTGCGGCACGGCGCGCACGATGCGCGGGGCGCGCGGCAGACTCGCCACGGCCGCCCGGGCGGGCGGCGCGCCGCGGCGCTGGGAGGATCGACGCTGGGCGCCCACCTGCCCAGGTTCGCCGCCGGTCCGGTCGCTCCTACGTCAGCCGCGAAGCGGCGGGACGGCGAGCTCGCCGAGGAACTCCACCTCGTGCCGCAGCTCGACGCCGTAGGCGTCGTGCGCACGCCGCCGTGCTTCGGCCATGAGCGCGACGGCGTCGGCGCTGCGCGCCCCGTCCACGTTCTCGATGAAGTTCGCATGCTTCGGCGAGATCTGCGCCCCGCCGATCCGATGCCCCTTGAGCCCGCAGGCTTCGAGCATCCTCCCCGCGCTCAGCTCGTGGTCGGGGTTCTTGAAGACGCTGCCGAACGTGCGCCGGTTCGTCGGCTGTGCGGCCTTCCGCTCCGCGTTCAGCGCACGGACGTCCGCCTTGATCTCCTCGGGCGGCCGCGCGTGCAGGCGCAACTCCGCGCCGACGACGACCTGGCCGTGACGGAGGTTCGAATGCCGATACGAGAGACCGAGCTCCGCCGGCGTGAGCCAGCCGGTGCCTTCGACGGTCGCGACGAGCGCGCGCACGAGCACCTGGGAGAACTCGCCGCCGTACGCGCCGGCGTTCATCCAGACGCCGCCGCCGATCGTGCCAGGGATCGCGCATGCGAACTCGAAGCCGCCGAGGCCGGCGGCGCGGGCACGGTGAAGGGCGACGGCGTTCGCCGCGCCGCCGCCGGCGCGCATGACGCCGTCGCTCGTCTCGACCGCGGCGAGCCCGCCCTCGAGCCGGAGCACGAGCGCGTCGACGCCCGCGTCGGCGACGAGCAGGTTGGAGCCGTTTCCGACCGTCGCGACGGTGAGCTCCCGCCCGGCCGCCCAGCGCAGGAGCTCCTCGACCTCCGCGATCGTGCCCGGCCGTGCGAACGCACGGGCGGCGCCGCCCGTGCCGAGCGTCGTGTAGCGCGCGAGCTCGACGCCCTCCTCGATCCTCATGCGAGCGCGTCCAGGAGCAGCGGCACTGCACGGTCGACGTCTCCGGCTCCGAGGGTGAGCACGGTGTCGCCGGGGTGCGCCCAGCCCGCGACGATCCGCACGCCCTCCTCCACGGTCGGCGCGAACGCGAGGCGCATTCCCGGCCGGACCTGCGCAAGCTGCTCGACGATCAACCGCCCGCTCACGCCCGGCAGCGGCTCTTCGCGGGCGGCGTAGACCTCGGTGACACAGACGCCGTCGGCGCCCGCGAGCGCAACCGCGAACTCGTGCGCGAGGTGGCGGGTGCGCGAGTAGAGATGCGGCTGGAAGAGCGCGAGCACGCGTCCGCCGTTGCGAGCGGCGGCGAGGTCCGCCGCGAGCTCGGTGGGGTGGTGCGCATAGCTGTCGAGCACGGCGACGCCGCCCGCCGACCCTTTCGACTCGAGGCGCCGGCCTGCGCCGAGAAACTCGACGATCGCCCGCTCCGCGGAGGCACGGTCGACGCCGGCGAGCTCGAGCGCGGCGAGCGCCGCGGCGGCGTTGCGGCGGTTGTGCTCGCCGGGCACCGCGAGCTCGAACGCGACCGGCTCGAGCTCCTCCGCGCGGACCACCTGCGGCACGTGCGCGAGCCAGCCCTCGAAGAGCGCCGCGACCTCGGCCCGCGAGCCGAACGTCGTGTGGTGGTCGAGGTCGACGTTGAGCAGGACGGCGATCTGCGGACGCAGGGCTGCGACGGAGCGGTCGGACTCGTCGCCCTCGACGACGAGCCAGCCTCCGCCGGCGCGCGCGTTGCCGCCGAGCTGCGCGATGTCGCCGCCGATGAGGAAGGCCGGATCGAGCCCGAGCCGGTCGAGACAGAACGCGATCATCGCGCTCGTCGTCGTCTTGCCGTGCGCCCCGGCGACGACGATCGCACGGCGGAACGAGACGAGCTCGGCGAGCAGGTCGGCGCGCGGCCTGCCTTCCACCCTTCCTGCATACGCGGTCGAGACGAAGACCTCCCAGCCGTCCGGGGGCACGGGAGGCTCGGGCGAGATCGCGACCGCGACGCCGGCGAGGTGTGCGAGATAGGGCGTCTCGACGCGGTCCCAGCCCGCGACCTCGGCGCCCCACGCGTGCGCGAGCAGCGCATAGGCGCTCATCCCTGCGCCGCCGACGCCGGCGATCCAGATCCGTCTACCGGCGAGCGGTTGCGAGAGCGATGAGCTCATCCGCGATCCTCTCGGCTGCGTCGGGCTTCGCGACGGCGAGCATCGCCTCACCCATGCTCTCGAGGCGAGACGGTGCCGCGAGCAGATCTTCGACGAGCGGCGGCACCTGCGCGGCGGCATCGCGGTCGGACACGACCACCGCACCGCCGGCCTGCTCGAAGTAGAGCGCGTTCGCACGCTGGTGGTCGCCGGTCGCCTCCGGGTAGGGAACGAGGACGGCCGGCTTGCCGGCCGCGGCAATCTCCCAGACCGAACCGCCCGAGCGCGCGACGATCAGATCGGCGGCGCCGAGCACGGAGCCGAAGTCGTCGACGAACGGGAGCACGTGGTACCCGGGGCGCGAGACACGCCTGCGGACTCGCTCGACGTCGCGCTCACCCGTGACGTGGAGCACCGTCGGCCCGGCCGCGCCCCACGCGTCGACGGCGAGCTCGTTCAGCGTGAGCGCGCCGATGCTGCCTCCGAACACCGCGACGACCGGACCGTCGCCGGAGACACCGAGCGCCGCGCGCGCCTCCGCGCGCGGCTTCGCCTGCGAGGTCGCAGGGATCGGGCGGCCGACGACGCGCGCCTTCCGGCCGGCGCCCGCCGCCGGGTAGGCGAGGAAGAGCCGGCGCGCGAACGGCGCCGCAAGGCGGTTTGCGAGCCCGACGTGCGCGTCCGCCTCGGTCAGTGCAGCGGGTATCCGGCGCAGCCACGCTGCGATGACCATCGGCCCCGCGACGTAGCCGCCGCCGCCGAGCACGACGTCGGGACGGCGACGCGCAAGGATGCGCGCACACGCGAACGGCGCGGCGAGCGAGAGCGCGAGTGCGCGCACGAGACCGGGCCCGGGGTGTCGCGGGAAGCCCGCGATCCGGAACGCGTCGAACGCGTAGCCGCGCTCAGGAACGAGCCGAGCCTCGACGCGATCCGGCGACCCGGCGAACGTCACGTCCACTCCCCGCGCGCGCAGTGCTTCCGCGACCGCCAGCGACGGGGCGACGTGCCCGACCGTCCCGCCCGTCGCGATCAGGCACCGCAGCTGTCTTCCTTCCACCATTGCCACGGGCGATGTTAAGGAGGATCCCGACCGAGAGGAGGGCGACAACGAGGCTCGAGCCGCCGTAGGAGACGAACGGGAGCGGGATTCCGGTCAGCGGGGCGAGCCCGAGGACGGCAGCGAGGTTGATCGCCGCCTGCCCGCAGATGAGCGCCGTGATCCCCGCGGCAAGCCGCTTGCCGAACGGATCCTTGCAGCTGATCGCGAGCCGGAGGCCGGCATAGGCGAAGGCGCAGTAGCCCGCACAGACGATCGCGGCGCCGACGAGACCGAGCTCCTCGCCGATGACCGCGAAGATCATGTCGGTGTGCGCCTCGGGCAGGTAGTGGATCTTCTCGATGCCCTGGCCGAGCCCGCGGCCGAAGATACCGCCCGAGCCGACGCTGATCAGCGCCTGCACGTTCTGGAGGCCGTTGTTCGTGGGGTCCTTCCACGGGTTGAGGAACACGAGCAGCCGCGCGCGGCGATACGGCGACGTCCAGGCGGCGATCGCTCCGAGCGCGAAGACGATCGAGTACGCCGCGGCGAGCGTCGGCAGGCGCGTGCCCGAGACGAGGAGCATCGCACCGACCATCACGACGATCGTGATCACCGTGCCGAGGTCAGGCTCGACGAGGATGAGCACGCAGAAGAGGCCGACGAGCGCGCCGACCGGCCGGGCGAGGTCGCCGAGCGTCTGCGGCGGCGGCTTGCGCGCGAGGTAGGAGGCGCACCAGACGACGAGCGCGAGCTTCGCGAGCTCGGACGGCTGGAAGGCGGCCGGCCCGAAGCCGATCCAGCGGCGTGCCCCGTTGATCCGCTGCCCGACGACGAGCACGGCGACGCAGAGGCCGAGCGCGGTGAAGACGAGCGTCGGCGCGAGGTGTCGCAGCCGGCGGAAGTCGGTTCGAGCTGCGACGACGAGCAGGACGAGGCCGATCGTCGCGTAGACGCCCTGCCGCTCGAGATAGCCCACCGGGTTGCCGTTGCCGAGCGCGGCCGATGCCGACGTCGCGCTGTAGACCATGACGAGCCCGAACAAGGTCAGCGCGACGGTGACGAGCACGAGCAGCTGCCACTCGAGCGTGCGGTGTCTGGCACGCGCGCTCACGCGAGCTCCCCGACGAGACGGCGGAACGTGTCGCCGCGCTGCTCGAAGTTGTCGAACTGGTCGTAGCTCGCGCAGGCAGGCGAGAGCAGCACGACGTCGCCCTCCTCCGCGTCGGCGCCCGCCCGCCCGACGGCGCTCGCAAGGTTGCCGGCGCGCACGTAGGCGCGGCCCGCCGCGTCGAGCGCGTCGGCGAGCTCTCCGGCCGCCTCGCCGACGAGGTAGATCGAGCGGACGTTCGCCGGCAGCTCGCGTGCGAACGGCGCGAAGTCCTCGCCCTTCCGGGAGCCGCCGAGGATGAGGCGGATCGGCGCGTCGTACGCCGCGACACCACGACGAGCGGCGGCAGTGTTCGTCGCCTTCGAGTCGTTGACGTAACGGACGCCGCGAAGCTCGCGGACGAGCTCGAGCCTGTGCGGCACGCCGGGGAACGTGCGCAGGGCCTCGGCGATCGCGGCGTCCTCGACGCCGATCGCGCGCGCGGCGGCGGTCGCCGCGGCTGCGTTCTCCCGGTTGTGGGCCCCGGGCATGAGCGGCTCGGCGGGCAGAGGGTCGTCCGCGTCGAACTCGATGCCGTCGAGACCGGAGCCGCGCGGGACGATCTTCACACCGGCCCGCTCGAAGATGCGGAGCTTCGCGTCGCGATACGCCTCGAATGTCCCGTGGCGATCGAGATGGTCCGGCTCGATGTTGAGCAGGACGGCGACGTCGCACGCGAGCGTGTGCACGTCCTCGAGCTGGAAGCTCGAAAGCTCGCAGACGACCGACGTTCCCGGCGCGATCTGCTCGGCGGCGTCGGTGAGCGCGCGCCCGACGTTGCCCGCGACCTCGACCTGCCGTCCGGACGCGCGGAGGATCGCGCCGAGCAGCTCGGTCGTCGTCGTCTTGCCGTTCGTGCCGGTGACGCCGATGAACGGATTGCCGGGAAGGAGCCGGTAGCCGAGCTCGACCTCGCTCCACACCGGCACGCCGCGCGCACACGCGGCGGCGGCAAGCGGCGAGCCCGCCGGCACACCGGGGCTCTTCACCACGAGGTCGACCCCTTCCAGAAGCGCTGCATCCTCCGTCCCGAGGCGAACTTCGACGCCTGCCTGCGCAAGCCTCCCGGGGTCGGCGTCCGCCGACCGGTCGGCCGCGACCACCTCCACCCCGCGCCGCGCGAGCGCGAGCGCCGCCGCGCGCCCCGAGCGGGCGAGCCCGAGCACGAGCGCCCGCCTGGGCAGCCAGCTCACGTCGGGCCGTGTCTTGTTCAGGACGCACGCACCCCCCCAAGGGGGCCGTGAGGGCCCCTGCATTCACGGTAGGCGGACAGGTGTGGCACGTCTGTGCCGAATTCGTGGCGGAAGGCCGACTTCCTCAGGCGCGACGGGCGTGGAGGAAGAGCTCCGGGCGCCGGAAGCGGATCGTCTCGCCGGCCAGGCGGTGCAGGTGGCCGACAAGGGCCTGCACCTCCGCCGGCGGAAACGCCGCCTGCCAGCGCGCCCGCAGCGAGGGGAGGCCGGGCGCGCAGACCGCGTCGAGGCGGGTGTCGACGGAAGCCTCTGTGACGAGCCAGTCCTCGCCCGGGTCATCCAGGGAGACGTCGATCTCTTCGAACCCCGCCGAGTCGAGCTGCTCGACGAGCGCATCGGCGTCGAGCCGCAGCAGCGAGTCGTCCGCGGCGGCCTCCTGCCACAGCGCGACGACGCGTTCGCCCAGCGCGCCGAGCGGCGTCCAGTCGACCGCCGTCGAGAGATACGTGGCGTTCCGGTTCAGCGGCTCGCGCAACGACAGCCTCCCGCCGGGCCGCAGCACCCGCGCGAGCTCGCGGACCGCGGTGCCGGTGTCGTGCACGTGTACGAGCACCGAGCGGGTAACGACGACGTCGACGGAGGCATCCGGCAGCGGCAGCACCTCGGCGTCGCCGACGAGATACATGATCCCGTTCACACCGGTCGAATGCGCGACACGCAGAAGCTCCTCGAGCGCACGGCCCGACGGGTCGACGGCGAGCACCCAGGCGTCG
>DATKQO010000316.1:0-5154 GCA_035532715.1 Gaiellaceae bacterium | reverse complement strand
CACGGAGGCGAACGCCGGCCGAATCCACGCGCGGCTCGTCGTGGAGGGCGCGAACGGGCCGACGACGCTCGAGGCTGACGCGATCCTCGCCGAGCGCGGCATCCCGGTGGTGCCGGACATCCTCGCGAACGCGGGCGGCGTTACGGTGTCGTACTTCGAGTGGGTGCAGGACCTCGGGCGGCTCTTCTGGGACCGCGACGAGATCCGCAACCGGCTCGCGGACAAGATGACCGACGCGTTCGACCGCGTCTGGTCGGTGTCGGTGGAGAAGGGGATCACGCTGCGGCAGTCGGCGATGGTCGCGGCGATCCGCGAGGTCGCGGGCGCGCTCGAGGCGCGCGGGATCTATCCGTGAGCGACCAGACCGTCCGCGACGCGATGGTGCCGGCGCCGACGATGCTCGTCGGCGACGAGAGCGCGCAGGAGGCGGGACGCTGCCTCGCCGAGAACCCGGAGGTGCGCGCCGTGTTCGTGTGCGAGGACGACGGCACGCTGCTCGGCGTGATCACGCGCAAGACGCTCGTGCGGGAAGTCGTCGCGCCGGGCCTGCATCCCGTGGAGGTGCGCCTCCGGGCGATCGCGGAGCCGCCGATCTTCACGCTCGACGTGTCGCTGCCGCTCGACGACGCGTTCCATACTCTCGAGGAGCGGGATCTCGAGCGCGTGCCGGTGGTCGAGGACGGACGGCTCGTCGGTGTGCTCTCGCGCGCGGTCGTGCAGCGCCGGCTCGCCGAGGACGAGCCGCCGGCGCTCGACCCCGATCCCGGCTCGCTCGTTCTCTAGCAGCAGGTGTACGCGCCCGGCGGCGCTGGGCCCTCGCCGGGCGCGGGGAGCTCGGCGGCGGCGAGTGCGGCGCCGTCGAGGATGTCGCGTTCGCTGACGGCGATCGCGTCGAGGCCGAGGTGGTCGAGCGTCTCGACGAGGATCACGGCGCCCGCGACGATCACGGGCGCGCGCTCCGGCTCCAGTGCGGGCAGCGCGCGCCGCTCGGCGAGCGCGAGCGATGCGAGGCGTTCGAGTTGCGCGCGCGCGCCGTCGAGTGTGAGGCGGTGCGCGTGCACGCGCTCTCGGTCGTACGCCGCGAGCCCGAGGTCGAGCGCAGCGAGCGTCGTCACCGTGCCGGCGACGCCGGTCGCCGCGGTGACGCGCGCGCGCACGTCGTCGGGGACGCGCTCGGCGAGGAGCGAGCGCACGGCGGCGGCGCACGCGGCGAGCTCGTTCGGCTCCGGCGGGTCGCCGTGGAGGAAGCGCTCGGTATGCCGGACCGAGCCGAGCTCGAGGCTCGCGTGGAAGCCGTCGAGGACGAGCTCGGTGGAGCCGCCGCCGATGTCGAGCACGAGCGTCCCCGCGGCGGGCTCGACGCCGCGGCGCGTGAGCTCGGCTTCCTCGTCGCCGCTCAGGAGCCGCGTCGCGAAGCCGTAGCTCCATTCGATCTCGCCGAGGAACGCCTCGCCGTTCTCCGCGTCGCGGACGGCGCACGTCGCGACGAGCAACGTGCGCTCGGCGCCGAGCGACTCGAGCGTGCGGCGGTAGTCGGCGAGCACGTTGCGCACTCGCGCGACGGGGACGGGGAGGAGGCGCCGCCGCGCGTCGACTCCCTCGCCGAGGCGCGTGATGCGGGTCTCGCGATGCACCTCGTCGAGGCGGCCTTCGTCGACGTCGGCGACGAGCAGGCGGGTCGTGTTCGTACCGAGGTCGATCGCGGCGACTCTCACCGGCGCGGGAAGACCCACGCAACCCGGCGGAACGTGTCGCCGACCTCGTCGAACGCCTGCCGCAGGATCGCGAGCCGCGCGAGGTCTGCGCGCAGGCGCGAGAGGCTCGTCTCGACCTTTTCGGTGTCGGTGGGGGCGGCGAGCTTGTCGGCCGTCGCCTCGCCGAGGTCGGCGAGCCGTTCGAGCTCGCGCGCGATCCCGCGGCGCAGCCGCTTCTGCGCGCGCCAGGCGTCGCGGACCCGGACGAGGAGGAACGCTGTCGTCCCCAGAACGGCGATCGCGCCGAGGATCAGCGCCGCGTAGATGGCCCAGTCCCACACCCCGCGGATCGTAGCCGGGCGAAAGTGCGGTGCTACTATTCGGCCCAGCGACGCGGGGTGGAGCAGCCAGGTAGCTCGCCGGGCTCATAACCCGGAGGTCGCAGGTTCAAATCCTGCCCCCGCTACTCGAAAGGCCCCGGAAACGGGGCTTTTCCGTTTCTACGGCGAGAATGTGCGTGCGAACTTTTGCCGAACTTTTGCCTGTGAGGACGGCGGCAGAGCCGCTTTCGGGCGACAGGACGCTCGTGCACGCTCGACGAGTTACGTTGCTTATTCGAGTGAAGTACTGCCTTGACACCACCAGGCGCGCTCCCGAGCAGGCCGGGTCCCGCCGGGGGCCACCCCTCACGGCGCGTCCCCCGCCGGACCCCGGCCACGCCGCGCGCCGCCGCACCCCGCGCGGGAACCCGGTGCAACCCGCCAGACTGACCGACAACGTCCCCCGCCCGATCCGAGACGGCAAACCATCCTTGAACTGGGCGATGCGAACGCAACTCCTTGGCGGTTCCAATCGAGCGACGCATAAGCGATCCGCCGCCACGCTTACCATGGACGCGCGTTGAAGGCATACCACGGTACAAAGCATCTGTCCGCCGTCTTACGGGACGGGCTGCGCGTCCCGCCTTATCCGGGATGGGGCTGCCGAATCGGACATGTCTGCCTAACCGACCGACCGGAGATTGCCGCCGAGCTTTCGCTGCGCGGCGAGGACCCCGGAGTCGTCGAGGTCGACCTGACGGAGCTTGAGCTGCCACCCGAGGGCTTCGTCGGGTGCGAGATGCGTATCCACCACGACATCGAGCCGGAGCGCTTGGCCATCTACACCGCGCCCGTAGTCCCGTCGATCGAAGGCCACGTCGACCCGATCACGTATCCGGGCGAGAACCACCCGACGTGCTTGCGTCTACTCGCGCAGGCACGCGCTGCCGGCCATCTCTGACCTCGCCGGCTCGGGAGACATGCTGCCACGCTCGCCCAGTCAGGAGTGACTTCCTTGGATCGCTCCGGCGGGAGCCGATCGAAGCGAGGTAGCGCTCGCTCCGCGGGACGGCGTGGTGCGAGCCGAAGATACATTGATGAACAAGAGGCTTTCGAACTGCCGCCGGGAGTGCAGCTTTGGTCGACGAAAAGACAAATGGTGAGGCCGAACATCTGCGAGTGCTTGTCGCCGACGAGGCCCAGGAGCGCCTACAGAGGACGGCTGCGATCGTGCTCGAATTGGGCCACGTCGTCGTGGCGCGCGAGACGGTTGTGTCTCGAGTAGGGGAGGCGACGCGGCGTGAGCGCCCCGATGTTGCGTTGGTCGAGCTTGATCGGAGTCAGGCGCATGCGCTCGAGCTGATCTCGCAGATCGTCGAAGAGGCGGCCTGTCCTGTGATCGCCATGATCGATGCCGAGGATCCGGACTTTGTGCGGGAGGCGGCGCAGCGTGGTGTCTTCGCCTACATCGCAGACGGCGAGAACGACGAACTGCAGAGCTCGCTTGAGATCGTTCTCCGTCGGTTCCGCGAGTTCCAGAATCTCGAGGGGGCGTTCCGTCGGCGAGCGATGACCGAACGTGGCAAAGGGATTCTCATGGAGCGTCACCACATCGACGAGGGCCAAGCCTTCGAGATGATCCGCGCCCACGCACGTCGTATGGGCCGCAGGGTGGTGGAGGTCGCTGAGGCGGTCGTCGACGGCCATCTGCTCCTGCCGCCGCAGGCGTCGGCCCCCCCGGAAGAACGGCCCTAGCCGGCGGCTGGTTACCGGTCGTAAAGACGCCACCGTGGTGCTGACCTTAGTTCTCGTCCCGTTCGTGTTCGGCGCGGGTTACTTCGGCGGGTCGACGGCGATACTGCTCGGTAGCCGAAGGAGCGTGACCCGTCTAGGCCGTTCGCCTGATCGAGGTTGAGGCCACTGGGGATCGCACTTGTTACGCGCCGGGGCGCTCGCGGAAAACGCGGCAGACCACCACCTAGACTGAGCGCGTCGCATGAAGTCTCTCGACTTCGAAGAGTGGGTGGATGTCCTCCGCGAGCGAATCGGCACTGCTGATGCCATAAACGACGCCGAGAAACACAGCTTCAAGAGGTTAATGGCGGACTACGCCGAGGTCACACCCGAGTTGTGGTACTGGGATGCGTTCGAGGAGCTTGATATGCAGGGGCACCTCAATCCCGATGTCAGCTCGAGGCTCGTGGGCGGTGACGCCGTGGCCCGTCTGTCAGCAGACGGTCGCTACTACCTGCGCCAAGACGACGCGGCTGGGTAACGAAGGGTCCCGGAACGGCCGCGTTCGGGTGATATTCCCGCACTGTGCGCAGGCCAGAAGCGACCGCATATGACGCCGCGATCAGCGCCAGCGGAAGCGAACCCAGTACCAAGCGACGACCACCACGGCGAGCAGCGGGCCGAGCACCCACCAGCTCTATCCCTCGGCATGGGGCGCCGCGAAAACGGTGAGCGCCACGAAGAGCGCGATGACGACACCCCAGACCCATGGCGCCCGCGGTTTCACGGCCTCATCATCGGCGAGCGGAGAACAACCCGCAACACCGAGAGCGTCTACGCGCTCGGGTGACTGCCGCATCACTGGCGCAGCCGAGAGGCGAAAACCGCTAGGCGAAATGCGATCATCCGGGAGTGCCCGTATCTAACGGCGAGCGCGCCGCATCGATGATGGAAACCTTCGTACGCAACTGGTGGCTCGCCGTCCAGACTCTGCTGGCCGTCGTCGCCCTCGTGGCGGGGCTAGCGGCGCAGCAGTGGCTCGTGGTCGTCATCGCGCTCGTGGCGGGAACCATCGGCGGCCGGATGCTGTGGACGCGCCGTCACCACGGGTGATCGACTCGGGGGTCATTTGCGAACGCTGGCCCACGCGAGGAATCCCTCCTCAGTAGTTGTGACCAAGAATGGGAACGATGCTGAGGTCGGGTGGAGATTCGTCCAGCCAGGAAATGTCGCGGCGTCTGCGATACCCTGCCGATGCGTCTCGTCGGTTCGCAGAGGGAGGCATGAGCATGGAGCTCGACCAGACCTACGTCTGGATCACGACCCGCAGACTGAGTCCGGGCGCGCGTGACGAATTCAGTCGCGCCTGGCGACCGAGCGAGTTCCCGAAAGGGATGCTCCGCTCC
>DATKQO010000315.1:0-7509 GCA_035532715.1 Gaiellaceae bacterium | reverse complement strand
GTGGGAGCTGCGGACGCCGTCGCCGATGCTGCCGATGCACTTCTTCCGCGATCGCACGTTCGCGCTGACGAACGTCGCGTCACTGCTCATGTCCTTCGGGATGTTCGGCTCGATCTTCCTGCTCGCGCAGTTCTTCCAGACGGTGCAGGGGATGTCGCCGCTCCAGTCGGGCCTGCGCATCCTGCCGTGGACGGCGATGCCGATCTTCATCGCGCCGATCGCAGGCGCGTTCCTCGACCGGCTCGGCGGAGGCCAGCGTGTCATGACCGTCGGCCTCGCACTGCAGTCCGCGGGCCTCATCTGGATCGCCGCGGTGACGACGACGACCACGCCGTACTCGCACCTCGTGCTCCCGTTCATCCTCTCCGGAGCCGGCATGGCGCTGTTCTTCACGCCGGTCGCGAACGTCGTCCTCGGTTCCGTGCGCCCCGAGCACGAAGGCAAGGCGTCGGGCGCGAACAACGCGATCCGTGAGCTCGGCGGCGTCTTCGGCGTTGCGGTGCTCGCCTCGGTGTTCGCCCACATGGGCGGCTACCGCAGCGCGACGACGTTCGTGCACGGCACAACGACGGCCGTCTACGTCGGCGGCGCCGTCGTGGCGCTCGGCGCGGTCGCGGCGGGGCTGGCGGGCCGCCGGCCGGCCGGCGCCGAGGCGGTCGAGGAGCGGGAAGCGCTTCTAGAGGCGGCCTAGCCGGGGTCATCGCGACAATGGGCCGGTGCGTTTGCTCGTCCTCGGCGCCGGCCCGCCGCAGCTCGGAGTGCTCGCCGCCGCCAGGCGGCGTGGCCTGACCGTCATCGCGGCCGACCGCGACCCCTCCGCGCCCGGCTTCCGCTATGCCGATCGGCGGGCGATCGTCTCCATCGAAGACGAGCCTGCGATCGACCGGCTCGCGCGGGCCGAGCAGGTGGACGGGCTCATCGCGGCCGGCACCGACCATGCCGTCGGGATCGCCGCGCGCGTCGCGCAGCGTCTCGGCGTCCCGCACCCGCTGCAACCGGAGGCAGCGGCGCTCTCCGTCTCGAAGCTCCGGCAGCGCGAGCGACTCGCCGCCGCTGGCTTCGCGCAGCCGCGCTCGATCGCATGTCGCACGCCGGCCGAGGCGGCCGCCGCCGCGGGGGAGCTCGGCTTCCCGCTCGTCGTCGAGGCCCCGAACAGCCTCGGGGAGCGGGCGGTGCGGCTGGCGCGAACCGCGGACGAGCTCGCAGCCGCCACTGCCGGGGCGCTCGCGGAGTCCCGCGACGACTACTGCCTCGTCGAGGAGCTGCCCGGCCTGCGCGCGGTGACCGTGACCGGGTTCGTGCTCGACGGCCGCCTCGTGCCGCTCACGATCACCGACCCGGTGCCTGCGCCGCCGCCTGCGTTCGGCGTCCCGGTCTCGCATCTCTGGCCCGCGGACCTCACGCCGGACGAGGCGGAAGCGGTGTCAGACACCGCCGCCGCCGCGGCGGCCGCGCTCGGGATCGAGCACGGCCCCGTGGTCGCGCAGCTCCTGCTCGGCCCGTCGGGACCGCTTGTCGCCAAGGTGTCGGCGCGCCTCGGCGGAGGCCACGATGCGGAGCTCTGCCGTGCCGCCCTCGGCATCGACGAGAGCGCGCTCGCCGTTTCCGCCGCACTCGGTGAGCCCGTGCACGAGCACGAGCTCGAGCCGACCGCGGTCGCCGGCGGAGCGTGCGTCCGCTTCCTCGTGGCCCCGCGCGGCGTCCTCACGGCCGTGGACGGCGTCGAGGCCGCCTTCACCGTGGCGGGCGTGCGCTCGATCCGCGTGTACCGCAAGCCGGGCCACGAGTTCGGAGAGGTGCTCCGTGCATCCGACCGCGCCGGCGCCGTGCTCGCCACCGGCCGCACGCGCGAGGACGCCGAAGCGGCCGCCGCCGAGTCCGCCGGCCGGATCCGGTTCGTCACCGTGCCGGCCGAGGCGGTCGCTTGACCCGGGCCGTCCGGCTCGGCGCGACACTCGTCGTCACCGGCCTCTGTACCGCGTACATCCTCTGGAAGATCGACATCGGAAAGACGTGGCACGTGCTCACGCACGCACGCGCCTGGTGGTTCGTCGCGGCGCTCGCGATCATGGTCGTGTCCGTCTGGCCGATGGCGTGGCGCTGGCAGCGCCTCCTCGCAGCGCGCGGCGTGAACGAGTCGCTGCCGCGGCTCGTGCGGACGTACTTCGTCGGGTACGCGGCCGGCCAGGTGCTGCCGACCGCGCTCGGCGGCGACGCGTCGCGCATCTACGAGACCGCGCGGCGGCACGAGGGGGCCGGCGGGGCCGCCGCCGGGACGGTGTTGCTCGAGCGCGCTCTCGGAGGCGCCGCCACGCTCACGCTGGCCGTCGCCGGGTTCGCCCTCGCCGTCGGCCGCTATAGCGTCGGCGGCTACCTCTGGGTCGAGCTCGCCTTCGTCGTCGCGACCGTCGCCCTCGGCGTGCTGCTCTTCTCGACGCGCATGCACAGACCGCTTCGTCGTGTGCGCCCGCTCCTGCGCAGGTTGCGCATCGAGCGCCCGCTGCGCGAGGTCTACATCGCACTGCACTCCTTTCGCAACGACGTGCGGCTGCTGACGTCGATGTTCGCGCTCACGCTCGTCGTGCAGGCGGTTCGCGTCCTCGCGATCTGGTGCTCTGGCAAGGCGGTCGGCGTCGATCTCTCGCCACGCCCGTACTACGTCATGGGCCCGCTGCTCTTCCTCGTCGCGCTCGTCCCCTTCACGGTGAACGGGCTCGCCGTGCGGGAGTCGTTCTTCGTCTCGTTTCTCGGCGCGCTCGGCATTGCCGCCGATCCCGCGTTCGCCACCGGGTTTCTCTTCTTCGTGGTCACGATCGCGCTCGCGCTTCCGGGGGCCGCGATCGTCACGGTGGAGACGCTGCGCGCGCGATGACCGATGCCGCCGTCGTGGTGGTGACCTATAACGCGCTGCCGTGGGTCGAGCGCGCGCTCGAGAGTGTGCGCGGCACGCAGGCGGTCCTTGTCGACCACGGCTCGGCCGACGGCACCGCCGCTTTCGTCCGCGAGCGGTTTCCCGAGGTGACAGTCGTCGAGGAGGAGAACCGCGGGCTCGCCTTCGGTTGGAACACGGGCGTCGCGCACACGTCGAGCCGTTACGTCCTCTTGCTCAACGCCGATGCCTGGCTGCACGAGGGGGCGCTCGACGCGCTCGTCGCGTTTGCCGACGCGCATCCCGAGGCGGCCGTCGTCGGCCCGCGTCTGCGCAACCCGGACGGCTCACTCCAACGCTCGGTGCGCGGGTTCCCCACGCTGTGGCGGCTCGCGACCGAGTACCTGTTCCTGCGCAAGCTTGCGCCGCGCACGCGGCTGCTGAACGCGTTCTACGCGGGCGGCTTCGACCACGACGAGGTGAGGGAGGCGGACTTCCTCATGGGCGCGGTGCTACTCGTGCGGCGCGAGGCGATCGAGCAGGTCGGCCCCGCAGACGACGGGTTCTTCCTCTTCAGCGAGGAGACGGACTGGAGCTACCGCTTTCGCGCGGCCGGCTGGAAGGTGCTGTTCTTCCCCGGAGCCGAGGCGACGCACGTGCTCGGCGGCTCGCACGGCGGCCGGATGTTCGCGGAGAACGTGAAGAGCCAGCTGCGGTTCCTCGAGAAGCACCACGGTAAGGCGTACGCGCGGCGGGCGCGCTGGATTCTTCTCGTGGGTCTCCTGCTCCGCCGAAGGCTCGACGTGATCCGCGCGCTGTGATCCTCTGGCTCCGTCTCGCGGCTGCGACCGCCGTCGTGTTTCTGCCCGGCGTGGTCGTCGCGCGCGCGCTCGGCCGCCGCACCGTGTCGGCGACATTCGCATGGTCGGTGGCGCTCGTCGCCGGCGCGCTGGCATTCACGTTCGCCGTGCACGGGTCGCTCTGGCTCACGCTCGGCCTCGACCTCGGCGCGGGGGCGGCCGCGGTTCCGTTCGCGCTCCGGTGTCGTCCCCGCGAGGAGCGTCTGCCGGGCGCCGGCGCAGTCGTGCTGGCCGGCATCGTGCTCGGCGCACTCCTGTGGGGGATCGAGGGCGTCGTCCGCGGCGACGCGATCTTCCACCTCGGACGCATCCGCAAGCTGGACGATTTCGGAGCGCTCTCCCTGCGCACAGTCGACGAGTTCAAGGACGGCGGCCTCCATCCGGGCTACGCGTTCCCGCTCTGGCACGGCTGGCTTGCGCTCGTGGCGAAGATCGCGCACGTCGACCCGACATCGGTCGTCCAGCACGAGTCCAGCCTTCTCGCGCCGTTGGCCCTTCTCCTCGCATACGAGGCCGGGCGCGCGGTCTTCAGGTCGGCGTGGCTCGGCATCGCGACGATGCTCGCGCAGGTCGCGCTCATCGCGTTCGCTCCCGGAAACGGCGGTTCCTACACGTCGCTGGAGTTGCCCGGCACGGTTGCGCGCCAGCTGCTCGTTCCGGCCGCGCTGACGCTCTTCTTCATGTTCGTCCGCGCGCCCTCGCGGCCGCTCGCGCTCACGCTCGCCGCGGCGGGGATGGGCCTCGCGTTCGTCCACCCGACGTACGCGCTCTTCCTGGCCATCCCGCTCGCCGGCTTCGCGTTCGCGCGCGCGCTGCTCGCCCGCGCCGACGTTCGGGTGAACGCGGCGGCACTCGTTGCGTTCGGCGTTCCCGCGCTACTTGTCTTCGCGTGGCTCGAGCCAATCGTGGCCGAGACGCTGTCGCACAATCCGAGCGCGGCCGAGAAGGCGAGCCAGCTCCGGCACTACGCCAACGACCTCGTCGTCCACTCCCAAAGCAGCTTCCACCTGGCTCCGGGGATGATCGCCCGCAGCGGCTCGATCGCCCTTGCGGGGCTCCTGCTCGTACCGCTCGCCGGGCTGGCGCCGCGGCGCCGCTGGAGCGCGCTCGTGCTCGGCGGGACGGTGGTCGTGCTCGCCCTCGAGCTTTGGTCGCTTGTCTTTCCCCACTTTTCCGACCTCGTCTCGTTGTCGCAGTCGCGCCGTGCGGCCGGCTTCGTCCTGTTCGCCTTCGCGCTCGTCGGCGGGGCGACGGTTGCGGCACGCCTGCTGCGGTGGGCCGTCCTCCCCGCCGCGCTCGCGGCCGGCATCGTGCTCCAGGTCGAGTTTCCAGGCGACTTCGGGGCTCGCTTCCACTCCGGGCCGGCAGTCGCCGCCTGGATTGCGCTCTTCGGCGGCATCGCCGCGTTGGCGGTCGGAGCGTTCAGGCGCGGCGCGCTCGAACGGCCGGGGCCGGTCGCAGCCGCCGCGGTCGCGCTCTTCGTGCTTCCGGTCGTCGTGCACGGCTTCGCGCACTGGCACGCTGCTGTGACGACGGACCGGGACGCTCTGACACCGGGGCTCGTGCAGTACCTCCGCCACGACGTGCCGCGTGGCGCGGTCGTCTTCGCCGACCTGGAGACGAGCTACCGCATCTCCGGGTACGCGCCTGTCTACGTCTGCAACGCGCCGCCTGCCCACGTCGCCGACACGAAGGCGAACG
Source organism: Gaiellaceae bacterium (assembly GCA_035532715.1). Classification (GTDB taxonomy): domain Bacteria; phylum Actinomycetota; class Thermoleophilia; order Gaiellales; family Gaiellaceae; genus Palsa-739. Next base: position 2,079 of record DATKQO010000315.1, on the reverse strand, counting down.
ACCCGAACGCGCGCCGGGCTGCCTGGCTCGAGTTCCTGCGGACGGGGAGCCTCGCCATTCCGAGGCGCTACCACGCGGACTGGATCGTGCTTCGCCGTGGCGAGCCCGTCGCCCGCGTCGAGGCGCAGGGCGCGACCGCGGTCTACCGCGACGCGAGCTTTGTCTTGCTCAAGCCCTGACCGGTCTCGACGTCGAACGCGAGCGACCCTGTGCCGGTGTTCCCGCGCGTGTCCGACGCCTGGACCTCGAGGGCGTAGTGGCCGTCGTGCAGCGCGAGGCCGTGCGTGAGCCAGAAGATGAACCGGCCCGTGCGCCCGGGGAAGTTCTGGTGCGTCCCCGGCGCGTAGACGGAGTTGAAGTCGCTCTTCGGGTGATAGCTGGACGAGTCCACGGCCACCGTCCAGGGGATGACGGCAAGGCCGTTCTGCACCAGGCGCCAGCGGATGAGCGCCGGTGTCCACATGGCGTTCTGCCACGGCGGCGGTGGCATGATCGGCGGCGGGTCGTACGCCTCGACCGTCGCCTGGACGGTGCCGTCCGCCTCCTGGACCGCGATGGGGCCGACGATCGGCGTCGTCGTGTCGGTGAACGGCGTGAGCGCGCCTGGCCGGAGCGGGTTGACGTAGGTCGTGCCGTCGAACTCCGCGAAATGCACGTGGCCGAAGCCTGGGCGGACGAAGCCGATCTGATCGCCGGTCTGGACGTACGCGTGCTCGGGGACCGTCGCCTGGACGTGCCAGTAGGAGAACTCGTGACCGTCCTGTTGCCGGACGGCGATCGCGTCGGAGTAGCGGAAGACGGTTCCCGGCGCCACGGCGTAGACGGCCGTCCCGTCCGGGACCGAGATGTCCACCCCGAAGTGGAAGGAGCCGAAGAGGCGGGGGTCGTCGAAGGCGCCGCGGATCGCGTGCTGCTGGTCGAACGGCTTCACGGGCCAGCCGTAGGCATGCGCGAGCGCGGGCGCACTCAGCCCCGCGACGCCTGCCGCAAGAAACGCGACTACTCTGACCACGGCCCGCGGTGGACCGTAGCATCCTGACGGTGAAACTCCTACTCGTGACGCTGTACTTCCCGCCTGCGGGCGGCGGCGGTGTCCAGCGTCCGTTGAAGTTCGCGAGCCACCTTCCCGCGCTCGGGATCGAAACCCACGTGCTGGCTCCCGACGACCCGAAGTGGCTGCACGAGGATGCCGATCTGCCGCTGCCGACACAGGCGTGGGTGCACCGCGCCCGCTACGTCGGGCCCCGCGGGCGCAGGCTCGCGGATGAGCTGCACGGGCGTTCCGGCGTCGACCTGGCGGTTCGCCGCGCGTCGACGATCGGCCGCCGCCTGCTCGTGCCGGACGAGAACGTGACCTGGAACGCAACGGCGATCCCGAAGGCGATCTCGATCGCGCGCAGCGAAGGGATCGACGTCGTGCTGACGACGTCGCCGCCCGGCTCCGTCCACCTCGTCGGCGCCGCTGTGCAAAAAGCGACCGGCGCGAAGTGGGTGGCCGATCTCCGGGACTCGCTGCTCGCACATCCGCACCGCCGGTCGGACACTCTCGCCGCGCGCGTCAAGGAGCAGGCGACGCACGGCGTCGCCTCACTCGTCGCGCATCGGGCGGACGCGATCGTCGCAGCGGCCGACGCGATCGCCGAGGAGACCAGATCGCTCAACCCCCGCGGGCCGGTCGTGACGATCGAGAACGGCTGCGACTTCGACGACTTCGCTGGGCTCGAGTACGTACGGTCCGACGTCTTCCGCCTCACGCACACGGGCTCGTTCTTCGGCAAGCGCGACCCGAAGCCGTTCCTGCGCGCGCTCGCCGACTCCAAGCTCGAGGACGTGAACGTGCGCTTCGTCGGCGACTTCCGTCCCGGCGACCGGGAGTTCATGACCGAGCTCGGGCTCGCCGACCGGGTCGCGTTGATCGACCACGTGCCTCGGCGGCGTTCGCTCGAGCTCCAGCGCGAGAGCGAGGCGCTGCTCCTGCTCATCCCCGAGGCCGGCGGCCGCGGCCGCGGCGTGCTCTCCGGAAAGGTGTTCGAGTACATCGCCGCGGAGCGTCCGATCCTCGCGATCGTGCCGCCGGAC
>DATKQO010000314.1:0-4089 GCA_035532715.1 Gaiellaceae bacterium | reverse complement strand
TCTGCGTAGCGACTACGCGAGCGGAACTGAACCGATGGGCCAGGCACTTCGCTCTGAACTCGCTGGCGGCGATCTCTCTCACACGACCAGTCCAGGACGGCCTCCAAAGCATGAGGTCGTTGCGGCTGGGCGCCGCCACGACTCCGTCCGCCTCCAGCCGCTCAAACGTCTCTGTCGCCTCCCGCTGGCGCTCGGCACCGGCGAGGAGCCGCAGCTCGCGGCGCGTGGCAGGGCGGCCGAGCTCGAATGCGGCGTCGGCCAGCTCGAGCTCGAGGCCCTCGAGAGGACACGACCGGTACCAGGTACGGTCACGAGATCGTCCCGACTCCCGCACGGATGGCGTGCAGTAGCTGCTACCGGCCGTAGTCTTTACGCATGCGGAAGCGCGACGAGCCGGTGCGCCTGACGAAGATCTACACGCGCGGTGGCGACGCGGGGGAGACGAGCCTCGGCGATGGCTCACGCGTCTCGAAGCTCGACCCGCGCATCGTCGCGTACGGCATCGTCGACGAGCTGAACTCGAACATCGGAGTCGTTCTGGCGGGCGACCTCCCCGATGTGCTGCACACGCCGCTCGCACGCATCCAGAACGAGCTCTTCGACGTCGGCGCCGACCTGTCGGTGCCGTACGAGGTGGACGGCAGGCTGCGAACGACGCAGGCGATGGTCGACGGCCTCGAGCGTCTCTGCGACGAGCTGAACGAGCCGCTGCCGGAGCTGAAGAGCTTCGTTCTGCCGGGCGGCTCCGAGGCCGCAGCCCGGCTGCACGTCGCGCGCACGGTCGCCCGCCGCGCCGAGCTCGCCTCACTTCAGGCGGACGTCAATCCGCTCGCGCGCGTCTATCTGAATCGGCTATCCGACCTGCTCTTCATCGCCGCGCGCACGGCGAACGCCGCCGCAGGCGTCGACGAGCCGCTCTGGCGCCCGGGAGACAATCCCTCTTAGGGGGGTTGATACTCCGCCGCCGCTGACCAAAGTAAGAGCTGTACTGCGGCGCTCGGTTGCGGCCGGGCATACAAAGGAGAGCAACTCATGAAGACGCCACTCACGACGTGTGCCGCTGTTGTCGTCGCGCTCGTCGCGGCGGGCAGCGGATCTGCGGCAGCAAACAGCCCGGTCCCCGTGCCGGGAACCCCGAGCTGCAACGGTCAGCTCGTGGCGATCTCGAACCATTCCAGTGGCGCGGACGGCGCTTCGGGCAATTCGAACGCATCGGCCGGCCCCGGCTACTTCCTCCATTCGGCGACGGCGGGCGCGATTGCGGCCTACCGCACCGAGTACTGCGGCAGCTAGGAGGGTCTCGGGCAGGTGGAGGGCGCGCGTTGCCGCGCCGCCCTTCCACGGCATCCCATTTTGGGTCGATGTGATGACGGCCGAGTCTGAAGGGTGAAAGGCGGTCAGGAGCCGATGGAATTCATCTGCGAATGCGGCGATCCAACCTGCCGGCGGACGGTCATCTTGACGCTCGACGAATACGAGCAGCGACGTCCCGATCCGATCCTGCACCTCGACCACGAGCCGCTTCCGCCGAGCTCGACCACCGCTTCCGCCGAGCTCGAGCGCCGGTCCTTCTAGCTCGCCATCCAGTCGAAGTCGATGACGGCGGCCTTGTTCTGGTCGGCGTTCCCTACCGTGGTCGGCAGGAACAGCTCGATCTCGTACTGGACGGTCTGACCGGGGTTCAGCGTCGTCAGCGGCCAGTACCCGGTCGTCCAGGAGAAGAGCGTCGGGAAGCTCCCGGGCGCCGGGCCGGAGACGTCCCACACTCCCATGAGCAGGCCGTCGGGCCCGTTCTGCCACAGCGAGCTGTTGTGAGGCCCGCTCGCCCGCAGCGAGAGCGTGTACGGCGAGCCGCTCGTGTTCGTGATGGTCAAGATCTCGGACGTCGAGTCTCCAGGTCCGCCGTTGCCGAAGACGATCGTGCAACTCGGGATCGTGCTCGTGATCGAGATGCCGGGCGTGCCGCACGCGCCGGGGCTGCAACTTCCGCCGGAGCACGCGCTGCCGCCGCCGCCGCCCGACCCTCCGCCTCCGCCGCCGGCGCCGGACGCGGCGATCGTCGTCGTCGTCGACGGAGCCGTGGTCACGGGCGGGGCGGTCGTCGTCGTAGGCGGTGGCAGCTTCCTCGTCGTCGTGCCGCCGCCGCCGGTGGTGGTTGTCGTCGAGCCGCCGCCGGAGGAACCGCCGCCCGGCGTCCCGCCGAAGCCCTGGTTCGCCGGCGGGACGTTCTCGCCGGGCGAGGGCGGAGGCGGCGGCGTGATGCCGGGGCCCGAGCCATTGTCCGGCGGGGGCGTTGGCCCGGTGGGAGGCGAGGTGAAGGTAAAGCTCGAAATCGTCCCGCCGCCGGACACCTTGAAGAGCGGGATCTGGGTCGCGTGCTTGCCCGGCAACAGCACGTCGCGGCCGCCGCTCGTCAGCGGGATCACGCCGATCCGCGCCTGGCCGAACCCGCCGAGGTCGTCGCGCGCGTACGCGAGATCTGCCTCGTCCCTGACGAAGGCCATGATCACGCCCTGCGCCAGCGGGGCGAGCGAGCCCGGTAGCGGATTCGTGTAGTCGAGCCGGACCGGATAGAGCACCGGGTCGGGACGCGCGATCGGCGGTGCGGCGGCGTGTGCGAGCGCCGGCGCAGCGAGCGCTCCGAGCACGACGGCGAGGACGGCGAGGCGCTTCACTCGAGCCGCCGCGCCAGCACGACGCGGGCCCAGAAGCTCGCGAAGATGAGCGCCGTGCACAGAAGGCCGATGGCGACGTCGATGCTCACCATGCGGCCGACGACGTTGCTGTCGTCCTCGAGCGAGACGCCGAGCACGGCATCGGGCTGGTGGTCGACGATGAGGCGCCCGAGCTTCTCGCGGTGATCGGTCCGGTTGTAGCGGGTGACGATCGCGCCTCCGCCCATGAGCGCCTGCGCCGTGCTCGAGTCGACCGGCTTCGGATTGAAGCTCGCAGTGGTCGCGATCGGGTCGCCGATCGCGTCGTAGGCGGTCAGCTCGACGTTGACCTCCTGCGAGATGCGTCCGAGCACGTCCGCGAGCGGCGACATCGCGAGCACCGCGCCAACCGCCGCGCCGCCGACGACGATCGGGCTGATCGTCAGCAGCGTCGGCCCGCTTCGGTAGATGACGATCTCGCTGAGACGTCCGCCACGCGTGCCGCGCGCTTCGCGCAACGACTGCGAGAGCGCGTGCAGGCCCGCGCGCGACGCGACCGGTGCAGGCGCACCCTTCGAACGGACGGCGAAGACCACGCGGCCGTCCGGCTCGACGATGTCGATCATCGGGACGGTGGAGTTCGCCTGCAGCGGAGTGACGAGCCGGTTCAGCGTCGGGCCGTCGTGCTTGACGAGCGCCTCGCCGACGCCCTGGGTGAAGGCGACCGCGCGCACCGCCGAGAGCTGCTCGGACTCGATCCCGATGAGCGCCGCGTCGGCGCCGGCGCCGGACTGCACGAGCCGCTCGTCGAGCGTCGCGCGCGCGCCCGCGTAGGCGCGCTGCCCCGCGAGGTACACGGTGAGGACGGCGACGGCGATGCCGATCAGAAGATGGAGCTCCCGCCGCATGTACCAGTGCCTCGGCGGCTCGGGCCTTGACGCGCGGCTCTCCCCTCCGGGGAAGTCCTCGGGCCAGGTGAGCCAGGGATCCTCGGTGACGGCCACCGCCGCCTCCTAGAAGCTGCCGCTCGTCGAGACCGCGCAGGCCGCGGCCGAGCAGAGATTCGTCCCGCCGCTCGACGTCAGGCTCCCGAAGGCGAACGGCCTGGGAAGCCCGGTCACCGTCGTCGCGTGGGCGGTGATGCCGTTCGTGCTCGCGCCAATGGTGATCGTCAGCACGTTGCCGGCCACGCCCGTCGTCGAAACGTCGTACGTCCTGCTGGCGCCGATGGTGAGGCCGCTGATCGTTCCGACACTCCCGACCGTGATCGTGCTGGAAGACGTCGAGACGGTCATCGTTCCCGGGTCGCTCGGCGGCTGGTTGAACGTGATGATGATCTGGTCGCCCTTCTCGATCGAGCCGAACTTGCCGCCGGCGTTGTTCAGCGCGACGCTGAGCGGCACGTAGAGCCGCAGAGGCGTGAACGCCACCGTCT
>DATKQO010000313.1:0-7461 GCA_035532715.1 Gaiellaceae bacterium | reverse complement strand
GCGGACTGTCGAATCAGGCGATCGGGAAAGAGTTGTGGGTGACCGAGCAGACGGTCAAGTTCCACCTGACCAACATCTACCGCAAGCTCGGCGTCGCCAACCGCACCGAAGCCGCCCGTCACGCCTACCAGCACGGGCTCGTCGAGAGCCCGGTCTACGAGGTCGCCTCGGTGTAGTCCCGAGCACGCCTCTGGGACTCGTGCCCCGGACCTCGCCGAACCGCGTCCGAACCCTGGACGTTCGGCGCGGCACTCGAGGCCCGCCCAGACCTATGTTCGCGGTGCCATGACGAAGCGAAACATCATCGGTTCCCTCGCAGCAGCGCTTGTCGCGAGCTTCCCGGCGGCGGTCGCGCAGGCCTCGCCGAACGGCGACCAGTACGGCAACCCGGTTCAGCAGGAGACACCGCCGACGGTGGTCAAGGCGGTGTCGCCGGCGGCGACCCAGCAAGGGTCGGAGCTGCCGTTCACCGGTCTCGAGCTCGGTCTGATCGTTGCCGGCGGGGGGGCGGCGGCGGGGGCAGGGCTTGTCCTCCGTCGAGCGACGCGCGGCCGCCGGCAGTAGCCCGGCGCTGCCCCGGTCACAGCGGCCGCTCTCGAGCGCGGACGTCGCCGCGGCAGCGGTCGGTCTCGGCATCGCGCTCGCGGCGCGCGCCCAGGGCGCCTACGGCGTGCGCGCCTGGGGCCCGCTCGGGTTCGGCGTCGTCGCTGCGCTCGCGTTCCTCAGCGTTTTCGGCCTGCGTCTGAGTCGCGCGGTCGTGGGCGGCGCGGCAATGCTCGCCGCGCTCGGGTTGTGGGCGGTCCTGTCGGTCACGTGGGGAGGACTTCCCGACGCGGCCTGGTCGATGCTCGACAGGTCGCTGCTCGCAGCGGCGGCCCTCCTGCTCGGCGGGGCGGCGGCGGCGGCCGGACGTCGCGTCCTCGTCCCGGCCGCGGTGCTCGGAGGCGTCGTCGCGCAGAGCGTCGAGATCCTCGTACGCGGCGCGACCGGAAGCACGCCGGGTGCGTGGTTCCACGGGAGGATGCTCGAGGGCCCGATCGGCTACCACAACGCGCAGGGGCTCCTCTGTGCGGTCGCCCTCCCGCTTGCGGTCGGGGCTGGATGCAGCGGGCATCCGCTCGTGCGCGCGGCCGGCGCTGCTGCTGCGGCGCCGCTGCTGGCCGTGCTCCTCCTGACCCAGTCGCGCGGAGCGCTCGCCGCCGCCGGTGTAGCCGTCGCGTGTCAGCTGGCGCTCACGCGGCGAGCCCGGTTGCTCGTCGCGGCAGCGCTGATCGTGGGCGCCGGTGCGGCGCTCGCGGTCGAGCTTCGCGCGGTCGACCGGGCGCTCCTGACCGACGGGCCGGCCGGCGCCACCGGGGCGCTCCGGAGCTACGCGCTCGTCACCCTCGCCCTGGCCGCCGTGCTTGCGGCGGCCGGGGCGCTGCCGGCGCCGCGACGCAGGCTCGGGCTGTGGCCGCGGCCGCGTACGCTTGCCGCGATCGCAGGGACGGTGCTCGTCGCGGCTGCGGTCGCCGCGCTGCTCGCGCCTTCGTTCGTCCAGCGCGCCCACGCCTTCGCCGCCGGTCTCGCGACGGACACGCCGCCCGCGGCGGCGCCGGGGAACACCCGCTTCACGACGATCTCGCTCGACGGCCGGAGGGAAGCCTGGCGCGTCGCGGTCGGTGCCATCCGCGAGGCTCCACTCACGGGCGACGGCGCAGGTCGTTACGCGGTCCGCTGGGGCGTGGAGCGCCGGCTGCCGGACCTCTACATCCTCCAGCCGCACAGCCTCGAGCTCGAGCTCGGCGCCGAGCTGGGAGCGCCGGGCGTCGCGCTTCTCGCCGCGTTCCTCGGCGCCGTGCTCTTCGCCCTGCGCTCCGCGCTTCGTGCCGACCGCGCCGCCGCCGCGGCGGCCGCGGCGGCCTTCGTCGCGCTCCTCGTCGAGGCGTCCGCGGACTGGACCTGGTCGTTTCCCGGGATCGTGGCGCCTGTGCTCTTCGTCGTGGGCGCCGCCGCCGTCCCCTCCGGCGCACCGCGGGAGCCGCGGCCCCGCCCGCTGTTGCTCGTCGCGGCCGCCGCGGCGCTCGTCGCGCTGGCGCTCCCGTACGTCGCCGCCGGCCGGCTCGCGCGCGCATCCTCGGCCGGTACGCCGGCCGCCGCACTCGCGCAGGTCCACGCTGCCGAAGCGCTGAACCCCTGGGATCCGGACGCGCTGTCGACCGAGGGAAGGCTGCTCGAAGCGCGGGGCGAGTATGCCGCCGCGGCAGCGCTGTACGCAGACGCGGCGCGGCGTTCACAGCGGCCCTGGCTCGAGTGGTTCCGCCAGGCACGCGCGCTCCGCCGTGCCGGTGAAGTGCAGCCCGCCGTCGCCGCCTGTCTGCTCGCGCAGCACGCCGACCCGTCCGAGGATCTTCTCCACCGCGGCGCCTGCGGCTGGCCCTGGCTCTCGCTCCACGTCCCCGGGTCGCGCCCGGCCGATCCGGAGGGCGCAACTCGACGTTCGTTCCCGTCTCCCTCGACCTGAGTTGAGCCACTCACGGATGCTCCGCTCCTAGCCTCGACACAGATGGATCTGCGCTCGTACTACGACGACCATTGGCGCCATGTGCCAGAGGGCGGCGTGGACTATTCGCGGCTGCAGCTCGTGCTCGACGCGCTCGAGCCGGGCGAGCGAGTCCTCGACTCCGGCTGCGGCCCCGGCTTTCTGGCGGGCCTGCTGAAGGAGCACGGCATCGACGTCGTCGGCACCGACGTGTCGCACGTCGGTCCGGAGCGGACGCGTGCGCGGGGCGTCGATGCCCAGCAGGTCGATCTCGACACCGAGGCGCTGCCGTTCCCCGACGGCGAGTTCGACGCCGTCGTCGCGAACTCGAACCTCGAGCACCTCTTCTTCCTGCGACGGCACGTGGCCGAGTGCGTTCGTTGCGTCCGCCCGGGCGGGAAGTTCATCTGGCTCGTCCCGAACATCGGGCATTGGCGCTACCGGCTCTGGCTGCTGCGCGGACGGCTGCCGACGATCCCGAACAGTCCGACCGACGAGTACCACATTCGCTACGTGACGGCCCACGAGGCGCGTGCGCTTCTCGACAAGGCCGGCGTGACCGACATCCGCCTGCGCGGGCACGCGGGAACGTGGTGCGCGGGGCTCTACCCGCGCGTGTTCACGAGCCGCTACACCGCACGGATCGCCGCCCGCCTCTACGCGCCGCTCGTGCGGCTCCGGCCCTCCCTGTTCGCACGCTATCTCTGCTTCTACGGAGTGAAGCCCGCGTGAAGCGCGAGACCCTGATCCACCCGCAGCTTCTCCGGCGGCGGTTGCGCCAGAAGGCGAACATGCCGGTGAAGTGGGCGTCGTACGAGCTCGGGCTCGAGCACGCACCGACGTTTCCCGACCGGGTGTACGTCGAGTCGACGAACGTCTGCAACCTCGACTGCATCATGTGCCCGACGGGTCTGCACATCGACACGCGGCCGAAGGGCTACATGGACTGGCCGCTCTACACGTCGATCATCGACGAGATCGCGCCCTTCGCGGAAGCGGTCGTGCTGCACTCCTGGGGCGAGCCGCTGCTCCATCCACGAATCATCGACATGATCGAGTACGCAAAGGCGCGCGGCCTCTGGGTCGAGCTGTCGACGAACGCGACGCGGCTCGACGAGGAGATGGCGCGGCGGGTGCTCGCATCGGGGCTCGACCGCATCTATCTCAGCATGGACGGCCTGACGAAGGAGACGTACGAAAAGGTGCGGGTCAAAGGGAACTTCGAGACCGTTCTCGGCAACATCGAACGCTTCCTCGACCTCAAGCACGAGCTCGGCTCCGGCATCGAGGCGGACATACAGATCGTGCGGCTGTCCGAGACCGACGCCGAGGTCGCAGCGTTCGTCGAGCGCTGGCGGCGCAGCCGCGCGGACATCGTGAACATCAAGGAGCTCGACACCTGGGGTGGGCAGATCGACGAGGTCTCGGCGCTCGCCGTCGAGGACGGCGACGGCGATACGGGCGTCGAACGCGCCCCGTGCCCGAACCTCTGGTACCACTGCCACATCCACTGGGACGGAGTCGTCGTCTCGTGCTCGCGCGACTACGACGCCGTCACACCGCTCGGCAACGTGCGTAACGGCGGCGTCCTGAAGACCTGGCACGGCGCCCGCATGCGCCAGATGCGCCAGTGGCACGAGCAGGGCGACTTCTGCGCCAAACAGTGCACGGATTGCGTCGAGTGGGCCTGGTGGAGACCGACCCCCTTCGGCGGCGGCGGCACCGGCGGCAAGGTGAACCGCGTCGGCGCGCAGGAGGAGGAGTAGCCGTGGCGGTCGCCGAGTCGAGGCCGCGCAACCTGACCGGCTCGGCGCCGGGCGCAGCCTCCTTCCGCGTCGAATGGGTCGGCGAGCGCCCCTGGTGGCTCGACGCCCAGGAGGCGCGCGCGGAGCTCGACGGCGTGGAGCCGGGCGGGCGGGTACAGCCGGCCGCCGGACCGGTCGTCGTCCACGCAAGCGCCGCGGCTCTGGGCTCGCTCCGCGGCCGCCGCAGCCCGGCGGAACGCGTCGTCGCCGACCTCTCGGGCGCGGAGCGCCTGAGCCGGCGAGAAGCGCGCGCCGCCCGCTCCGCCGATCTCGTCCTCGTCGACGACGAGCGCCGGCTCCGCCTCCTCGGCCGCGATCTGCCGAGGCCGTGGGCGCTCCTTCGCACGCCGGTCGACCTCGTCGAGCATGCGCCCATCGGCACGCTGCTCGAGCGGCGCGACAGCGAGGTCAAGCGGTTCCGGCGGCTGCATCGGCTCGGCGGCCGCACGCTGCTCTACGCCGGGCCGTACCGCCCCGAGGGTGGCCTGCACGTCCTGCTCGACCTCGCACAAGCCTTGCGCGAGCGCTACGACGACGTCGTCGTCGCGGCGATCCCCGAGGGCGAGGTCGACGCGCGCTACCGCGACGCCTGTGAGCGCCGGGCGCTCGCGCTCGGGCACCGGGCGATCGTCGAGTGGACGGTCGACGACGCGACCCGGCCGCTCTGGTACGCCCTTGCGCACGTCGTCTGCGTGCCGGCCACGGCTCCGGTCGGCATGCGTCCGGCGCTGCTCGCCGCGGCCGCGGGCGTGCCGTTCGTCGGCGGCGCCGTGTCGCCGTTCGCCGACCTCCCACGCGGGCTGGTCCACGCGCTCGCCCCGACGGGGGATGCGGACGCACTGGCCGCACAGGTCGAGCTCCTGCTCGCCGAGCCTGCCCGGGCGCGGGCGGCCGGCGACGCCGCGCGGCGCGCCGCCGAGGCCGAGCTTTCGCCGGCCGCAGCCGCCCGCCGCCTGCGGGCACTCTGGTCGGGCCTCGCCGCCGGGCCGTAACCCGTCCCGGGGTCGCACATACGCTTCATCCGGGAATCCACGTACCGCGGTACCGGGGATAGGCTCTTGGATCTACCCCGAGCAACGCGATACAAGACAAGGGAACTCTCCTGCGGCCTACTCGGAGTGTGGAAATGGGAGTCCTTCCTTCTCGCGGCGGCGAGAGCACCGGCTCGAAAGGCGCGACGTGACCCCGGAGCTCTTTGCGACCGCGCTGCTCGACCTCGCAGGGGACGGGTCGGTCGCGGCCGTGCTGGACACGGTGGCGGAGGCAGCGCGCCGCCTTGCCGGCGCCGAGACGGCAGCGGTCGACGCCGACGGCCGTGCCACGGAGTCCGAGGCTTCCGGGCACGTGCTCGGGCTCACGTTGTGGCTCCAAAACGAGCCGTACGCCCACGTCGTGCTCAGGCGGGAGGAGCCGGCGTTCGACGGTGAGGAGCGCCGGCTTGCGCAGCTCGCCGTCGGCGTGGGGTCGCTGGTACTCATGCTGGCCGACGTGGACACGAAGGCAGTGGACGAGCCGGCCGCCCGGGACGCGGACGGGGCCTCGTGGCAGCTTGCGGGGGTCGATTCGTCCGACTCGATCGCCGCGGCGGCGGCTGCCGCCGCAGGTGCGCGCGGTGCCGTGCTTGCGCGCCTCTCCGCGGAGGAGCGGCAGCTCGAGCTCGTCGGTGTGGCCGGCATCGCCGAGGAGAGCGTCCGCCGCTGGCGCCGGCAGCCGCTCGGCGCCGGCACGGCGTTGGCCGAGGCCGTTCGAACGGGCCAGACCGTCTATGCGCGCGGCGCGCTCCTGCCGGGCGAGCTCGACACAGGCTGTGCCGTGGCGATCCCGCTCGCGGCGTCCGGGCGCGTGCTGGGCGCCCTCGGGCTCGACTACGCGGCGGCGCGCACGTTCGAACCCCGCGACCGGACCCGGTTGGAGGGGCTCGGCCGGCGGGCGGCGGAGGCGTTCGACCGTCTGGAGCACGACGTCTTCCACGATCTCGCGGGGCGGCTGCAGGGATTGACGGAGACGCTCGCGACCCGTCATTCGCGCAGCGACATTGCAGAGTCGATCGTCGAGCAGGGCGTCGGCGCGCTCGGCGCGAACGCGGGCTCGGTGGCGCTTCTCGACGCGCGCGGCGGGCGGCTGAGGATCATCGCATCGCACGGCTACCCGCCCGAGCTGATCGCGGCGTTCGATCCGCTTCCCGTCGACTTCCCGACCGCGCTCGCGGATGCAGCGCGAACGGGAGAGCTCGTCGTACTCGAGTCGCCGAAGGAGGTCGACGAGCGTTATCCGGAGGTCCGCGAGATCCGCGGCTACCCCGCCGATTACGCCGCGGTGGCTCTGCCTCTCATCGCCGGGGACGAACCGCTCGGGTCGCTCACCTTCCGCTTCCCCGGCTCGCGCGTGTTCGACCACGACGAGCGCGCGTTCCTGCTCGCGCTCTCGCGGCTGTGCGCGCAGGCGCTCGACCGCGCCAACCAACGCCTCCTCCACGACCGGACGGCGCGGCTCCAGGCCGTCACCGCGCAGCTTGGAGAGGCGCTGACGCCGGCTGACGTGGGTCGCGTGGTGATCGACGAGGCGCTTTCCGCGCTCGGCGCGAGCGGTGGCCGCGCGGTGCTCCGCGACCCCGGCACCGGTGTCCTGAGGACGATCGCGAAAGCGGGGCACCCGCCCGATCTCGACGAGGGCATTCCCGGCACGGACGACGGGTCGCTGATGCCGCTCGAGGCGGCCATTGTCCGGAGCGAGCCGGTGCTGATCGCCTCGCTCGAGGGCGCTCGGGACGAATGGCCACGGGCCGCGAAGTCGCTCGGTCGACGCAACGACCGTTCGCTTGCAGCCATCCCGTTGCGTTCGGGCGACGCCGTCATCGGAGCGATCGGCTTCGTCTGGAGCAAGGAGCGCCGGTTCGTCGAGGAAGACGTGAGCTTTCTCGGTGCGCTGGCAGGCGTCTGCGCGCAGGCGCTCGACCGGGCGGGCCTCTACGAGGAGAGCGAGCGGGGACGCAATCGGTTTCGCCATCTGCTCGACCATCTCGGCGAGGCCGTGATCGCCGTCGACTCGGGCCTCCGGGTGACCTATGCCAACCGTGAGGCCGCCCAGCTCTTCGGCGGCGTGCGGCTGGTGGGGAAGCTCCTGCCGGAGCGATGG
>DATKQO010000312.1:0-7521 GCA_035532715.1 Gaiellaceae bacterium | reverse complement strand
GGTCGACGAGACCCGTCGGCCGGATGAGCTGCTCGGCGATGCGCGTCGAGTTGCGCAGCTCGAACGACCCCGGCGTCGCCGACACGAACACGAGCTGCGGCACTTTCGCAAGGAACTCGTCGAAGCGCAGCGGCCGGTTGTCGAGCGCGGACGGAAGCCTGAAGCCGAAGTCGACGAGCGTCTGCTTGCGCGAGCGGTCGCCCTCGTACATCCCGCCGACCTGCGGGACGGACTGGTGCGACTCGTCGACGAAGACGACGAAGTCGGATGGGAAGTAGTCGAGCAGCGTGTGCGGCGCCGAGCCGGCCGGCCGGCCGTCGAGGATGCGCGAGTAGTTCTCGATCCCGTTGCAGAACCCGAGCTCCTGCATCATCTCGAGGTCGTACTCGGTGCGCTGCCGGATGCGGTGCGCCTCGAGCATCTTGCCCTCCGCCTCGAACTGCTTGACCTGCTCTTCGAGCTCGTGCCGGATCTCGCCGACCGCCCGCTCGATCGTCGGCTTCGACGTCACGTACTGCGTCGCCGGAAAGATCGTGATCTGGTCGTACTTCGAGAGCACCTCTCCCGTCAGCGGGTCGAAGTGCGTGATCGCCTCCACCATGTCGCCGAAGAACGACACGCGGTACGCGGTCTCCGAGTACGCCGGCTGCACCTCGACGACGTCTCCCTTGACACGGAACTTCCCCCGGCCGAGCAGCGTGTCGTTGCGCACGTACTGGATGTCGATCAGCTTCCGCAGCATCAGGTCGCGATCCTGCTCCTCGCCGACGTTCACGAAGACGACGCGTTCCTTGTATTCGTCCGGTGAGCCGAGGCCGTAGATGCACGAGACAGACGCGACGACGATCACGTCGCGCCGCGAGAGCAGGTTGGAGCTCGCCGAGTGGCGCAGCCGGTCGATGTCGTCGTTCCGCGACGAGTCCTTCTCGATGTAGAGATCGGCCTGCGGGACGTACGCCTCGGGCTGGTAGTAGTCGTAATACGAGACGAAGTACTCGACGGCGTTGTGCGGGAAGAACTCGCGGAACTCGTTGCAGAGCTGCGCCGCGAGCGTCTTGTTGTGCGCGATGACGAGCGCCGGCCGGCCGACCTTCTCGATCGTCCACGCCATCGTCGCGGTCTTCCCGGTGCCGGTGGCGCCGATCAGGGTCTGGTAGCGGTCGCCCGCGGCGAGGCCTTCGGCGAGCGTCTCGATCGCGCGCGGCTGGTCGCCGAGCGGCAGATAGTCGGCGGATGTCAGAAGCTCGGCCACCGAGACAGGGTACCCCGATGGAAGTGACCGAGAAGACGCGAAGACCGCACGGGCAACCGGCTCGCGGCGCGCGGCCAACCCTCGCCCGCCGCCGGTCGTCTCATACTTTCAGCGGTCGTGCCCATGGGTCGCCTTCGCGTCATCGTCGTCGTGCTGCTCGTCCTGTCCGCGCTCGGGCAGGCAGGAGCGGCGTCCGCCTACTCCTGGCCGTTCAAGCCGTTCGGCCGTCAGCACCCGGTTCGCGGCTTCTTCGGCGACCCGCGGACGGTCTACGAAGACGGGATCCTCGCCGGCGCGTTCGAGGGCCCGGGGCTCTTCTCGTTCCACCAGGGCATCGACATCGCCGCCCCGAACGGCACCCCGATCTACGCAGTCGAGGACGGCACGGCCCACTATCTCGGGGCCGACGTCCTGAACCTCGTGACCGACCACGACGTGACCTTCCAGTTCTTCCACATCGTCAGCGTCGTCGGCGAGGGCGAGCACGTGATCGCCCGCAAGACGGTGCTCGGATACGTGCAACCGCCGTTCGGCCACGTGCACATCACGGAGATCGACGGCGGCCACGTCGTCAACCCGCTCCAGCCGGGTCATCTGACGCCGTACCGCGACACGACGGAGCCCGCGATCCGCGACATCCTGATCCGCAACCAGATCGGCGACATCCAGACGCCGCTCGGGCTGTGCGGGCGCCTCGAGTTCGACGTGGACGCGTACGACCTGCCGCCGATCGCCGTGCCCGGCCAGTTCCTCGGCCTGCCGGTCGCTCCCGCGTTCGTGCAGTGGAAGGTGACGAAGCTCGGCGGGAAGACGGTGCTGCCGTGGCGCACCGTCGCCGACTTCCGGCAGACACTGCCGGCGAACGCGAATTTCTGGAGCGTCTACGCCCACGGCACCTACCAGAACGCGCCCCGCTTCGGACACGAGCAGTACGCGTCGATGCCCGGCCGGTTCCTCTTCCTGCTCAGCCGAAGCTACGACACGACGACGCTCGCGAACGGCGTCTACGTCGCGACCGTCGGCGTCGGCGACGGGCACGGGCACGAGGTCGCGGCGACGCAACGGTTCTCCGTCCTGAACGCGAACGGCGGGAGCTGCCCCGGCTCGCTGCCGGCGCTGCCGGGGGAGCCGCCGCCGAGCGACCAGGAACCGCCGCCCGCGCCGACGCCCTAGCGCAGACCGAGCTCGGACCGGTACGCGCGCCGGTAGATGCCCTTCAGGCGCTCGACCCGGTCGACGTAGGCCCGCGTCTCGGGGAACTGGACGCCCTCGCCCTTGCTCCGCCACGCGTCGACGTTCGCCTGGCCCGCGTTGTAGGCCGCAAGCGCGGTGCGCTCGTCGCCGCCGTACTTGTCGAGCAGGTGGCGGAGGTACCACGCCCCGTAGCGGATGTTGATCTCCGGGTTCTGGAGATCGGAGAGGACGAACTTCGAGCCGCCCGTGTGGATCGCGATCCCCTCTGCGGTCGCCGGCTGGAGCTGCATGAGCCCGATCGCGCCCGCACTCGAGCGCGCGTTCGGGTCGAACTTGCTCTCCTGCTCGATCACCGCCGCGA
Source organism: Gaiellaceae bacterium (assembly GCA_035532715.1). Classification (GTDB taxonomy): domain Bacteria; phylum Actinomycetota; class Thermoleophilia; order Gaiellales; family Gaiellaceae; genus Palsa-739. The sequence goes on along the minus strand of DATKQO010000312.1, from coordinate 4,714 downwards.
GCAGCGCAGGATTCAGGCGGTAGTGGCCCGCGTGCCCGCGGACGATCGACGCGTACTTGAGCGGGTACCAGAGCCGTGCCCACCAGGCCGGCTCCGTCCGTTGCAGGTAGGTGAAGGCGCCGATCAGGGCAGCCGCCACCGCCCCGAGCAGGAAGATCCGCCTCAGGAGGACGATGCGAGCTCCTCGACGACGCCCGCGACGAAGGCGTCGAGCTCCTCGAGGGAGCCGTCGTTCACGTACGCGAAGTCGGCGCGGCGCACTTTCTCGTCGTCGGCGATCAGCCGCGACTCGCGCGCCTCGAACCCGCCGCCGCGCCGCCCGGCGCGCGCGGCCCGCGACGCGGTCACGACGACGACCTTGTCGTAGCGGGCCTCGCCCCCGGTCTCGTACAGCAGCGGGATCTCGACGACGACGAGCTCCGGCGGGTCCGGACGGGCCGCCAGCTCCGCGAGCCACTGCTCGTGTGCGCGCGCGACCCGGGGATGAAGCACGCGCTCGAGCCACGCGAGCTCGTCGGGGTCCGCGAAGACGATCGCCGCGACGGCCCCACGGTCGACCTCGCCGGCGGCGTCGAACACGCGGTCGCCCCAGCGCGCGCGCAACTCGTCCTTCAGCTCGCCGTCCTCCCGGTAGATGCGGTGCACGATCGCGTCGGCCGAGGAGACGACGGCGCCGCGGCGTTCGAACGCCGCGAGCGCCTCGGTCTTCCCGGCCGCGATCCCACCGGTGATCGCGACTGCGAGCAATCGCCCCGCCACGCAGCGGTACGTTATTCGCCGGGCGCGATGTCGTCCGAGCCCTCGACGGGCTCGTCCGCGGCGACTGCGGCAGGTGCGTCCACGTCCGCCTCGATCTCGGCCTCGGCCTCCGGCTCGACGGCCGCCGCGGCGACGGGCTCGTCGGTGAAGACGTCCTCCGAGAGGTCGATCGACGGCGGCGCAGCCTCCTCGCCGGCACCCGGCTGAAGGGGCATCCCGTCCTCCACGCGCTTGAGCGACAGCGACAACCGCCGCCGCTCGGCGTCGACCTCGAGGATGCGCACGTTCACCGTGTCGCCCTGCGAGACGATCTCGCGCGGGTTCTCGACGTGGTGCTGCGCGAGCTCCGAGATGTGCACGAGGCCCTCGACGCCCGGCAGGATCTCGACGAACGCCCCGAACGTGACGACCTTCGTCACCTTGCCGGAGACGATGTCGCCCTCCTGGTAGCTCTCGAGCACCTGCTGCCACGGATCGATCTGGGTCTGCTTGAGACCGAGGGAGATCCGCTGGCGGTCGCGGTCGATGTCGAGCACCTTGACGTCGACCTTCTGCCCGATCTCGAGCACCTCGGACGGATGGTTGACGTGGCTCCACGACAGCTCCGAGATGTGGATAAGCCCGTCCATGCCGTCGAGGTCGACGAACGCGCCGAAGTCGACGATGTTCGAGATCGTGCCCTCGACGACGTCGCCCGGGTTGAGCCGGTCGAGGATCGCCTGGCGCATCTCCTTGCGCTCGTCCTCGAGGACGGCGCGCCGGGAGAGCACGACGTTGTTGCGCGAGCGGTTCAGCTCGATGACCTTCGCGCGGAGCTCCTGGCCGAGGAACTCGTCCAGGTCCTGCACGCGGCGAATGTCCACGAGCGAAGCGGGCAGGAAGCCGCGCACGCCGAGATCGAGGATCAGGCCGCCCTTGACGACCTCGATCACCCGCCCGTTGACGGCCTCGCCCTGCTCGTGCGCCTGCTCGATCGCCTTCCAGGCGATCTCGAAGCGGGCGCGCTTCTTCGAGAGGATCAACCGGCCGTCGGCGTCCTCCTTCGTCATCACGAGCGCGGCGATCTCGTCGCCGAGGGAAACCTCGTCCGCAGGGTTCACGGAGCGGCGGATGGAGAGCTCGCTGACGGGGATGACGCCTTCGGACTTGTAGCCGATGTCGACGAGCACCTCGTCCTTGTCCACGCGGACGACGGTGCCGTGAACGACCTCCCCTTCGTTGATCGTCGGGAAGGTCGACTCGTAGTCCGGAATCAGCTCGCCGTCCGGGCCTGTCGTCCAGACACCTTCCTCGAGCCTCGGGTCGGTCACAGGTTCGTTGATGGTTTCGTTTGTCATATAGGTCGGCCAGTATAGCCCTGAGCCTTCAGACGCCTGCGGCGCCGCGAAGTTTGACGGTCATGCATCTTTTTACGTCCGCGCGGCGCACCCCGGACTCGGCGAGCGCCGGGCTGACGTGCCTGCTCCGTGCAGAGCCCGGCTACGGCCCGTAGCCCCCGGGTACTGTGAGCTCCATGGACGAGCGCTACCCGATCGGGGAGACGCCCTCGGTCGCAGTCTCGGTGCTGCGCCACGAACGGCACGACGCCGGTTATCCGATGTGGTCCGCGTCGATCGGCCTGCGAGGCGGCGAGGCGACCGTCAGCGTCCCCGGCCACTACCCCACGGTGCTCGCGCGCCGGCTGCGCGACGCCGAGGCGCAATTCGCGCCGGGTGCGCGACTGGGACGCGACGAGTACCTCGACCTGACGGCGCTCGCCCGCGAGGGCGACGAATCGCTCGCGCTCTCGTCGACGGCCCGTTCGCCCGTCCGCGTCACCGTCGAAGTTCCCCGCGCGGAGATCGAGCCGCTCTCCCTCCTGCTCGACCACGCGCAGCGCCTGATCGACGAGCTGCGCCTCGGGCTCGGGCTCGTGCCCGACTCGCTGCCGGACGTCATCTAGCTCAGCCCTTGGCTTCGCGCCAGTTGTCGCCGACGCCGACGTCGACGGCGAGCGGCGGGTCGAGCGGATAGGCGCTGCACATCTCGGCGCGCACGAGCTCCTTTACCGTCGAGACCTCGGCGTCCGGCGCCTCGACGAGCAGCTCGTCGTGCACCTGGAGCACGAGGCGCGAGCCGCGTCCCTCGTCCTGCAGGCGCCGGTGGATGTTCACCATCGCCACCTTGATCACGTCGGCGGCGGTTCCCTGCATGACCGAGTTGACGGCGAGCCGCTCGCCGAGCGCGTGCGTCTGCCGGTTCTGCGCACGGATCTCCGGCACCGGGCGGCGGCGGCCGAGCAGCGTCGTCACATAGCCGTCCCGCTCCGCCTGCTCGATCGTGCGCTCGATGAAGTCCTGCACCATCGGGAAACGCGCGAGATACGTGTCGATGTATTCCTGCGCCTCCTCGCGCGGGATCTCGAGGTTCTCCGAGAGCCCGAACGCGGAGATCCCATAGATGATCCCGAAGTTGACCATCTTCGCGACGTTGCGCTCGTCCTTCGTCAGCGTCGCCGGATCCTTGCCGAGCACCTCCGCGGCGGTCGCGGTGTGAATGTCCTCGCCGCGCTCGAACGCCTCGCGCAGGCGAGGCTCGCCGGAGACGTGCGCGAGGATGCGGAGCTCGACCTGCGAATAGTCCGCCGACACGAGCCGGTGCCCGGGCTCGGCGACGAACGCGCTCCGGATCTCGCGGCCGAGCTCGGTGCGAATCGGAATCGCCTGCAGGTTCGGGTTCGACGTCGAGAGCCTGCCGGTCGCAGCGACCGCCTGGTTGAACGTCGTGTGCAGGCGCCCGTCCGCGCCGAGCAGCCCCGGCAGCGGCACGAGATACGTGTTGAGGAGCTTCGTCAGTTCGCGCCACTCCTCGACGACCGCGACGATCTCGTGGTCGTTGCGAATCGTGCGCAGCACGCGGGTGTCGGTCGAGTAGCCGGTCTTGCCCTTGCGGCCCGGCGTGAGGCCGAGCTTGTCGAACAGGATGCGCGCGAGCTGCTGCGTCGAGCCGAGCACGAACTCCTCGCCCGCGAGCTCGTACGCCATCGACTCGAGCTCCTCGACGCGGTCGGCGAGCCGCGCGGTGATCTCGCCCATGCGGTACGTGTCGATCTTGACGCCGGCGTCCTCCATCGCAGCGAGCACGGCGGTGAGCGGCAGCTCGATGCGGTCGTACAGCTCCTCGCTGCCGCGCTCGCGCAGGCGCACGCGCAACAGCCCCGCGAGCCGGCGGGGAACCTCGGCGGCGCGGACGAGCGCTGCGGTCTCCTCCTCCGGCTCGGGCTCGGGCAGCGCCTCGACGCCGTACTCCGCCGCGAGGTCGTCGAGCTCGTAGCCGGGACGTCCCGGCTCGATCAGGTACGCGGCGATCATCGTGTCCTCCGCCGGGAGCAGCGTCAGCCGCGGCAGCGCCTTGTAGTCGTGCGCGGCGATCTGCGCGTCGCGGAGCGCGACGCTCAAATCGCTCGGGACCGGCGCCACGAGGACCGGAGCGCCTTCGCGGGCCACGGCGACGCGGTCGCCGTGCACCGCAACCGAGACCGGCCCGCTCAGCGGCGGCAGCTCGTCGACGGCTTCCCACGGCACCGCCGTGCCCGCGACGATCCGCTCGGCGGCGGGCACCGCCTCGTCGAGCTCGTCGATGCGGTTGAAGAGCGCGCGGAACTCGAAGCGGCGGAAGATCTCGCGCAGCTGCGAACGGTCGGGCGCGTTGAGCACAAGCTCTGCCGGGTCGCAGTCGAGGTCGAGGTCGCGCCGCATCGTCGCGAGCTCCTTCGCCATGCGCGCCTGATCGGCGAACTCGATCACGTTCTTCTTGCGCGCAGGCGAGAGCTCGCCCGCGTGCTCGATGACGCCTTCGACCGAGCCGTACTGCGCGATCAGCTGACCGGCCGTCTTGTCGCCGATCCCGGGGATGCCCGGGATGTTGTCGGAGCTGTCGCCCTTGAGCCCGATGAAGTCCGGGATCTGCTCGGGCC
>DATKQO010000311.1:0-11107 GCA_035532715.1 Gaiellaceae bacterium | reverse complement strand
CCGAGCGCGCCTGCGAGCTCGTCCGCGAAGCCTGGCGGGATGCGGAGGAGCTCCAGCTCTCGACGTCGCTCGCGCTCGAGGCCCTGCTCGTCCGGCTCCGGCGAGAGCTCGGGGGCCGGACGATCGCGGTCGCCTAGGGTGGTGTAACCGGCAGCGTGCTCGGGGGCCAGGAACCGGGCAACGTTACCGGCCACACCACTGGCGCAAGTTTTTCTCGGTTTGGGGCTCTCCCCCTATGCAAACCCACCCGATATGGGTATCCGTAGGAAGGAGTTCTCCCATGAAACGTCTTTCGCTCATCCTTGCCGTCACCGCCGTCGTGGCCGTCTGGCCCGCGTCGTCGGGCGCTGCCACCTTCACGGGGGTCGTCGTCGCGAAGCAGCACGGCGCCCTCCTCGTTGCGTCGCCGTCCGGCGGCCTGTCGGCCGTCTCGGGCCGCGCGTCCATCGGTTCGCGCGTCGCCGTCTCGGGCGGTCGCGCCACGGTGGTCGGGCGCGCCCGCTCGGCGCACATCCGCGGGATCGTCGTCCGCCGCGTCGGCTCGACGCTCTTCCTCTCGAGCAACAGGCATCTCGTCGCGCTGCACACGGGCCGCGTGCTCGCCTCGGCGGCCACCACGGCTCCGATCACGGCGACGACGCTGACGCCCGGTTCGATCGTCTCGTCACAGGTCGCGATCCAGAGCAGCGGCGAGCTCGACCAGGAGAGCTCCGACGTCGTCGGGCAGACGAACGCGAGCGCGCTCCAGGTTTCGGCCGTCGTGTCCGCGGTCGGGCCGGGAACGGTGACGCTCACCGTCGGGACGCAGACGCTCACGGTGCCCCTGCCCGCAGGCCTGACCCTGCCGGCATCGATGATCGGCCAGGCCGTGACGCTCTCCGTCGATCTCAACGGCCAAAACGGCGTGGGCGCCGGAAGCGGTGACGACGGAGGCTCCGGCGGAACAAGCGGCGGCTCCGGCGACAGCGGCTCCGGCGGCTCCGGCGGCTCCGGCGGCTCCGGCTCCGGTGGCTCCGGCTCCGGTGACAACGGCGGAGGCGGCGACGACTAGCGCCCCCGAGTCTCTTCGCGCGAGCGGCCGCCCCGAGTCCGGGGCGGCCGTCGCGCGGACCGAGGAGCTCTACGCGCGGCACGGGCGCCTCGTCTCGGGGCTCTGCCGGGCGCTCCTCCGCGACCGTGCAGAGGCCGAGGATGCGTCGCAGCAGACCTTCCTCGCCGCACACCGCGCGCTCCTCAACGGCACCGCGCCCCGGGAGCCTGCCGCCTGGCTCGCGACGATCGCCCGCAACGAATGCTGGGCGCGCATCCGCGCCCGCATGCGCGAGCCGTTGCCGGCGGCGGAGATCGACGCCGAGAGCCACGCGGCCGACCCGCTCGGGGAGGCGATCCGGCGGGCGGATCTCGCCGCGCTCTGGCAGGCCGTCTCCGAGCTCCCGCAGCCGCAGCGCGACGCGCTGCTCCTCCGGGAGTTCGGCGGCTTGAGCTATGCCGAGCTCGCCGAGGCGCTCGCCGTCACCGGGCCGGCCGTCGAGTCGCTGCTCTTCCGCGCACGGCAGGGCCTGCGCGTCCGCCTGCAGACGGCGTACACGGCGGTGAGCGGTATGTCGTTCGTCGACACGCTCGCGCGCCTGCTCGGAGGCGCGTCGGGCTCGGCGGCGCCCGTCGTCGCGAAGGCGGTCGTCGTGGCGGGCGTGGGCGCGGCGGTCGCGACCGGCGGAGCCGTCGTCGCGCCGCACGTGTTCTTCGACCACCCGCGCACGGCACCGCTCCGAGCCGTCCACGCGAACGCCCGGCCGCTGCGGCAGGCGCCCTCCGTTCCGGTGTCCGCCGCGGCGACGGCCGGCCCGGCCGTCCGCAACGTCCTCGCGCTGGCGTCTCCCGCGGCTCTGCGCGAGCGCCGCGACTCGTCGTCGGGTGACCGGTCGGAGCTCGGCGGCTCGGCGGACGGGCACACGCGCGCCGCGACGGAAAGGGAGGGGACAGACGGTTCCACGCGCGGCTCTCAGCCCGCACAGGGTGGCTTCTCCGGCTCGGAGAGCGGCTCCACCTCCGCTTCGGGCGGCGACGCGGCCTCCGGCGGCGGCTCGGGCTCGAGCGACGGCACGGACGGGCAGGCCGCCGGCACCGCCACGCTGCAGCCTGACGCCGGCGGGGCAGGGGCCACGTCGCCGGTGCCGAATCCGCCCCTCAGCACCGTCGCTCCGTCGGAGGACTCCGCGTCCGGTAGCGACGATTGATCCTGTAAAACCCCTGTAATACGAGTTGCAAATGAGTTGCCCGCGTGGACACCCCGGTCCACGATGTGACTTCTCGGCGCGCTCGGGCGGGGCGGCCGGCAGCGTCCATGGGAGAAGAAGACGAGTGGCAGCAGTACCGTCCATAGGTCGTGCGGTTCGCGTCGAAGGAACGCCGGCCCCCGAGGCCGACGCCACCCGCTCGCTCTACGAGGCGTACGCGAACCAGATCTTCCGCTACTGCCTCCACCAGCTCGGCTCGCGCGAGGAGGCCGAGGACGCGGTGCAGAGCACCTTCCTGAACGCGTTCCGCGGCATCAAGCGCGGCGTCGTCCCCGAGCTCGAGTCCGCGTGGCTCTTCAAGATCGCGCACAACGTCTGCCTGTCCCGCCGCCGCTCGACCTGGCGCCGCGGGCGGATCGAGTCGCCCGCGGACTTCGAGGTCGTCGAAGAGCTGACCCCGGCGCCCTCGCGGCGCGCCGACGAGCTGATGGGGCTCCAGGACGTGCTCGGGGACATGCCGGAGAACCAGCGGCGCGCGATCCTCCTCCGCGAATGGCAGGGGCTCTCCTACCGGGAGATCGCCGAGGAGCTCGAGCTGTCGCAGGCGGCGGTCGAGACGCTCATCTTCCGCGCCCGCCGCTCGCTCGCCGCGGGTCTCGAGCAGCCGCCCGAGCGCAAGCGCCGGCTCGCCCGCGGCGCCGACCTCGGCAACCTCCTCGCCGGTCTGAAGACGATGCTCCTGGGGGGCGGTGCGGCCGTCAAGGTCGCCGCCACGGTCGCGGTCGTCAGCGCGGGCACCGTCGTCGCGGCGGCGCCCGTGACGCAGCCCGCGCACCAGTCCCAGCCGGTGCGCACCCGTGCGCCGGCGCCGGCCGCCTCGCTGCCCGCGCGGACAGGCGCAGCGACCGCACCCGCTCCGCGCACGGGTCCCGCCCCGGTGCTCCCGAGCGCCGCGGCGAAGCGGCGTACGCGTCTGTTCGCAGCGGTCGCGCTGCCCGCACCGGTCGAGGCGCCTGCCGTCCCGAGCTCTCCCGCGCCGGCGGACACGCCGCCCGCCGCGGCCGTGCCGTCGTCACCCGACCCGGGCGCCGAGGCGGCCACGGGCGCGCCGTCGAGCGATGCGAGGGGCAAGCAGACCGGCCGGGGCACGCAGCCGGGCTACTCGAACGGGAGGGAGAACGGACACAGAAAGCCGTCGGCCCCGGCCGTCTCGCCGAACGACGTCCCCGCGGGCACGAGCGCGCCCGGGGCCGCGACGCCGCCGGTCCCGCCTCCCGGCGGCACGGAGCCGGCGCCGCCGAGCAGCGACTCCGGGGCCGTCCTCGGCCCCGTCGCTTTCGCGCCGGGCTCGGACCGGGGCAGCGGCGGGGGCGCGGGCGGCAGCTCCGGCTGGGGCAACGGCAAGTAGGCCCCGAAAACGGCGAAGGGCCGGCGTGCGCCGACCCTTCGGTACCCGGATGTCGCGTTCGGCCTAGGCCGCGCTCGCGAGCTCGTCGCCGAGCTCGAGCTGCAGGCGCATGAGCGCCTCGCTCTCGAGCTGGCGGACACGCTCGCGGGTCAGGCCGAGCTCCTTGCCGATCGTCTCGAGCGAGGCCGACTCGCCGACGAAGCCGAACCGCAGCTCGATGATCCGCCGCTGCCGTTCCGGCAGCTCGGCGACCGCGCGCTGGACGCGCTGGCGCCGGACCGACTCGACGGCCTCCTCGGCCGGGTCGACCGAGGACTCGTCGGCGAAGAGATCGCCGAGCTCGGAGTCGCCGTCGGAGCCGAGGCCCTGGTTGAGGGAGATCGAGTCGACGGCGTCGAGCGCCTCCTCGACGTGCTCGCGCTTGAGGCGGGTCGCGTCGGCGAGCTCGTCGATCGTCGCCTCGCGGCCGAGCTTCGCCTGCAGCTCCGCAGAGGCGCGGTTCAGCTTGATGCGCCGCTCCTGCACGTGAACCGGGATGCGGATCGTCTTCGACTGGTTCGCGACGGCGCGCTGGCAGGCCTGGCGGATCCACCAGGTCGCGTAGGTCGAGAACTTGTAGCCCTTGCGCCAGTCGAACTTCTCGGCGGCGCGGTTCAGGCCGATCACGCCCTCCTGGATCAGGTCGAGCAGCGGGACGTCGTGTCCCTGGTAGCGCTTCGCGATCGAGACGACGAGGCGGAGGTTGGAGTTGATCATCCGCTCCTTCGCGGCGAGGTCGCCCTTCTCGATGCGCTTTGCGAGTGTGACCTCATCGGCCGCGGTGAGCAGCTTGTGGCGACCCGCAGCGTCCATGAAGAGCTGGAGCGGGTCGAGCGTGCCGGACGGGGCGGGCGCGGACTCGGTGCGTGCCTCGGCGCGCACGATGATGTCGCGCTCGTCGAGCGCGGTCCGCAGCGCCGTGAGCTCCTCCTCGGGGAGCTCGTGCTCGTCGGCGAAGGCCTGGATCTCCTTCTCCTCGATGAATCCGCGCTCGGCGGACTCCTCGAGCAGGCGCTCGGCAGGCGTGAGGTCGTGCAGATGAATCGTGTCGCTCAGTGGAATCCCTTTCGTTCGCTGGTGGGCCGCTCCGATGCGGCCTCCCTGGCCTCCGGCCCGCGGGTAGACCCGCAGGACGCCGGATCTGCCCTACGAGTTATAGAACGACTACACCCCGGCGTCCATTCCAAAACATCGCAACTTTGCGATTTCCTTACAGCCTGTATACGGATTCGGGTCCTGCGACGACCTGAACGGTTCGTGCCGGGCCCCGGAAACCGGGGATACTTCGGGTCGATGGTTGCCGCCGCAGTGGACTTCGCTCTCTTTCTCCACCTGCTGGGCGCGTTCCTCCTCGTCTCGGGCGTCGTCGTCGTCGGCGTCGCCTTCGAGGCCGCGCGGGCGCGCCGCGACCCCCGCGAGATCGCGCTCCTGCTCTCGTTCGGCCGGGTGGGTGTGCTGCTCGTCGGCGCCGGCGCCGTGCTCGTGCTCGCGTTCGGCCTCTGGCTCGTCGAGCTCGGCCACTGGGGGTTCGGCGCCGGCTGGGTCGACGCCGCGCTCGGGCTCTTCGTCGCCGTCGGGATCCTGGGCGCCCTCGGCGGCCGCCGGCCGAAGCGGGCGCGGCTGCTCGCGCAACGACTCGCCGGCGAGGGGGCGGCGGACAGCCCTGAGCTGCAGGCGCTCCTCGACGACCGCGTCGCGCGTGCGCTCAACTACCTGTCGGCGGCGCTGCTCGCCGCGATCGTCGTCCTGATGGTCTTCAAGCCCGGCGCGCGCTGACGCCGTCGTGGGTCAGGCGGGCCGGCCGTCGCGCTTCGCCTCCTCCTCCATGCGTGCGAGCCGGGTGTAGTAGTCGGGGAACTCGTGCAGATGAGCGAGCGCGATCTTGCCGGTCACGAGCGGGTCGTCGCCGGTCACGTTCGTGAGCAGGTCGTGGAGGCCGTGCTCGAGCTCGACGTCCATCCCGCGCCGGAACTGATCGACGTCGAACGGCGCCGAAGCCCAGTCGATCCCGATCTCCTCGCCGACTCGCCTCGCCTCGTCGGCGGAGAAGCCTTTCGGTGCAGTCATCGAATCCGTCTCCCCTACGTGAAGATGATCTGTGCTCCGGCCGCGAGGCTGTAGAACTCCCCCACGGAGATGATGTCGCGGACCTGCGGGACGAAATCCTCCTTCGTCAGGCCGAACATGTCGACCGTGGCGCGGCAGGCGTAGAGGCCGGCGCCGGAGTCGGCGATCAGCTCGAGGAACTCCGGGATCGGTGGGATGTCGAGCTTCTCTATCTGCCGCTGCATCATCTTCGTGGCGAGTGCGGAGAAGCCGGGCAGCGCGCCGAGGAACGTCGGCATGTGCATGCCGGGGTTGCCGACGGTCGCGACCTTGATTGCCGCCTGGCGGCCGGTGCGGATCGCGTCGAGGCCGAAGAAGGTGAAGAAGAGGTCGGCGTCGATGCCCTCCATGCGGGCGCCGTTGGCCATGATCAGTCCCGGGTAGATCCCCTCGAGCGAGCCCTTCGAGATCACGATCGAGACCTTCTCGAGCGTGGGGCGCTCGACTGCTGCGTCCTGCGAATGTTCGAGCAGTTCGGTCATCGCGGTGCTCCTTTCAGATGCAGCCCTTGGGCTTCGGGATGCCGCCGATCCGTGCGGCGAGCTTGGCCGGGCCCTTGGGGAAGAGCTCGTAGAGCTCCTTCACGGGGACGCCGGACTCCTTGCCGAGGGCCCGGATCGACGGTGCCGTGCCGGTCGCGAGAAAGCGCTCGCGCATGAAGCGGATGACGAGCCAGTGCCGGTCGGTCAACTCCGCGATGCCGCTCTGCGCGGCGATCGCCTCGGCGATCCGATCGTTCCACTGGCCGGCGTTCGTCATGAAGCCCTCGGCATCGACGTCGACCGGGGCGTCGGCGATCAGGGTCGTTGTCATCGTCTGCCTCCTTCGTTCAGGCGTGGACCGGGGTGCGCTGCTTGCCCGATTCCGGCATCGCAGGGCCGATCGCCGGAATCTCGCGACCGGGCAGGAGCGCATGCCAGTAGATCCACTGGAACATGAGCTTCCCGAGGTGGTTCAGCCGCGACTCCCGCAACAGCGGCAGCGGGCCGAAGGCGCTCGGGAACCGGCCGGGCAGCGGCTCGGTGTCGTAGTTGAAGTCGATGAGCAAGGCCTTGTGGAAGCCCGTCTCGATGAAGCAGTTCGAGTGCCCGTCGAAGCTCGCCTCGAGCTGCTCGCCGGCGAGATAGCGCGCGATGTTCGCGTCGAGCAGCTCGCCCTCGAAGTGGGTGACCGATCCGGCCTTCGACGTCGGGACGTCGGCGGCGTCGCCGAGCGCGAACACGTTCTCCTTCACCGTCGTCTGCAGCGTGTGCGGATCGGTGGGGACGAAGCCGAACGTATCGCCGAGCCCGGGCGAGCGCTCGACGTAGGCCGCGCCGCCGTGCAGCGGCACGGTGACGAGCAGGTCGAATGCGATGTCGCGTCCGTCGTACGAGGTGAGCTTCCCGCCGACGCCGTCGACCTCGCCCGCGCTGAACTCCGTCACGAGCTCGATCTCCTTCTCGCCGAGCAGGTACGTGAGGTGCTCGGACGCGATCGGCTTCGTGAAGCAGCCGTCGAGCGGTGTCGCGAGGACGATCTCGCTGCGGGCGCGGATCCCGCGCTCACGCAGATGCCAGTCGGCGAGGAAGGCGAACTCGATCGGCGCGACCGGGCACTTGATCGGCATGTCGACGATGTTCACGACGAGCCGCCCGCCGTCGAAGCGGGCGAGCGCGCGCTGGAGCTCCGCGGCGTCCTCCGGGGTGTAGAACGAGAAGACGCGCTCGTTCCAGCCTGGGCCTGTGAGGCCTGCGGTCTCCTCCGGCTGGAGGCGTGCGCCCGAGGCGACGACGAGCACGTCGTACGGAAGCACGCCGCCATCGTCGAGCAGTACCTCGTTGCGGTCCGTCCAGACCTCTTCGATCTCGTTCTCGTGGAACACGATCCCGTCGTGCAGTTGCCGATGCCGCGGCCGGACGAGCTCGTCGACCTCGGCGAGCCCGAACGGGACGAAGAGCAGACCGGGCTGGTAGAGGTGGCGGTCGTCGCGGTCGACGACGTGGATCTCGGTCTCGTCGAGGTCGTAGCGCCGGCGCAGCCGGTTCGCCGTCATCGTGCCGCCCGTGCCGCCGCCGAGGATGACGATGCGCGTCTTCGTCATGCACGCTCTCCTGCTGCGACGAGGGCTGCGCCGCGCGGCGCGAGGGAGATCTGCTCGTCGAACTCGATCCCGCTTTCGATCGCGCGTCGGACCGGACACGCGGCCGCGACCTTCTCGAGCCGGTCGAGCTGGTCGTCCGAGAGGTGGCCGGTGAGCTCGATGCGGATCTCGAACCGGCGCGGCGTCGAGCGATGGTCGTAGTCGACGTCGACCGTCACCTCGCCGAGATCCCAGGCTTTTGTGCGCGCGTACATGACGAGGGTCGTCGACACGCATGCCGCGAGTGCGGCAGGGAAGAGCTCGTGCGGCGCCGGCGCGGAGTCCTCGCCGCCGAGCGTCTCGGGCTCGTCGGTGGTGAGACGATGCCGCCCGTCGACCAGGATGTCCTGCCGGAGCGTGCCGGGGACCGAGCGGGCCGTCGCAGTGAGACTCATGCCTCTTTCTTGCCAGAGCGCGCGCGGTCTCGCATCGGGGCATCTGCGTACCCGCTCGCCGCTTATTACGGGGGGTTGCGTAGTTGGCCGCACGGGTGTCCGCGCCGCCGCTGATGCGACACGACGCCGTCCGGGCGACGAGCGAATCGACACGAAGGAGGCGCACGATGAACCGCAAGCTGCTCTGGGCCGTGCTCGCCATCGGCCTCGCGCTCGTGATCGCTCCGCTCGCGCTGTCGCTGCCGTCGAAGGCGAGCGCCGGCGAGCGGATGCTCAACGGCTTCCAGCCGATCATGCAACCCGCGAACGTGCAGACGACCGCGGACTACTACAACAACGTCTTCGTGCCGCTCGGCACGGTGACACCGATGCTGAGCGCGCAGAACGTCGCGCGTTTCCAGGGCTATCTCAAGGGTTTCGCCGGCATGCAGACCGACGCGGCCAAGCTCGTCCCGATGCTCGCGCAGGCGCTGCACATGACGCAGGCGCAGGTGATTCAACTGATGAGCAAGCAGCTGCCGTCGATGTCGGCGATGCTGCAGAACCTGCCGGCGATGCAGCGTGACTTCGACGCGCTGCTCGGCACCATGCAGCGCAACGTCGCGATCTTCGGCCAGGTTCCGGCCGGACTCGCGCACTACAAGCCGCTCGTGACGACGATGCAGGCGAACGTGGACAACTACAGGCAGGTCAACAGCCTGCCGTCGTTCCGCCTCTTCACCTGGTTCTTCGTCGTTCCCGGCGCCCTGCTGATCCTGCTCGCGGGTGGCGGCCTCCTGCCGCGCGGAACCGCGAGCAAGTTCGCGATCCATCACGGGCCGCGGCCGACGCACGCGTAGCCGCCGGCCTAGTAGAGCGCGCGGGCCAGCATCCGGCGGTACTGCACCACCGCCGGATGCTCCGGTCCGAGCTCGCCGAAGACTACGACCATCCGGATGTCGCCGCCGTCGCGTCCACGGCCGGCATGCTACTGTACAACCATGAAGTTGTGTAGATGGGAAGCTCGATGGCGCTGACCCACCCTCTCTCGGACGAACTCGTCGCCCTCATCGCGGCCCGCTTTCGCGTGCTCGGCGAGCCGATGCGCATCCGGCTGCTCGATTGCCTGCGCGGCGGCGATGCCACCGTGCAGGAGCTGGCAGACGCGGCGGGCTCCACCCAGCAGAACGTCTCGAAGCACCTCGGCGTCCTGCACGCCGCCGGGCTCGTCAGCCGCCGCAAAGAGGGCACCTTCTCGCGCTACGCGATCGCCGACCCCGGCGTCTTCGCACTGTGCGAGGACGTCTGCGGCAGCCTCGCGGCGCAGCTCGAGTCGCTCCGCGGGCTCGTCGAAGGCGTGCGCGGATGAGCGCGGCTCTCCCCGAGCTCTTCCAGACGGAATGGTGTCCCGCGTCCCGGCGCGTCCGGCAGCGGCTGACCGAGCTCGGCGTCGACTACGTGACGCGACAGGTGCCGGTCGAGCGCGAGCTGCGTGGCGCGCTCGAGCTCGCCACCGGCCACGACACGATCCCCGCGCTCGTCGTCGCCGGCTCTGCACTCGTCGGCGAGGACGACATCCTCGCCTACCTCGACCGGCGTTACGCGGAGCCGGGCGAGGCCGAAGCCCACCGCGCGAAGGCGGCCAAGGCGCGCCGCCGCTATCTGGAGGAGGAATGCGAATGCTCGCAACCGGCTACACGCTGAGCGAGACCACACCGCTGACGTTCGAAGAGGCGGTCGCACGTGTGCGCGAGGAGCTCACGAAAGAAGGTTTCGGCGTCCTGTGCGAGATCGACGTTCAGGCGACGCTGAAGGAGAAGCTCGACGTCGACGGCGAGCCCTACCTGATCCTCGGTGCCTGCAACCCGCCGCTCGCGCACCGCGCGCTCGAGGCCGAGCCGGAGCTCGGAGTGCTGCTTCCCTGCAACGTCGTCGTCTACCGGCGCGGCGGCGAGACGCACATCGCCGCCGTCGACGCCGAGCGGATGCTCTCCCTCGTCGGCAACGACGAGCTCACACCTCTCGCAGCCGACATCCGCGGCCGGCTCGCCTCGGTCGTCGAGCGTGCCGCCGAGGACCGCGGGTGAAGCTCTTCAGACGTCCCGAGACCATCTCCGCGGCCGAGACGGCGGACCGGCTGGCGCGCGGAGAGGTCATCGCCGTGGACGTACGCCAGGACGCCGAATGGAAGGCCGGCCGCATCCGCGGTGCGGTGCACATCCCACTCGGGCGCATCGCGAACGGTCAGACGGGGCTCTCGCAGGCAACGCCCGTCGTCACCGTCTGCCGTAGCGGCCACCGGAGCGCCTTCGCCGCGCGCACGCTCCGCGCCGCCGGGTTCCAGGTGCTCAACCTCGACGGCGGCATGAAGGCCTGGGCGCGCCAGGGGCTCCCCCTCGAACCGGACGGCGGCAGAATCGTCTAACGCGGCAGCCGGGCGCGCAGCGGGGCGACGAGGAAGCGCTCGTCGACGAGCGAGAGCCCGACCGCCGCGAGTGCAGCGGCGACCACCGCCGTCGCCAGGATCCCGGCAGACGGGGCAGCAAGCGCGAAGAAGCTCCGGGCGAACGGCACGACGAGCACGAGCGCGTAGAGCGCTGCGAGCGCGAGACAGAGCGCCGTCACCGCTGTGCCTCGCTTCCGCCCGCTCGCCTCGAGGACGACGATCAGGTAGAGGCCGGCGAGGACGAGCACCGTCGTCGCCACCGTGCGCGACGCGGTGAGCCCGAGGTGCACGACGTTCAGGGCGAACAGGTAACCCGAGAGCACGCCGAGGCCCGCGGCGGTTCCCGCCGGCAGCGCAAAGGCAGAGAGCTCGCGC
>DATKQO010000310.1:0-17410 GCA_035532715.1 Gaiellaceae bacterium | reverse complement strand
TGCCGCGCATCATCACCTCGTGGTTGCCCCGCCTTGCGCCGTACGAGTTGAAGTCGCGCCGCTCGATGCCGTGCTCGACCAGGTACGTCCCGGCGGGCGAGTCGGAGCGGATCGCGCCGGCGGGCGAGATGTGGTCGGTCGTGACCGAGTCGCCGAGCATGACGAGGACGCGCGCGCCCACGACGTCCTCGACGGGAACGGGCTCGTGCCTCATGCCCTCGAAGTACGGCGGCAGCCGGACGTAGGTCGAGCCCGGATCCCACGCGAAGAGATCGCCCTCGGGCGTGTCCAGTGCGCGCCAGCGCTCGTCGCCGGTGAAGACGTCGCCGTACGTCCGCGTGAACATCGCGCCGTCGACGGACGACGCGATGGTGCGGTCGATCTCCTCCGACGACGGCCAGACGTCACGGAGGTAGACGGGACCGTTGTCGCCTTCGCCGAGCGGCTCGTTGAGCAGGTCGATGTCCATCCGGCCGGCGAGCGCGTAGGCGACGACGAGCGGCGGCGAGGCGAGGTAGTTCGCTTTCACGTCGCCGTGGATGCGCGCCTCGAAGTTGCGATTCCCGGAGAGCACGGCGCAGACAATGAGCTCGCCCTCGTTCACGGCCTCCGCGATCGGCTCGGGTATCGGACCGGAGTTGCCGATGCAGGTCGTGCAGCCGTACCCGACAGTGTTGAAGCCGAGCTCGTCGAGGTACGCGTCGAGCCCCGAGCGCGCGTAGTACTCGGTGACCACCTTCGAGCCCGGCGCGAGCGACGACTTCACCCACGGCTTGCGCTTCAGGCCAAGCTCGACCGCCTTCTTCGCGAGCAGGCCGGCGCCGATCATCACCGAGGGGTTGGAGGTGTTCGTGCACGAGGTGATGGCCGCGATCACGACGGAGCCGTGCTCGAGCGCGTAGGCCTCGCCGCGCACCGGTACCGCCTTCTTCCTTGGCATCGTCCCGACCGCATGCACGGTCTGCGCGTCCGGCTCGGGCTCCGGCGCGCCGCCGGGCTGCTGCTCGGTCGTCGGGTCGCTGGCCGGGAACGTATCGGCGAGCGCCTTGTCGGTGCTGCCGTTCGTGTACGCCACGCCGAACGTGTCGAGCGCTTCGATGAACGCGCTTTTCGCGTTCGCGAGCGGCACGCGGTCCTGCGGCCGGCGCGGGCCCGCGATCGACGGTTCGACGTCTCCAAGGTCGAGCTCGACCACCTGCGAGTACGTCGGATGGTCACTCGGGTCGTGCCAGAGCATGTTCTCCTTGCAGTACGCCTCGACGAGCGCGATGCGCTCCTCCGAGCGTCCGGTGAGCCGCAGATAGGTGAGCGTCACGTCGTCCACCGGAAAGAAGCCGCACGTCGCGCCGTACTCGGGGCTCATGTTCCCGAGTGTCGCGCGATCGGCGAGCGCGAGCGACGGAACGCCCTCGCCGAAGTACTCGACGAACTTTCCGACGACGCCGACCTTGCGCAGCATCTCCGTCACCGTGAGCACGAGGTCGGTCGCGGTCGCGCCCTGCGGCAACGCTCCGGTCAGCTTGAATCCGACCACCTGCGGCACGAGCATCGACAGCTTCTCGCCGAGCATCGCAGCCTCGGCCTCGATGCCGCCGGTTCCCCAGCCGAGCACGCCGAGGCCGTTCACCATCGTGGTGTGCGAATCGGTTCCGACGAGCGTGTCGGGAAACGCGACGCCGTCGCGCGACTCGACGACGCGCGCGAGGTACTCGAGGTTCACCTGATGGCAGATGCCGGTGTTCGGCGGGACGACGACGAAGTTGTCGAATGCCGTCTGCCCCCACCGAAGGAAGGCGTAGCGCTCCTTGTTCCGCTCGAACTCGAGCTCGACGTTGCGCGAGATCGCGAGCCGCGACGCGAACTCGTCCACCTGCACCGAGTGGTCGATCACGAGCTCGACCGGAATCAGCGGGTTGATCTTCGCCGCATCACCACCCTGATCGCGCATCGCGTCGCGCATGGCCGCGAGATCGACGACGCACGGGACGCCGGTGAAGTCCTGCAGCAGAACGCGTGCCGGCGCAAACGAGATCTCCCTCGAGGGCTCGTCGGTCGCGACCCAGCCCGCGACCGCTTCGACCTCCGCGTCGGTGCCGCTGCGGAGCACGTTCTCGAGCAGGATCCGCAACGTGTAGGGCAGGCGCGCGACGTCCCACGTGGCCTGCAGCGAGTCGAGCCGGTAGATCGAGTACGTCGCGTCACCGACTCGAAGCTGCGCAGGCTGTGCCATACCCCGATTCAAGCAGAACTGCAGTGCGCACCGGCTCGAACCTCCTAACCGCACCATCGGGCAGAGAGCGCGGGCGCGAGTCGAGGGCTACAGTTCTCGTATGCGCAGCGCGCTCGCTCTCGCCGGCGCCGTGGCGCTGCTCGTGGCTCCCACGGCGGCAGCGGCGGCGTCGCCGAACGTCGCGCAGCTCATCCTGAAGGCGAATCAGGTCGGGCCCGGGTATCTGCTGTACCAGCGGTCGGACGGCCACGGCGTGAAGGGTCAGGTGACGCTCAACCTCTGCGGTACCGACTACCCGAGCGAGAGCATGCGACGGACGCGCCTCCAGACGAACTACCTGCGTCGCAACACCACGCTCGGCATCTCGAACGAGGTCGTCACCTACAGGGCCGGCGGCGCCGCGCAGGCGATGCACGAGGTGATCCAGCATGCGACCAACTGCCCGCACCGGCCGATCGACTCCGGCGTCCAGGGGCTCCCGAAGCTGCTCTTCCAGATCGCACGCGTGCGCGTCGCCCATCTGCTGAAGGGCTATCTCGCGGTCGAGATCACGACGAGCGGCGTGATCAAGGGCAAGCACATCGTGCAGGTGTCGTACGCGGTGTACCAGCGTCTCGGCGACGTGCTCTCCGGCGTCTACAGCTTCGGGCCGACTGGCTCGAACGCAGCGCAGCTCCGTCTGTGCCTGCATGCGGCCGAGCAGAGCGCGCTCAACCTGCGGAACGGCGGTAGCTCCCCGAGCGGCCCCACGGCGTAACTGCGGATGTGGGCTACCTTTGCGCCGTGGAGCGCAAGGAGCCCCAGTACGGCCACGCCGGCTCCGTGCAGGACGTCGAGCCGACCCGAGCCGAGGAGCTCTGGACCGGCGAAGAAGACGGTGATCACGCCGGTTGGTTCTGCGTGAGCACCGATCCGTTTCCGTGTCCCGCGCCCGGTTGCACGTTCGTCGCGGTGTTCATGACTGCAGCGCATCTCGTGCTCGTCTGGGAGGAGCGCGACGATCCGAACCTGCTCCGTCACGCACAGCGCGCGAAGGAGGTCGGGCGCAATCCGCGCGTCGTGGCGTACGCGCGCGACTTCGGCCCGAGCGCGTCGTACTACGCGTGGGAGGCTGCAGGGCGTCCGGTGCACGGCATCCGCAAGTGATCGAAGCCCACTTCGGCGAGGTCCCCGCGCTCTCGCTCGGCGTCGAAGAGGAGCTGATGATTCTCGACGCAGAGACGTTCGAGCCGGCGGGCGCAGTCGACGTGTTGCTGAGCGGGACGAAGGAGCTCGATCTTCGAGGCTCGTTGAAGACGGAGATGCATGCGTCGGTCGTCGAGCTCAACACCGGCGTCTGCAGCGATGTCTCCGAGGCGGTCGCGGTGCTGCGCGAGCTGCGAAACGCGGCGAACGCGGTTGCGCGCGCGAACGGTCTCGTGGTCGCTGCGGCGGGCGCGCATCCGACTGCGCCGCTCGAGTCGCTCCCCATCGTCCAGGAGGAGCGCTATCTCGAGATGCTGCGGGCCATCGGGTACGCGGCCCGGCGTCAGGGAGTGAACGGGCTGCACGTGCACGTCTCGGTCGAGAGCGCAGAACGCTGCTACGAACGTCTCGAGGCGGTGCTCCCGTGGCTTCCGGTCGTGCTCGCGCTGTCGGCGAACTCGCCATACGTCGAGGGGGTCGACACGGGGATGCAGTCGATCCGGGCCGGCGTGCTCTCGGAGCTGCCGCGCTCGGGCGCGCCGCCCGTGTTCGGGTCGTACGGCGCGTGGGAGGCGTGGGTCGAACGGCTCGGCGCGCTCGGCGTGCTCGCGGACTACACCCGAATCTGGTGGGACGTTCGTCCACACCCGAGACTCGGCACGCTCGAGCTGCGAATCGCCGATCAGCCGACCTCACTCGCACGGACGGAGCTTGTCGTCCGCGTGCTGCGCGATCTCGTGGAGCACGCGCCCGCGGGGGAGGTGTCGCGCGGCGACTACGCGCAGAACCGCTGGGCGGCCGCGCGTTTCGGCCTCGACGCCCGGTTGATCGCCGCCGACGGATCGGGGGTCGCCTCCGCGCGCGAGCTCGCACGGCGGCTCCTCGGGGCCGAGCCGCCCGAGCCGGAGGCGTCGGCCCAGCGCGAAGCGGCTCCCGCGGTCGCGGCGGACCTCGTCGCGCGGACGCTACCGTAGGACCGTGGCGACGCAGTCCGAGACGATCCAGGTCAGCGGGATCCGCTGCGAGCGCTGCGTGCACCGGCTCGCCGGCGCGCTCAGCGGGCACGAGGGCCTCGAGGCCGCGAACGCCAACCTCATGGGGATCGTCACGCTCGAGTGGGACGACGCGCGTACGAGCCGCGAGGCGCTGCTCGAGAAGATGGCGAAGGCCGGCTTCCGAGAGCTTCCCGCCGGCACCTACTGACGGCGGTCGCGGGAATCAGACCGGCCTGCCGGACGTTCGAAGATTCAGGATGACCGCTGCTAGTCTGGCCCCGATGGCCGAGGCTCCGTCCGACGCGTCGCGTCTCGCCGCCGAGGCGCGTGACCGTGTTCGCTTCGAGGAGGAGGCGCTCGGCCTCTCCGACCAGGTCTATCGCGTTGCGCGGCATCTCGCGAACTCGCGCGAGGAGGCCGACGATCTCGTCCAGGAGACGTATGCGCGCGCGTTTCGCAGCTGGCGTTCGTACACGCCCGGGACGAATCTCCGCGCGTGGCTCCTGCGGATCTTGACGAACCTCAACATCGACCGCGGCCGCCGCACCCAGCGCGCACCGCAGATGCAGCCGCTCGAGGCGAACGACTACTACCTGTACGACAAGCTCGCAGAGTCCGACGGACCGACGGACGAAGAGCGCGTGGTCGAGCGCCTGTCACAGGACGACATCGTGACCGCGCTGTCCGAAGTGCCGCACGACTTCCGCGACGTGATCGTGCTCGTCGACATCGGCGACTTCAGCTATCAGGACGCAGCGCAGATCCTCGGCATCCCGATCGGCACCGTGATGTCGCGCCTTCATCGCGGCCGCCGCATCCTCAAGCGCGAGCTCGCAGAATCCGTCCCGGAGGCCGAGGTATGACACACGACGATCCCTGTGCGCACTGCGAGGAGATGATGCAGCCGTACCTCGACCACATCCTCAGCGATGCGGAGATGCGCGAGGCCGAGATGCACCTCGACGAGTGCGACTGGTGCCGCCGGCGCTACCGGTTCGAGGAAAGCCTGCGCGTGTACGTGCGGCAGGCCGTCAGCAAGGAACCGATGCCGGCCGAACTGAAGCAGAAGCTCGCCGCGCTGCGGATCCCGCTCAATTAGCCAGGTTCTTCGGCCCCACGATCACGACGAGACGCCGCGGGTCGAGCCCGCCCGGCAGGGGCGCCAGGGGGACTCCGAGCTGCTTCGCGAGACGGATGCCGATCGCCTCGCCGCCCGGTGGGTAGTACACCTGCGTCTGCGGATAGGTGAAGCTCGTCGCCCTGCCCACGTGCGTGACACGATAGGAGAGCGCCTGGATGCGGCTCGCGACCGAGCGCGTGAAGACGATGTCGCCGCTGCCGTTCAGCACGACGACCTTGATCGCCCAGGGCGCCGGCAGCGCCGACGCAGCGGCGGCCGACGCCTGATTCGGCTTGCTCTGCGCGAGGACGACCGCGAGGACCGCGGCGAGCACCGCGAGGCCGATCGCGCCCACGGCCGCGAGCCTGCGCCACGGGTTCGCGGCGAACGGCCGCGGCGGCGTCGGCACTCCGGCCAGCTCACACGCTTCGTGGCGGTCGATCTCGAGCGCTGTCGCGTACAGCACGGTCGCGATGACGGCGCGATCGGGCGTCGGGAAGCGATAGAGGCGGCCCTCTTCGAGCCACTGCACCTCGTCGGGCTCGATCCCGGCGCGGCGCGCGGCCTCGTCGACCGTCAGCTGCCGGTGCAGGCGGGCATGCGCGAGCGGCGACTCGTCGGCCGGCGCGGGTGCAACCTCGAGCGTGCGTGCGGACTCCATGGGACCCTCTTGGTTCGTCGTCGGCGGCTCGTGCCCTCCCGTCGGTCATCGGCGGCGGTCGACGTCGCCTGGAGGGGTGAGGTCGTCACAGGCGACGAGCCTCGCCTCGAGGCTGCGGGCCCCGTCGTCCGGGACGAGCCGCCAGGCGGCGCGGGCGAGGAGGACGGGATGGAGGCGGGTCCCGCCGTAGCTTGCTGCGACGACGTCGCCCCCCTCGGCGCGCCAGGAGGCGCAGACCCGGTCGAGTGCACGTGGGTCGAGCGCGGGCCCGTCGGCGAGGACGACGAGCGCCGCCTCGGCCGCCGCCGGCAGGGCCGCGAGCCCGCAGCGAAGCGACGCCCCGGGGCCGCGCTCCCAGTCGCGACAGCGGACGGTGCGTTCCGTCGTCTCGACCGGGTGCGCCCCGAGCACGACGAGAATCCCGTCCAGCTCGGAGCTCGCGTGGAGCGCCGCGAGCACCGCCGGCAGCAGCACCTCCTGCTTTGGCGGATTCGTCCCGTAGCGCGAGGACGCGCCGGCAGCGAGTACCACCGCGTGAATCACGAGCTCGGAACCACGGGTTCCCCCACGGGTCCTAGGCGCAGCCGGCGAGGGCGGCCCAGCGTTGCTGGACGTTCGCGACGTAGGTCTGCGTCGCCGACCACGGGGCGCCGCCCGCCTCGTCGACGGCGGTCGGGCCCGCGTTGTACGCGGCGAGCGCGAGATCGGTGCGCGCGTAGTGGTCGAGGAGCAGCCGCAGATACCGCGCTCCCGCGAGCACGTTCGACGCTGGGTCGTCGACGTTCAGCTTGAGGGAGGCGGCCGTCGAGGGAAGGACCTGGAGCAGCCCCCGCGCGTCCGCCGTCGAGCGGGCGTCCGGCTTGAAGCTCGACTCGACCTGCGCCACCGCGACGAGCATCGAGAGCTGGAAGCCGGTGTCGCGCGCGGCGCGCTCGAACGCCGGCCGGAACCTCGCCGGAATCGGGCAGCGGCCGACGACCGACTCGTTCCGCTTCGGCAACGCCGGGATTCGCGGCCCTGCCGCGGCCGCCCGCTTTCCGTGTGCTCCGGCCGCGACGGCGCCGGTGCAGGCGAGCCCTGTGATGCACAGGAGGATGACCAGCCGCAGCTGCATGGGGGCGGGATCTTACTCGGTCGAGAGGGCGCGGAGCGCACGGCGAACGAGCGCACCGGCCACCTGCGCCTTCCAGGCCGTCCGGGGCAGCGGCGTCGCCGCCTCGAGGCCCTCCGGCCCGTCCAGGAGCCAGGGAATCGGGGCCACGCCTGCAAGCGCGATCCGGGTCTCGCCGCCCACGCGCGCGGCCGCCACCCCGACCTGCGGGAACGCCCAGCGCTTCCGGTCCATCGCCTTGAGATAGACGCTCGCCTCGACCGGCGGCAGCTCGAGCTCGAGGATCAGCTCGCCGGGGGCGAGCGTGACGAGGTCGCGCTCCGCCTCGGTCGGCAGCCGGTAGAGGTCGGCGAGCGGGAGCTCCCGTTGCGTCGTGCGCAGCCGCGCGTCGAGGGCGAGGAGCGCTGCGGCGATGTCGGACGGGTGCGCGGACGCGCAGAAGTCGTTGGCGAGGATGGCGTGCTCGCGATGCTCGCCTTCCCGGGCGTGACAGCGCTCGCCGCCGCGGAGCCGACACGGGTATTTGAGCCGCCAGTACCAGCAACGCGTCGACTGCAGCAGATTGCCGCCGATCGAGCTCATCGCGCGGAGCTGCGGGGACGCGGCGAGGCGGCACGCCTCGCGCAGCGCGTCCGGGATCTCGCGGTCGCGCTCGAGCTCGGCGAGCGTCGTGCCCGCGCCGATCGTGCCGCCGGAGACGCCGCGCGGCACGATGTCGCGCACGTCGACGAGCCGCTCCGTCCGCAGGATGCCGTCGCGGAGGAGCGGTACGACCTCTGTGCCGCCATGGATCGCGAGACCGCCGTCGAGCTCGTCGAGCGAGGTTGCCCTAACGAGCTCCAACCGACTCCTTCGTGCGCTCCGCCGCGCGCTCCTGCGCTTCGCGCAGCGCGCGCAGCATCTCTTCGCGCGAGATCGGCAGCTCGTGCACGTCGGCGCCCGTTGCGTCGCGGATCGCGTTCGCGATCGCGGCGGCGAGCGGCACGATCGGCGGCTCGCCGAGCCCCTTCGCGCCGAGGCTCGTCAGGTGCTCGTCCGGCACGTCGACGAACTCGCAGACGATCTCCGGCACGTCGGCGATCGTCGGCATCCGGTAGGCGTCGAGGCTCGTCGTGAGGATGCGGCCGGTCTCCATGTCCATCAGCCGCTGCTCGGAGAGCGTGTGCCCGATGCCCTGGATGATCCCGCCCTCCACCTGGCTGCGCGCGCCGAGCGGGTTGATGATGCGGCCGACGTCGTGGGCGGCTGCGACGCGCTCGACGCGCACCTCGCCCGTCTCGACGTCGACGGCGACCTCGACGACCTGCACGCCGAACGTGAGCACGCTCATGCCGGTCGGGTTCGGGCCGCGCGCGCCCTTGCCGAGGATCTGCGCGTTCTCGAGCAGGCCCACGAGCTCCTCGAGCGGCTGCGACAGGTTGCCGTCCGCGGAGACGATGTTCCCGTTCTTCAGGTCGAGCACGCGCTCTTCCAGGTGATGCCGCTGCGCGGCGATCTCGATGATCTGCCGCTTCACGTCCGCTGCGGCGGCGCGGACCGCGGGTCCGACCGACGGCGTCGTCGACGAGCCGGCGGAGAGTGTCGCATAGGGGCCGCGCGCGGAGTCGCCGAGCACGACGTCGACCCGGTCGAGCGGCAGGCCGAGCTCCTCTGCGGCGATCTGCGCCATCGCCGTGCGCGTGCCCGTCCCGATGTCCTGCATCGCGGTGATCACCGTGACGCGACCGTCCGAGGTCACGCGCGTCCACGCATACGACGGCGGGCCGCCGCCGCCGAACCAGATCTGGCTCGCCATGCCCACGCCGTGCTTCCACGCGCCGTCGGAACGGGCGCGCACCTCGTCGCGTCGATCCCAGTGCTTCTGCGCGAGCGCGTAGCACTCCATGAGGTTCTTCGACGAGTACGGCTTGCCGTCGTTTCCGTTCGCGTGATTTCTGCGCCGCAGCTCGAGCGGATCGAGATCGAGCTTCGCGGCCAGCTCGTCGACGAGGCACTCGAGCCCGAACGTCCCCTCGACGAAGCCGGGCGCGCGGAACGCCTTCATCGGCGGCGTGTTGATCTTCGCGCCGTAGCGCGTCGTGCGCACGTTGTCGCAGGCGTAGAGCATCTGCATCGGCCCCTCCGTCATCGCCGACCAGCCGGACGCTCCGACCGCGTTGATGAACTCGCCGCCGAGCGCGACGATCGTGCCGTCGCTGCGTGCGCCGACGGTCAACTTCTGGATCGTCGCGTTCCGGTTTCCGGCTGCGACGTTCTCCTCGCGCCGGGTCAGCGCGCAACGTACCGGCCGGCCCGTCCGCTTCGCGAGCTCCGCGGCGATGAACGTGTACTCGCCGGGATCGTTCTTCGAGCCGAAGCCGCCGCCCATGTATTCGCAGACGACGCGCACCTTGTCGCCCGGGATGCCGAGCTCCTTCGCGACGGCGGACCGAACGCCCCAGATGTACTGCGTCGAGATGTAGATGTCGAGGGTGTCGCCGATCCACTCGCAGACGGCCTGGTGCGTCTCCATCGAGTTGTGAACGACGACCGACGTGCGATACGTGCTCTCCACCACGACGTCGGCCTGCGCGAGCGCCTTGTCGAAGTCGCCGCGCTCGTAGACGGTCGGCTCCGCGGTGAACTGCTTGCGTGCCACCGCTTCCTCCGGGTCGAGCACCACGTCGAGCTGCTCCCAGCCGACCTCGATCGCCCGGACGGCGGCGTGCGCCTGCGCGAACGTGTCGGCCGCGACGGCGGCGACCGCCGCGCCGCCGAACGCGGGCTCACGCTCGAGCCCCTTCGCCTCGCCCGGCCCGAGCGCTGCGCGCACACCGGGGAGCGCGAGCGCAGGGGCGAGGTCGATCCGCTCGACGCGCGCGTGCGCGTGGGGCGAGCGGAGCACCGCGGTGTGGAGCATCCCGGGCAGCTGGATGTCGGCCGTGAAGCGGGCCTGCCCGCGGACGCGCTGAAGCGCATCCTTCCGGGGAGCCGGGCGGCCGACCACCGCCTGCGGGCCCGCGGGCCACTGCTGCAGCGGGTCCTCCTCGACGACGAGCCAGACCTCCTCGAACCGGCCCTCGACCTCCTTCTCGGTGCGGATCAGCCTCGCCACGTCAGGATCGCCTCCTCGATACGCGGATACGTGCCGCAGCGGCAGATGTTGCCGGCCATCGAATGCCGGATCTCCTCGACGGTCGGGTCCGGGTTCGCGGCGACGAGCGCAGCGGCCGAGACGACCTGCCCCGGCGTGCAGAAGCCGCACTGCACCGCGTCGGCGCGCACGAACGCGTCGATCAGCGGATGGTCGCGCAGCCCCTCGATCGTCGTCACCTCGCCGCGCACCGTATGGGCGAGCGTGATGCACGAGAGCGTCGGAACGCCGTCGACCTGCACGGTGCAGGCGCCACAGTGGCCCTCGTTGCACGCGATCTTCGTTCCCGTGAGGCCGAGCTCCTCGCGCAGCAGATGCGCGAGGCTCGTTCCGACGGGTGCGTCGAGGGTGTAGCCCTGCCCGTTGATCGTCAGCTCGAGCTCAGGCACGCGTCGTCACCGCCACGATGTCCGCGAGGTGGATGAGCCGCGAGGTCGTGCGCGCGACGAGGCGCGCGTCCGCGTCGTCCTCCGCTTCGGGGAGCGTCCGCCACAGCTCGCGGGCCGCGACGAGTAGCTCGCGAATCTGCTCGAGCTCGCCACGGTGCCCGTTCGGCTCGCTGCACGCGTTGAGGGCGAGGCCGAGCGCGCCGAAGTTGTCCTGCTGGCGTATGAAGAGCAGCGGCATCGCCATCGAAAGGTACTGGTGGATGCGCGCGAGCACGAGCGGCTGTTCGAGCACGTCGGCGCCCTGCGGCTGGGACGGTTCGAGTGGCGGCTTCCCGTCCGCGATCCTGGTCGCGTTCGGGCCGAGGATCTCCCGGATCTGCGCCTCCGTGAGACCGGCGGCGCGCGCGGTGCGCAGCCCGATCAGAAGCGACGCGGGTTGCTGGCCGTAGGGGAAGTCGGACGCGTAGACGATCTGCTCGGGCGGCACGAGCCGGAAGAAGCTGAGCAGGTCGATCGGGCTCCAGACCGAGGTGTCGAAGAAGACGCCGGCTTTCCCCGCGAAGTGCGACGCGAGCCCGGCGAGGTCGGCAATGCCGGCGTGCGCGATGATCAACTGCGCGCCCGGGTACGTGTCGATGAGCGAGTGCAGATGATCCGCGATCGGCGGCAGCCCCCGACCGCCGTGGATCAGGATCGGGACGCGCCGCTCGGCCGCGAGCGCGAACACCGGTGCGAGGCGGCCGTCGTCGAGGTGGAACTTCTGCGCGCGCGGATGGAGCTTGATGCCGCGGGCCCCGAGATCGAGGCAGCGCTCGGCCTCTTCGATCGGACTCTCCGTCAGGTCGAGGCGCACGAACGGGATCAGGCGGCCGTGCGAGCGCTCGGCGAACTCGAGCGTCCGGTCGTTGCCGGCCCGGAAGCCGGGATGCCGGTCGGGCTCGTCGAGGCAGAACATGAAGCTGCGCGAGATGCCGTAGCGGTCCATGAGGCCGAGCAGCTCGTCGTAGTTGCCGACCATGCCGTCGATGTCGTTCCCCAGATGGACGTGCGCGTCGAAGACGTCGACGCCGGCGGGGAGCTCGGCGCGAAGCTCGGTCTCGAACTGCGAGAAAAGCTCTTGCGCCCGCTCGAGTGGGTCGGCCATCGTCTGAATCTACCCGCGGGGGGCTATTCGAACGCGGGCGCGAGGATGCGGTCGAGAAACACCCGCTCCGGGACGGCGCCGTCCCATTGCGGGACGCCGTTGACGACGATCCGCGGCACCGACCACACGTCCATCGAGTCGGCGAGCGCCGGAAACTCGGTCGCCTCGATCGCGCAGGCGCTGACGCGGGGCGACGCGAGTGCCGTCTTGTACGCCAGCAACACGGCCGGCGGGCAGTGCGGTCAGGTCGGCGTGACGAAGACGTCGATCGCGAGGTCGCGGTCGAGCGCGGCGAGCCGTTCGAGCGACTCCGGCATGAGCGCGGATTCGCGCCGGCCCGCCTCGAGCACGCCGCCGAGGAGCGAGGCGAGCTCGTACCCCCACGGCAGGCCGTAGTAGCGCACGCCCACGTCCTCGCCGTCCGGGAGCACCGCGACCGCCGGGTAGCGCTCGAATCCGGGCGGCTGCTCCTCCACCCGGAACGTCACGCGTTCGGAGAGCGCTGCGACTCCCTCGACGATCCGCTGCGTCTCGGCGCCGAAGTCCATGTCCCGCGCCCCCGGGAGCGGGGTCTCCTCCGGGCCGAGGGCGACGAGCAGCTCGACCGGGCGCTCGAGCGCGTCGAGGAGCTCGCGCACGCGTGGTTCCTCCTCGGGCCGGAAGATCGACATCGAAACGGACTATAGGATCGTGCCGCGCCCACTTGACGAGCGAGCGGGCGGTCGGGGAAAGTGGCGCTACCCAACATCGGTGTCCGGTGGATCGCTCCGAGGGGACGAGACACCGGCGCCAAGAGGAGGCAGCACGGATGGCAGCAAATGCCCCGGATCGGCCGGCGGTCACGCTCGTCGAGGGCACCCCGGTCGCGGACCCCGCTCCACTCGGACTCGCCGGGTTCGCGTTGACCACGTTCCTCCTGAGCGGGCACAACGCGAGCTTCATCCCCGATCTCATCTGGGTCGGCCCTGCCCTGTTCTACGGCGGCCTCGCGCAGCTTCTGGCCGGCATGTGGGAGTTCCGCAACCGCAACGTGTTCGGTGCCACCGCGTTCTCCACCTACGGCGGCTTCTGGATGGGGCTCGGGATCTTCGTCGTCCTCGCGGGCACGTCGAAGTCGTTCCTCGCGGGCTTCAAGGGCGGCGACCTGACGAACGCGCTCGCCTGGTTCCTGTTCGCGTTCGCGATCTTCAACACGTACATGCTCCTCGGCAGCACGCGCGTGAACGGCGCCGTCTTCCTCGTCTTCCTTGCGTTGGAGGTCACGGAGATCCTGCTCGTGATCGGGTTCTTCAACCTGTCCCACGGCGGCACGGAATGGTGGCTGCACGCGGGCGGCTGGGCCGGGATCGTGACTGCCGGTGTGGCGTGGTACACGTCGGCGGCGGGTGTCGTCAACGGGCACGCGGGGAGGGTGATCTTCCCGGTCGGCGCGCCGATGTGGCGCTGATCCAGAATCGTCTTCACCCACGGCTATAGAGAGAGGAGGCCGGCTCTTGGCGGCTGACGGAGGCCACCACGCAATCGACACGATGCTTCTCGAGGAGCGGCGGTATCCGCCCTCGGCGGACTTCAGCGCGCAGGCGAATGCGAAGCCTGACATCTACGAACAGGACTTCGACGCGTTCTGGGAGCGGGAGGGCCGCGAGCGCCTGACGTGGTTCGAGCCGTTCTCGAAGCTCTACGAATGGGAACCGCCGTACGCGAAGTTCTTCCTCGGCGGAAAGCTCAACGTCTGCTTCAACTGCGTCGACCGGCACGTGGACGCCGGGCGGGGCGACAAGATCGCGTTCTACTGGGAGGGCGAGCCCGTCGGAGAGCGGCGCGAGATCTCGTACGCCGAGCTCCTGCGGGACGTCGTCCGCTTTGCGAACGCGCTCAAGAAGCTGGGCGTCGAGAAGGGAACGCCCGTCGCCATCTACATGGGCATGGTCCCGGAGCTTCCCGTGGCCATGCTCGCCTGCACGCGTCTCGGCGCGCCGCACACCGTCGTGTTCGGCGGCTTCTCCGCCGACTCCCTTTCGGGACGAATGAACGACATGGAGTGCGAGGTGCTGATCACGCAGGACCAGGCATGGCGGCGGGGCGGAACGGTCGCGCTGAAGGAGGTATCGGACGAGGCGATGGCCGCCGCGCCCGGCGTTCGAGCATCGGTCGTCCTCCGTCGCACCGGCAACGACGTGCCGATGCAAGAGGGCCGCGATCACTGGTGGCACGAGCTCGAGGACGGCGTGTCCGACGACGCCGCGTCGTGCCCGTGCGAGCCGATGGACAGTGAGGACCTTCTCTTCCTCATGTACACGAGCGGCACCACGGCGAAGCCGAAGGGGATCGTGCACACGACCGGCGGCTACCTGTGCGGCGTCTCCACGACGCACCACTACATCTTCGACCTGAAGAACGACGAGGATGTGTACTGGTGCGCGGCCGACATCGGCTGGATCACCGGGCACAGCTACATCGTGTACGGCCCGCTGTGCAACCAGGCGACGTCGATCCTCTACGAGGGGACGCCGGACTTCCCCGACAAGAACCGCTGGTGGGAGATCATCGAGCGGTACAAGGTCACGATCCTGTACACCGCGCCGACGGCGATCCGCTCGCACATGAAGTGGGGGCCCGAGTACTCGCAGAAGCACGACCTCTCGTCGCTGCGGCTGCTCGGGTCCGTCGGCGAGCCGATCAACCCGGAGGCGTGGATCTGGTACCGGGAGCACATCGGCGGCGATCGCACGCCGATCGTCGACACGTGGTGGCAGACCGAGACGGGGATGATCCTCATCACTCCCTTGCCGGGGATCACCACGACGAAGCCGGGCTCGGCGACGAAGCCGTTTCCCACCATCGAGGCGACCGTCTTCGACGAGCGGGGCAACGAGGTCGGCCCCGGCGGCGGCGGCTATCTCGTCCTGAAGAAGCCGTGGCCGGCGATGCTCCGTGGGATCTTCAAGGATCCCGGCCGCTACCAGGAGACGTACTGGTCGAAGTACCCGAACCTGTACTTCGCGGGCGACGGTGCGCGGATCGACCAGGACGCCGACTTCTGGCTGCTCGGACGCGTGGACGACGTCATGAACGTGTCCGGCCACCGCATCTCGACGATCGAAGTGGAGTCGGCGCTCGTCGACCACCACGACGTCGCCGAGGCGGCGGTGACTTCCCGCAAGGACGCCACGACGGGCGAGGCGATCGTCGCGTACGTGACGCTCAAGGGAAGCGCCGAGGCGTCGGTCGAGAAGCTGCAGGAGCTTCGCGACCACGTCGCCAAGAAGATCGGTGCGATCGCGAAACCGTCGAACATCGTGTTCACGCCCGAGCTGCCGAAGACCCGCAGCGGCAAGATCATGCGCCGCCTGCTGCGGGACGTGGCGGAGAACCGTCCGCTCGGGGACACGACGACGCTCGCCGACCCCGCGGTTGTCGAGGAGATCAAGCACCGCGCCGAGGACGAAACGAGCGACGACTCGTAGACATCGGTCGCGGGGCGGCCGCGCGATGCGCGGCCGCCCCGCGAGAGAGGAGCCGGGATGGACGCGGACGCGGCGCTCGGCGCCGACCTCTTCAACAAGACGTGGGCGCTGTTGGAGAATGAGACGCGCACGGCCGAGGAGGACGACGAGCTCGTCCACTGCGCGCACGCCTCGGCATACCACTGGCTGGTCGCCGGAACCGCCGTGAACCGCGCACGCAGCGAGTGGCAATGCTCGGGCGTGTACACCGTGCTCGGACGCCCGGAGCCGGCGCTGTACCACGCGCAACGATGTCTTGCGATCTGCGAGTCGGAGCCGGACGCACTCGAGGACTGGGACCTGCCGTTCGCGTACGAGGCGCTCGCGCGGGCGCACTCGGTCGCCGGCGACGCGGTGGAGACGGCGCGCTGCCTCGAGCGCGCACGTGCTCTGGGCGCGGCGATCGCCGAGGACGACGAACGGGCGCTGCTCGAAGCCGACCTCGCGACGATCCGCGCGTAACCAGGACGGAGGAAACGCCGTTCCGTCCGTGAAGACTGGTAGAAGAACTCCCGAGAGACAGATCCGGCCGGGTTGAAAGCACTCTGACGGGCGGGCATACGGGCAAGGTGCTAACCGAGCCGCCGACCGAGGCACGCAAACGGGCTGTCGCTCCTCAATCGAACACCCACCGGGCGCCGCGAGGCGCCCGGCTCTTCAGAGCAGCTTCTCGAAGCGGGAGGCGTCGTCGAACGGGCCGATCAACGCAAGCCGCAACCGGTCGTCGGCGATCACGTCCTGCGCGACGCGCTGCACGTCCTCCGCCGTCACGGCGTCGACGCCGGCGATGACCTCTTCCGGGTCGGGGGCGCGGCCCTCGAGCACCTCCTTGCGCAGGCCGAACAGGATGAGCCCCTGGGGATTCTCGAGCTGGAGGACGAAGCGCCCCTTCGTGAAGTTGCGAGCTTTCTCGAGCTCGTCGGCGGGAACGCGCTCGGCGGCGATCTTCCGCAGCTCGGATGCGATCGTCGTCACCGCTTCGTCGATGCGGCTGATGTCGACGCCGGCCTGCGAGTAGAGAGAGCCTGCATCCGTGTAGCTGTGGTTGATCCCGAAGACGTAGTACGCGAGACCGCGCCGCTCGCGCACCTCCGTGAAGAGGCGTGATGACATTCCGCCGCCGAGCACGGTCGCGACCATCTGAAGCGCGTAGCGGTCCGGGTGCTCGATCGGGTAGCTCGGCACGCCGAGGACCAGGTGCGCCTGGTCGGACTGCTTCGTGAACACCCGCACGCGCTCGCGTTCGTAGTCGCGTGCGGCTTCGGGCGCGCCCGCGGCGGCGGCCGGTAGGTCGCCGAGCAGCGCCTGCGCGCGCTCGAGCACGTCGTCCCCGATCTTCCCGGCGACGCCGAGCACCATGCGCGGCGGCGTGTACCAGCGGTCGAGGTACTCCATGAAGGTGTCGCGCGTCGCGCTGCGCACGGTCTCTTTGCGGCCGATGATGTCCCAGCCGAGCGGCTGGTCGCCGTAGAGCAGGCCTTCGTACACGCCGCCGATGTAGTCGCGCGGCGTGTCGAAGTACATGTTCATCTCTTCGATGATCACGCCCTTCTCGCGCTCGATCTCCTCGCCGTCGAACCGCGAGTGGCGCAGCATGTCGACGATCACGTCGAGTGCGATGTCACGGTGCTCCGCGGCGCACTTGACGTAGTACGCGGTGTACTCCTTGCCCGTGAACGCGTTGAACTCCCCGCCGATCGCGTCGATCTCGCCTGCGATGTCGCGCGCGCTCGGACGTCGTTCCGTTCCCTTGAAGAACATGTGCTCCGAGAAGTGGGCGATGCCGTTCGTGCCGGGCGTCTCGTAGCGCGAGCCTGCCGCGAGCATCACCATGCACGTCACCGACTGTGCATGATCGAGGTTCGACGTCAGGACACGGAGGCCGTTGTCCAGCGTATGCCGTTCGAACGTGCTCAACCGCTCAGCCTCCTTCGCC
>DATKQO010000309.1:0-10462 GCA_035532715.1 Gaiellaceae bacterium | reverse complement strand
CGCTCGGAGGCGGCCGCGACTTCGACGTCCACCTCGCGCGTCGCGCTCCGGTCGAGCGCCGTGGATCTCGCCTCGAGCTCCCGTGCGCGACGGTCGAGTCTCGTTCCTTCCTGCTCGAGCTCGATCCGCTTCGCGGCGAGCTCCCTCTCGACCTCGTGGACCGCCCGGTCGCGTTCCTCCAGGCGCTCGCGCTCCGCCGCCGTAAGCTGCCGCTCGGACGCCGTCTCGTCGAGCGCCTCGTCGAGCTCGCGCTCGCGCTCCGCGAGACGCGCCTGCTCGTCCCCGTGCTCTGCGGCCTGCTCCCGCGTCGCGCGCTCGCGCGCCTCGACGGCCTGCTCTCGCTCGAGCGCCGCACGCTCTCGGGCGGCGAGCGCCTCCTCGTCGACCGCTTCGCCGCGCTTGGCGCGGAGATCCTCGAAGCGCGCGCGAACCGGCGGTCGTCCCTGCTCGAGCTCTCGCTGACGCCGGTCGAGCTCGCGCTCCCGCGCCGCCACCGCCTCGGCGCGCTCACGCAGCGCCCGCTTCAGCTGCTCGAGCTCCGTCTGCGCGGCCGCCTGATCGGTCTCCCGCCGCGACGCGAGGTCACGCGCGAGCCGGAGCAGCTCCGCGCGGTCGATGTCCGCGTCGGTGCCGGCCTCCTCGTCGCGCCCGCCGGCGGGCGGCGTCCAGGTGTCGAAGTCGTCTTCCCAGCGGTCCATCGGCTCCATAGTCTGCATGACCCACCCGGGGGATGGAGGCGCCCCACCGCCGCTCCGATTCACGGAAGGTGAACAAGAAAGTCCTCTGGATGTGCATGGCCGTCGGATCGACGATCGGCGGCTATCTGCCGACGCTCGTCGGTTACAGCTCGCTCGGAGCCGTCTCGCTCATCTGCTCCGGGATCGGCGGGATCGCCGGCGTCTTCGCCGCCTCGCGGATCGACGCCGACTTCTAGCGCGCCGGCAAGACGAGCTGGAAGCGCGCTCCGTGCGGCTGCACGTCCTCGTAGAAGAGGTCACCGCCGTGCGCACGCGCATACGAGCGCGCGATCGCGAGGCCGAGCCCGGTGCCGGCGGCGTCTCTCCTCGAGTCCTCGCTGCGGCTGAAGCGCTCGAAGAGGTCGGGGACGAACTCGGCGGCGACGCCGGGACCGTGATCCTCGACGGTCAGCCGGAAGTGCCGGTCGGACTGCTCTGCCCGCACCGTCACCGGCGGCTTGCCGTAGCGGAAGGCGTTCGTGACGAGGTTCGACACGATCCGTTCGAGCGCATTGCGGTCGGCGACCGCGACCGTGGTCTCGGAGATTTCGATCTCGACGGAGCCTGCGTCGGGTGCCGAGACCGCGACGATCTCCTGCACCTGTGCGCGGACATGCAGCGTCTCCGGAGCGATGTCGATCGCGTCGGCGTCGAGGCGGGAGAGGTCGAGCAGCTGCTCGACGAGGTTCGCCATGCGCTGCGTCTGCTGGAGGAGTGCGATGCGCACCTGCTCCTGCCGCTCTTCGTCGAGGCGCTCCGAGAGATGGTGCAGCGTCGTCACGAAGCCGTGGATCGTCGTCATCGGCGTGCGCAGCTCGTGCGCCGCGAGCGCGACGAAGTTCGACTTGACCTCGTTCGCGCGCTCGAGTGCGAGCCGTGACTCGTGCTCGGCCTGGAAGAGTCGTACCCGGTCGAGTGCGAGGCCGGTGAGCGCGCCGAGCGTGCGGAGCGCGGCGAGCTCCTCGCCCCCGAAGAACGGCGCGTACGGTGACGTCCAGACGACCAGGCTGCCGCCGGGCACCTCGAGGTCGACGATCTCGGCGTCGTCCCAGAGCGTCGGCGTCGTCCCGCCACGCGAGATGCTCGTCCAGGCATCCTCCGGAACGTTCCACGCAGCGACGAGCTTCCCCTCGGCGTTGCGGATCGCGATCGCGCGTGCCCCGACGATCGCCGCGGCCGGCTCGAGGACGCGCGCTGCGACCTCCTCCTGCGACTCGGCGAAGCTCAGCAGGCTCGCGATCGCCTGCTGAACGCGGATCTGCTCCGGCGTGCGCCACCACATACGGACGAGCGTGGGCGGTGCGAAGCCGAGCAGGAACGCCGCGGCGCTCAGCAGGCCGAGCACGCCGGTGCCGAGCGTGAGGGGCGAGTTCCGGGTGGTCGAGAAGATGGCGAGCAGGAGTGCGAGGACGAGCCCGACCGACGCGACGGCGAGCAGTTGCATGCGCCGGCGCGCGACGGTCGGCTGGGCGCCCCCCGCCCCCCAGAGCCGGGCCGCGGACACGGTGGAGAGGATCGTCCAGTGCACCATGAAAACGGCGATGTACGCGGTGAGCCACCACGGCCGCGGCTCGCCGGGCTGCGTGAGCCGCGGGAGCGCGAACGACCAGACGACGAGGACGGCGGTGAGGGACACGAGCCCGTCTGCGAGCCGCCGCCCCGGCTTGCGGAACGCGCCGGTGAAGCGGAAGAGGAGATAGGGAAAGAGGACGAGCAGCGCGAGGGCGAGGCGCCCGACGGCGCGCTCCGCGAGGTGCCCCGGGTGGTTCGGAATGAGGCTGAGGAGCTCGATCAGGCCGAGCGAGCCGAACGTCGCGGCGGCCCACATCGACGCGCGGTCGCGACGACGGCGCCACGAGAGGAACCCGATGGCGCCGAGTGCCGTGTAACCGACGAGATTGACGTATCGGACGGCGAGGACTGCCGCGTGCATGCCGTTTCCCCCAGACGAGACGGCGAACTCTACGTGCTCACGTACGAGGCCGCCGGGCGTTTACCTGCCGGCGATCGCTCAGACCTGCTCCAGCCCGACGTAGTTCTCCGCCAGGCTCGTCGCGGCCGCCGGCGAGGTCGTCAAGTACCGCAACTGCGAGAGCTGGAGCCTCTCGTCGAACTCGTCGCCCCCCGGCTCCGTGTGCAGCATCGAGGTCATCCAGAAGGAGAAGTGCTCGGCCCGCCAGACGCGTCGCAGGCAGGCGTCCGAGTAGCTGTCGAGCCCCGCGCCGGAGCCGGTTCGATACCAGTCGATGAGCGCGTCTCCGAGTACGCGCACGTCGTGCTCGGCGAGGTTCAACCCCTTCGCTCCGGTCGGCGGGACGATGTGCGCCGCGTCGCCCGCGAGGTAGAGCCGCCCGTGCCGCATCGGCTCGGCGACGAAGCTGCGCATGCCGGTGACACCCTTCTCGAGCACGGGGCCTTCGGCAAGCGTCCAGCCGTCGAGCGCGGTGCGTGCCTGCAGCTCCTCCCAGATGCGCTCGTCCGGCCACTCGCCGATGTCCTCGTCCGGCCGGCATTGGATGTAGAGGCGGCTGCGCGTCGGCGAGCGCAGGCTCAGGAGCGCGAACCCGCGGGAGTGATGCGCATACACGAGCTCCTCGGAGGACGGGGGAACGTCTGCGAGGATCCCGAGCCAGCCGAACGGATACTCGCGCTCGAATGTCCGCAGCACCTTCGCGATCGCCGGACGGCACACGCCGTGGAAGCCGTCGCAGCCGGCGATCACGTCGCAGTCGAGGCGGTGCTCGCCGCCATCGTGCTCGTACGTCACGTACGGCGAGTCGCCCTCGAAGTCGTGTACCGCGACGTTCGACGTCTCGAACAGCAGCGGCAGCCCTGCTTCGAGCCGTGCGGCGATCAGATCCTTGACCACCTCGGTCTGGCCGTAGACGACGATCGTGCGTCCGCCGGTGAGCTCGCTCATGGGGACGTAGTGCCGCTCCGAGTCGAACTGCAGATGGATGCCGTGATGGACGATGCCCTCCCGGCGGAGGCGGTCGGCGACCCCGACTCGGTCGAGCAGGTCGACCGTTCCCTGCTCGAGCACGCCGGCGCGGATGCGCGCCTCGACGTACTCGCGACTCCGGTCCTCGAGCACCACGGACTCGATGCCCGCCGTGTGCAGCAACTGCGCGAGCGTCAGCCCTGCCGGGCCCGCACCCACGATCGCCACCTGCGTCCGGAGGCCGCTCACGGCCCGTCGATCACCTGCTGCGCGATCGCGAACGCACGGTTGGCGGCCGGCACGCCGCAGTAGATCGCCGCCTGCAGCAGCACCTCCTTGATCTCGTCGGGCGTGAGGCCGTTGCGCAGCGCGGCCCGCACGTGCATCGCGAGCTCTTCGTGGTGGTTGAGAGCGGTGAGCGCCGTCAGCGTGATCGCGCTGCGCGTCTTGCGGTCGAGCCCCGGGCGCGCCCAGATCTCGCCCCACGCATAGCGGGTGATCAGATCCTGGAAGTCGGCGGTGAACTCGGTCGTCGTCTCGATCGCGCGGTCGACGTGCTCGTCGCCGAGCACCTCGCGGCGGACGCGCATTCCCTCGTCGTGGGTCACAGGTGATCCTCCAGCAGTCGGTTGAACGCGTCGGGGCGTTCGACGTTGGCGAGATGCGCCGCGTTCGCGAGCACCTCGAAGCGTGCGCCCGGGATGCGGGCGGCGAGCGCCTTTCCCTCCACGGGCGTCGTCGACGGGTCTTCGGCTCCGGAGATCACGAGCGTCGGCGTCTCGATCGCGCCGAGCTCGTCGCGAACGTCCCACCCGGCGAGAGCCTCGCAGCAGCGCGCGTAGCCCTCCGCGTCGATCGACAGGAACATCGCGCGGAAGGCGGCGGCGTCGCCGAACGCGGGCGTGAACCAGCGTGCCAGCACCGCGTCGGCGATCGCGGCCAGTCCGGACTCGCGTACGGTCGCCGCACGCTCGTGCCATCCGTGGGGCTCGCCGAACCTGGCCGCGGTGCTGGCGAGGACGAGCTTCTCCAGACGCTCGGGCGCGTCGAGGGCGAGCCGCATCCCGACCGCGCCGCCGAGCGACAGGCCGACGAACGAGAACGTGCCCGGGCCGACCTCTTCGAGCGTCCTCGCCGCGAGAGCCGCCATCGATCGCGCGTCCGTCACGGGCGCGGCACCGTGCCCGGGATGGTCGACCGCGACGACCCGTCGTCGGCGCAGTGTCTCCAGTTGTGGCTCCCACATCGCGGCGGTCGAGCCGAGCGAGCCGCACAGGACGACCGTGGCGCTCATTGTCGGTAGAGCGCGAGAGCGCGATCGACGAAGACGCCCGCGGCGCCGACGTAATCCTCCGGCGCGGCCACGTTGTGCCCGAGCCGGTGCGCCTCCGACAGCGTCTCGTCCAGGATGTTCGCGCGCATGCGCTCGGCGTCGATCTGGAGCTGCTCGACCGAGCGGCGGACTGCCGCCGCGGCGCCGCCGGTTGCGGCGAGCAACGTGGAGAGTGCGTGCCACTCGGCATGCCACGCCCCCGCCGCGCGCTCGTGCTCCTGCACGGCGCTCTCGAAGAGCACGCCCGCGTTCGCGCGCGCATGCCGTGCGCACGCGTCTGCGAGGATCGCGTTCGTCGGGTTGCGCTTGTGCGGCATCGTCGACGAGCCGCCTCCGTCGCCCTCGCTCACCTCGGCGACCTCCGTCTGTGCGAGCAGGACGACGTCGCGGCCGATCTTCGCCGCAGCGCCGGCTGCACCCGCCAGCGCGCCCGCGAGGTCGACGAGCGGTGTGCGGCGCGTGTGCCACGGCAGGATCGGCTCGCGCAGGCCGAGACCCTCGGCATACAGGTGCAGCACCTCGGGCCCGTCGTCCCCGAGCGCGGCGAGCGTCCCCGCTGCCCCGCCGAGCTGGGCCGGCAGCTCGAGTGCGGCGAGCCTGGCGCGCGCCTCGACGACGCCGACGAGCCAGCCCGCCGCCTTGTAGCCGAAGGTCGTCGGTACGGCCTGCTGCAGGAGCGTGCGCGCGGCCATCACCGTTTCACGGTGCTGCTCCGCGAGGTGGGCGCAGGCGTCCGCCGCGCCGCCGAGCTCGCCGTCGATCAGTCCGAGCGCACGGCGTGCCACGAGCATCGCCGCGGTGTCGAGAATGTCCTGGCTCGTCGCGCCGAGGTGGACGAAGCCCGCATGTTCCTCGCCGGCCGCGGCGCGAATCGCGCGCACGAGCGGCTCGACCGGATTGCCGGCGGCGCGTCCGGCGCGCGCGAGCG
Organism: Gaiellaceae bacterium; assembly: GCA_035532715.1. Taxonomy (GTDB): domain Bacteria; phylum Actinomycetota; class Thermoleophilia; order Gaiellales; family Gaiellaceae; genus Palsa-739. Next base: position 4,523 of record DATKQO010000309.1, on the reverse strand, counting down.
CGTCTGCGTCATAGAGCTCGGCGCGCAACACCCCGGCGAGCGCGGCCGCGGCTTCCGCCGGCACGAGGCCGGCGGAAGCCTCTGCGGCGACGAGCGCACGCTCCGCATCGAGCATCGCCTCGAGCCACGCGCCGTCGGACAGTGCGCCCGCGAGGTCGTCGGGGACGAAGATCGCGGCGAACGGGCTCACGTGGCGAAGAAGACCGTCTCGTGCCCGCCCTGCATGTGGATGTCGAAGCGCAGGCCTCCATCATCCTGCTCGGCAACGAGGCGCGCACGATCACCCTCGTCGAGGCCTGCGAGAACCGGGTCGGTCGCGTTCGCCGCCGGCTCGTCGGGGAAGTACATCCGTGTTCGCTGGTGCTTCAACAGCCCACGCGCGAAGACGTAGACGTCGAGGTGCGGCGCCTGGCCCGCCGGCGCTGCCGGCTTCGAGATCGTGAACGCGAACGTTCCGTCGGGATGCGTGCCCGACCGTCCCCAGAGGCGCTCGACCGGCTGCCAGATCTCGACCATCCCGTCGACGATCGGGACGCCGTCGCCGTCGAGCAGCGCGCCGTGCAGCACGATCCCCGCGGGATCGTCCGGAGCCACCAGCTCGTGCTCGTTTCGGCGAGACAACCCGATCGCGTAGTACGGGCCGACGGTCTGCGAAGGCGTTTTCATGACGACTGCTCCTCGAACGGCGTCGTGCCGGATCCGCCGCGGCCGAGCACGATGTCCCAGCGGTACGCGAGCGCCCATTGCGGCGTCGTCGTTGCGAGGTCGAACTGCGAGACGAGCAGCTCGCGGGCCTTCGGGTCGCGGACGGCGTGGAAGATCGGGTCGAACTCGAACAGCGGATCGCCCGGGAAGTACATCTGGGTCACCAGTCGCTGCGTGAACGCGCGGCCGAAGAGCGAGAAGTGGATGTGGGCCGGACGCCACGCGTTCTCGTGGTTGCCCCACGGGTACGAGCCCGGCTTGATCGTGACGAAGCGGTAGTTGCCGTCGGCGTTGGTGAGGACGCGGCCCGCTCCGGAGAAGTTCGGGTCGAGCGGGGCGGGGTGCTGGTCGACCTCGTGCTTGTACCGGCCCCCCGCATTCGCCTGCCAGACCTCGACGAGCGCGCCGGGGATCGGCCTGCCGTCCTCGTCGAGCACGCGGCCGCTCACGATGATCCGCTCGCCGAGCGGCTCGCCCTCGTGTTGCAGCGTGAGGTCGGAGTCGTGCTCGTCGAGTGCGTCCTCGCCGAACACCGGGCCGTCGAGCGAATGCGCTTCCTCGGGCAGCGTCACGAGCGGCCGCTTCGGCGCGCGCAAGCGCGTCGACCGGTAGCCCGGGTAGTCGACCTGGACCTCCGGGCCGAACGACGGGTCGTCGGGGAGGACGATCTCGCTCACTCGCGTCCTTTCGTCTCGAGAGCCCGAAGCGTCTCCAGTTCGAACTCGGTGGGCGGTTCGGTGACACCTACGTCGTCCGCGACCGCGAGGCTCCAGCCGGTGGCGGCGCGGACGTCGTCGACCGCGACTCCCGGATGGACACGCACGAGCGTGAGCTCGCCGTCGCGCGGCTCCAGGGTTCCGAGATCGGTGACGACGACGCGCACGCGGTCGCCGAGGCTCGTCTTGAAGTCGAGCCGCTCGACGAACGCGCGGGTTGTCTGGCGGAGCATCACGAACACGTCGGTGACGGAGGTCGCGATCTCGGGTGCGCCGCCGCCGCCGGGCAGCCGGACCTTCGGCGCCGCGTAGTCGCCGATCACGGTGCTGTTGAGATTGCCGTGCCGGTCGATCTGCGCCGCCCCGAGGAAGCCGACGTCGATCCGGCCCGCCTGGAGCCAGTACGCGAACATCTCCGGCACGGAGACGACCGCATCGGCCGTCTCGGCAAGCTCGCCGTCTCCGATCGAGAGCGGAAGCTTCGTCGGCTTTGCGCCGATCGTTCCGCTCTCGTACACGAGCACGCAGTTCGGCGCGTGCGTCCGTCGTGCAAGGTTGGCGGCGACGCTCGGGAGCCCGATTCCGACGAAGCAGACGTTCCCGTCGGCGAGCCGTCGCGCGGCTTCGACGGCCATCATCTCGTCGGAGGTGTACGTCGCGATCTCGCTCGATGTGGCCGTCACGCGGCGACAGCCTCGAGCACGTGCTCCTGCATCCAGGCCGTGAAGGTGTCGCGGTCTCTGCTGATCGCGTCCCACGCGGTGTAGAACTCGTTGTCGCGGTCGTAGTACCCGTGCGCGTACGACGGCCGCGCGCCTCCCGGCGCCTCGGCCACCGCGTCGATCACCCAGGTGGGGAGCACGACTGCACCTGCGCGCGGCTCGAGCTCGTCGACGATCTCCTCGACGGTGACGATCGAGCGGGCGGATGCGAGGACGGTCTCCTTCTGCACGCCCGTGATCCCCCACAGCTGCACGTTGCCCTTCCTGTCCGCCTGCTGTGCGTGGATGATGCCGACATCGGGCCGCAGCGCGGGCACCGCCGAGAGCTCCTCGCCGGTGAACGGGCACGCGATTGTGGCGACGCGCGTCCGCGCGACGAGATCCGTGCCCGAGTACCCCCGCAGCACGCCGAAGGGCAGGTTGGACGCGCCGGCCGCATACGCCGCAGCCATCCCCGCGTGCGAGTGCTCCTCCAGCTCGAGCGGGACCGGCCAGCCGTGCTCGACCGCGTCCCGCAGACGGTGCAGTGAGCCGACTCCCGGGTTGCCGCCCCAGCTGAAGACGAGCTTTCGTGCCGCACCCATCCCGATCATCTGGTCGTAGACGACGTCGGGCGTCATCCGCACGAGCGTCAGGTCGCGGAAGCCCTGCCGGATGAGCTCGTGACCGGCGGCATTGGGGATCAGATGGGTGAAGCCCTCGAGCGCGACGGTGTCTCCGTCGTGCACGAGCTCGCGCACGGCTTCGGCGAGGGTGACGGTGTCGGCCATCGGCTCAGAACGGGAAGGGGTGGCCCGCGCCGCCCTGCACGGTGATCCAGCGGAGCTCGGTGAACTCGTCGACCACCGCCTGCCCTCCGAATCGTCCCCAGCCCGAGTCCTTGACGCCGCCGAACGGCATCTGCGGCTCGTCGCCGACGGATTGCTCGTTGACGTGCACGATGCCCGATTCGATTCGCTGTGCGAGCGCGAAGCCGCGGTCGGTGTCCGCCGTGAAGATGGCGGCGCTCAGCCCGTAGCTCGTCGCGTTCGCGCGCGCGATCCCCTCCTCGGCGCTGTCGACGACCTCGATCGCGAGCACCGGCCCGAACGTCTCGTGCTTCGCGAAGTCCGAGTCGGCCGGCACGTCGGTGATGAGCGTCGCCTGGAAGCACGGACCGTCGGCCTCGCCGCCCGCGAGCACCTTCGCGCCCTTGGCGACGGCGTCCTTGACGCGCTCGGTCACCATCTGCAGCGCGGCCTCGTTGATGAGCGGCCCGATGACCGTGTCGTGCTCGTTCGGGTCGCCCGTCTTGAGCGTCTGCGTCTTGGCCGCGAGTCGCGCCGTGAACTCCTCGGCGATCGGCCGCTCGACGATGATGCGCCGCGCCGACATGCAGATCTGTCCCTGGTGCAGGAAGGCGCCGAACGCCGACGCGTTGACGGCGAAGTCCAGATCCGCATCGGCGAGCACGAGCATCGGGTTGAAGCCGCCGAGCTCGAGGAGCACGCGCTTCAGGTGGCGTCCCGCGGCCTCGGCGAGCCGGCGGCCGGTCGCGGTCGACCCGGTGAAGTTGATCCGGCGTACGGCAGGGTTCTCGACGAGCTCGTCCCCGATCGGCGCCGCCTCGCCGGGAGCGTGCGTGACGATGTTCAGCACGCCGGCCGGCAGGCCCGCTTCGGCGAAGATCTCGCCCCAGATGAGGCCGCCCGAGATCGGCGACAGCTCCGACGGCTTCAGCACGACGGTGTTGCCGAGCGCGAGCGGCGCCGCGATGGAGCGTGCCGACAGGATCAGCGCGGCGTTCCACGGCGCGATCGCGCCGACGACGCCGACCGGCCTGCGGATGCCCATGGCGAGCGTTCCCGGATGGTCCGAGGGGATGATCTGGCCGAGCGGCGAGTACGCCGCGGCGGCGGCCTGGCGCAGCAGCCCGGGCACGAAGCTCATCTGGAACATGCCGAACCCGTAGCTCGCGCCGGTCTCGCGGGCGAGCAGGCCCACGATCTCGTCGCGGCGCGACTCGAGGATGTCGGCGGCCTTGAGGAAGATGGCCTGGCGCTGCGCGGGCAGGCTCCGCGACCACTCCGGGAAGGCGGCGGCGGCGGCCTCGACGGCGCGCGCCGCGTCCTCCCGCGATCCGGCCGGCACGAGGGCGACGAGGTCGCCGGTGAAGGGGTCGCGATCCTCGAACGTGCCCCCTCCGGAGGCTTCCGTCCACTCCCCGGCGATGAACTGCTTGACCTCCCGAGCCTCCAACTTGACGCTCGTCACGTCGTCTCCTCTCGTATGCCGAATCGTCCGCAAGCGTCGCGGCGTGCCGCGTACCTGTCAAGGCAGCGTACGAGCACACCTTCCCGTTCGTCAAGACACCGTTCTGTTTAATGGAACAAATTTCTCC
>DATKQO010000308.1:0-2931 GCA_035532715.1 Gaiellaceae bacterium | reverse complement strand
AGGCGCTTGATCAGCGTGCCCTTGCCGGCGCCCGACTGACCGGTGATGACGAGGACAGGCAGCTGCTTAGCGGTTGAAGAGGTCAATCAGCTCTGCGCGCTGGCGATCGGAGAGGCCCCCGACGGTCTTCGACTGGCTGATCCGGCACGTGTTCAGGAAACGCGCGGCCTTCACCCGGCCGAACTTCGGGACCGCCATCAAGATGTCGATCACCTTCGCCGTGGACACGTACTCCGGCGGGCTCCCGAGAATCGTCTCGATGCGGACGCAGCCGTCCTTCAGGTCCTTCTTCAACTTCGCGCGGCGGACCCTGACGTCGTTCGCACGCCTCAATGCGTCCATGCGTTGGTCCAGCGAACGAACCGGAGCGTGTGCCTGCGTTTTTGTGGGCGACATTAGAGCGCTCGATCATAACAACGTGCCGCCTGCGATCAAGCTGCGACTTTTGGCCCTATCTCCAGGGCTTTTCCGGCGCGATGCGCGAAGGCGTGAGCGTCGCCAGGTTGGACAACACCGACGGCCTCTGCCGCGCGCGCGAGCTCCTCGCGAATGCGCGCCGGCGCATCGGGATCGCTGAAGAGCACTGTGCCGAGCGCGACCTCGCGAGCACCGCAGGCGATCAGCTCGAGCGCGTCCTGCCCGTTCATCACCCCGCCCATGCCGACGATCGGGAGAGCGGTCGCGGCGTAGCACGCGTGGACGGCGGCGAGCGCGACCGGCTTGAGCAACGGGCCGGACAGTCCGCCGGAGCCCCGCGCGAGGACCGGCGCCAGGGTGTGCGGATCGAGCGCCAGGCCGCGCAGCGTGTTGATCAGCGAGAGGCCGTCCGCTCCCGCCGCGGCGACCGCGCGCGCGAGCGCGGCGACGTCGGGGTGCGCCGCCGAGAGCTTCGCGTAGAGCGGCAGCGGCGTCGCCGCGCGGCAGGCGGCGACGATCTCCGCCGCCGAGTCGGCCGCCTCGTCGACGTTCGGGCAGGAGAGGTTGAGCTCGATCGCGTGCACGTCCTCGAGTGCGGCGCAGGTGTCGGCGTAGTCCTGGGCGCAGAAGCCGCCGACCGAGATCCAGAGCGGGACGCCGAGCTCACGCAGAGCGGGCAGCGTCTCGGCGAGGAACCTGTCCCGGCCGGGGTTGGCGAGCCCGAGCGCATTCAGCATCCCGTGCGCGGTCTCCGCGATCCGCGGCGGCGCGTTTCCCTCCCGCGGGAGCGGCGTGATCGTCTTCGTGACGAAGCCGTCGAGCTGCCGCGCCACGTCCGGTGCGACCAGGGCGTCGAGGCATCCGGACGCGTTAAGCAGCATCGGCCACCAGAACCGGACCCTCGAGACAGAGACGCTTCAGCTCGCCGTCGATCTCGACCGCGCAGCCGTAGCAGGCGCCGTACCCGCAGGCCATCGGCGCTTCCCAGGCGAGCTGCGCGCCTGGGAAGCGCTCCGCGAGCGCACGCAGCATCGGCTCGGGGCCGCACGCGAGCACGTCGTGGCCCTCGGGGATCAGCTCGGTGACGAAGGTCGGATCGATCGCGACCTCCGCGCCGGGAAGAAGAGCCGCCGCCTGCGCGTGACGCTCGCTGCGGAATCCGAGGACGACCGGCGGGAAGCGCAGCGACTCCGCGAGGTAGGGAAGCGGCGCCATGCCGATCCCGCCTCCGACGAGCAGCGGACGCTCGACGTCGAGCCGGTAGCCGTTGCCGAGCGGTCCGAAGACGTGGATCGCGTCGCCGCGCTCGAGCGCGCAGAGCGCGTCCGTGCCGGGGCCGATCGGGTCGATGAGGAATGCGAGCTCGCCCGCGGGGGCGAGGCAGAGCGAGAGCGCCCGTGGCAGGAGCCGCCCCGGCGCCTCGAGCATGAAGAACTGGCCCGGCGTGCCCGGCTCGAGCCCACCGCGCTCGAGCCGCAGGAGCGTGTAGGGGCCGACCGGCTCGGCGGCGACGACGCTACGCCGTTCGCGTCTCGGCATCGATCCGCTCCTGGAGCGAGACGGCCTGCTCGGCCCGCGCGTTCGCGATCGCGTGCACCGCGGCGGCCGCGCCCGCCATCGTCGTGATGCAGGGCACGCGGCGGGAGAGCGCAGCCTCGCGAATCGCATAGCCGTCCGAGCGCGCATTCCGGCCCTCCGGCGTGTTGATCACGAGGTCGCAGCGGCCGCGACGGATCAGGTCGATGACCGTCAGCTCGTCGCCGACCGCCTCGCTCAGCTTCGTCAGCGCCTCGACCTCGAGCCCGGCGGCCGCGAGCGTGCCGGCGGTGCCCTCGGTCGCGAAGAGCCGGAAGCCGAGCCCGAGCAGCGTCGCCGCGATCGGCACCGCCGAACGCTGCTCCGCCGGCCGGATCGACAGGAACACGGAGCCCGAGGAGGGGAGCGCCCGTCCGGCGGCGCGCTCGGCCTTCGCGAGCGCCGTCGGGAGGTCGGCCGCGCTCGCCATCACCTCGCCGGTCGCGCGCATCTCGGGCCCGAGCACCGGATCGCTGCCCGGGAAGCGCGCGAACGGCAGCACGGCCGCCTTGACGCTCCATTGCCTCGGCGGCCGCTCCTTCTGGAGGCCGAGATCGGAGATGCGCGCGCCCGCCGAGAGCCGGCAGGCTGACGCGACGAGCGGGATACCGGTGGCCTTGCTCACGAACGGCACGGTCCGCGACGCCCGCGGGTTCGCCTCGAGCACGTAGAGCACGCCGTCGGGCGTGATCGCGAGCTGGACGTTGAGCAGCCCGACGACACCGAGCGAGCGACCGAGCAGCCGGACGGTCCGCTGGATCTCCTCCGTCTGCGCCGGCGTCAGGCCGGGCGCGGGGAGCACGCACGCGGAGTCGCCGGAGTGAACGCCCGCCTCCTCGACGTGCTGCATGACCGCCGCAATGTATGCGTCGTGACCGTCGCAGAGGGCGTCGACGTCGATCTCCACCGCACTCTCGAGGAAGCGGTCGACGAGCACGC
>DATKQO010000307.1:0-6199 GCA_035532715.1 Gaiellaceae bacterium | reverse complement strand
CTCTCGACTCCTGAGGCTGTTCGATGCCCCCGAGTGAGCACGAGCTCCGGCTCCGCGAGCGGCTCGGCCGCCTGCGCAACATGCCGCTCCTCGGCGGTGCGAAGCTCTCCGGCGAGCTCGACCGCCTCCAGCGGCAGCTCGACCGGATCGGGCAGCAGCCGACCGACGAGGATATCTGGCGCTCCGTCGAGCTGGCGCGACACGTCGACCGGCCGTACACGCTCGACTACGTCGAGCGGATCCTCGACGACTGGTTCGAGCTGCACGGAGACCGCGGCCGGGCCGACGACGGTGCGATGGTCGCCGGTCTCGGCAAGCTCGACGGCCGCACCGTTGCGCTCATCGGGCAGCAGAAGGGCCGCGACATCCAGGAGCGTGCGCGGCGCCAGTTCGGCATGCCGAACCCGGAGGGCTACCGCAAGGCGATCCGCGTCATGGAGCTCGCCGACCTGCACGGCTTCCCGGTGCTCTCGCTCGTCGACACGCCCGGCGCGTACCCCGGCGTCGCGGCCGAGCAGCACGGGCAGGGCGGCGCGATCGCGGCCTCCCAGGCGGCGATGGCGAAGCTCACGGTGCCGACCGTCGCCTGCGTGATCGGCGAGGGCGGCTCGGGCGGCGCGATCGCGATCGCCCTCGCCGACCGGGTGCTCATGCAGGAGCACGCGATCTACTCGGTGATCTCTCCCGAGGGGTGCGCGATGATCCTCTGGCGGGACGCGGGCGAGGCGAAGAAGGCGGCGGCGGCGTTCAAGCCCGACGCGGCGCACTGCCTCGAGCTCGGCGTGATCGACGGGATCGTCGCCGAGCCCGAGGGCGGCGCTCACACCGATCCGGACGCGGCGGCCCGGATGCTCGGCGAGGCGGTGCGGGACGCGCTCGACGATCTCGTCGACGTCCCGGGGGACGAGCTGCGGCGCCGCCGCCGCGCGAAGTTCCGCTCGCTCGGCGTCTTCGCCTAAGCTTTACGAAGATTTCGACAGATTCAGGGTCGGTCGGCGGCGGACCTGTCCACAGCGTCCACAGGCTTATCCCCGGTTGTTGACCCCGCTTGCAAACTGGACGCGTACGACTCGAGGCCGGCAATAGCGTTCGCACCGGAATCCACGGGGCCGCCCGGCAAGGCAAGCTAGAGCCGTGGCGGAGAAGCTGCGCGACTACGAGCGCAAGCGCGACCCGAGGCGGACGCCGGAGCCGTTCACCGCTTCGCGGCCGCGCGGGCAGGCCCCGATCTTCGTCGTCCAGCGCCACGACGCGCGCCGCCTCCACTACGACTTCCGGCTCGAACGCGACGGTGCGCTCGCGTCGTGGGCCGTCCCGAAGGGCGTCCCGCTCGAGCCCGGGCAGCGCGCGCTCGCCGTCCACGTCGAGGATCATCCGCTCGAATACGCGACCTTCGAAGGGGAGATCCCGGCAGGCAACTACGGCGCCGGCACGGTCGAGATCTGGGACCGCGGCACCTACGAGCTCGTCGAGGCCGGAAGCGACGGCGGTCTCACCGTCCGCCTGCACGGCGCCCGGCTCGAGGGCACGTGGACGCTCGTGCCGGCGGCCCTCGACGGCGATCCGAAGAACTGGCTGCTGATCCGCACGCGCGACGACCCGGCCGCGGCCCGCACGCTCCGGAACGACTACCAGCCGATGCTCGCCTCGCTCGCCCGCGAGCTCCCGAAAGGCGACGACTGGCTCTACGAGGTCAAGTGGGACGGCTACCGCGCCCTCGGGTACGTGCGTGCCGGGGAGGCGAGGCTCGTCTCGCGGAACGGGAACGATCTGACCGGGCGCTTCCCGGATGTCGCGAAGGCGCTCGCGAAGGCGGTGCGGAGCCCGCAGTGCGTCGTCGACGGCGAGGTGTGCGCGCTCGACGAGCACGGGCGCCCGAGCTTCTCGGCGATGCAGCAGGGCAAGCCGGGGGCGCCGGTCGTCTACGAGGTGTTCGACCTGCTCGAGATCGACGGCGAGTCCGTGCTCGACCTGCCCCTGAGCGAGCGGCGGGAGCGTCTCGAGCGGCTGCTCGACCCGCGCACGACGACGGTGCGGCTTTCGGGCGCGTTCGCGGACGGCGAGGCGCTCTTCGAGGCGGCGCGCGAGCAGGGGCTCGAGGGCGTGATGGCGAAGCGCGCCGGCTCGCCGTACAGCGAGGGGAAGCGCGCCAGGCACTGGTTGAAGATCAAGACGCATCACCGGCAGGAGTTCGTGATCTGCGGCTGGACAAAGGGACAGGGGGGCCGAGCCCCCAGCTTCGGGGCGCTCGTGCTCGGCGCGTACCGCGACGGGGAGCCGTACTGGGTCGGCAACTGCGGCACCGGCTTCACCGAGCGCGACATCGCGGAACTGCGTGCGAAGCTCGAGCCGCTGCGCCGTGAGACGACCCCGTTTCCCGCCGAGCCGAAGATGGCGAAAGTGCGGAAGGGAGACGTCGTCTGGGTCGAACCGAGGCTCGTGTGCGAGGTCGAGTTCGCGGAATGGACGCACGACGGCCATCTGCGTGCGCCGACGTTCGACGGGCTGCGCGACGACAAGCCCGCCGTCACGGTGCGGCGCGAGGACCCGATCGACGCGCTCGGCCGCGTGAAGCTCTCGAGCCTCGACAAGGTCTTCTTCCCCGACGAGGGCATCACGAAGGGCGACCTGCTCGAGTACTACCGCGCGGTCGCACCGGTGTTGTTGCCGCACCTTCGCGGACGACCGTTCACGATGCGCCGCTATCCCGACGGCGCATTCGGCAAGGCCTTCTTCCAGAAGGACGCCCCCAAGCACATGCCCGAGTGGATTCCGACGTTCCGCACGCACGTCTCGACGCGCGAATCGCCTTCGCGCAAGAGGTGGATCAGGGCGCCGATCGTGAACGACGAGGACGCACTCCTCTGGATGGTGAACATGGGCTGCATCGACCTGAACACGTGGTACTCGCGCGTCGACAGACCCGACCGCCCCGACTTCGTCCTCTTCGACCTCGACCCGTCGCTCGACGTCGGCTTCAAGGAGACGGTGCAGGTCGCTCTGGTCGTGAAGGAGGCGCTCGACGCGCTCGGGCTCGCGTCGTTCCCCAAGACGTCGAGCGCCGACGGCATGCACGTCCTCGTTCCCATCGAGCGGCGCTACACGTACGACGACACGCGCGAGTTCTCCGAGATCGTCGCCAACGCCATCGCGCGCACGCACCGTGGGCTCGCGACGACGGAGTGGACGAAGGCGAAGCGCCGCGGCGTGCTCATCGACTCGAACCAGAACGGCGAGGGGAAGACGATCGCCTCCGTCTACTCGGTGCGACCGCGGCCCGGCGCGCCGGTCTCGACGCCGCTTCGCTGGGACGAGGTGAACGAGAGCCTCGACCCGTCCACGTTCACGATGAACGTCGTGCTCGAACGCGTGCGCGCGCACGGCGACCTGTTCGCCGGCGTGCTCGCTGCGAAGCAGCGGCTCGACCGGGCGCTGACGGCGTTGCGCTAGAGGTCTTCGGAGTGCCTCGACATCCGGCCGAGCAGGCGCAGCGCGCCTGCCTTGTCCAGCCACTCGTTGAGATTGCCGCACTTCGGGCTCTGGACGCACGACGGGCACCCGTGCTCGCACGGGCACCCTTCGAGCATCCGGACGGTGTCGGCGACCCACCCCTCGAACTGGTCGAAGCCCCGCTCTGCGATCCCGACACCGCCGGGGTGCCCGTCGTAGACGAAGACCGTCGGCGCGCCCGTGTCGGGGTGGACGTTCGTCGAGAGCCCGCCGATGTCCCAGCGGTCGCACATCGCCCAGAGCGGTAAGAGCGCGATCATCGAGTGCTCCGCCGCGTGGAGGGACGAGAGCAGCGTCGGCATCTGCTCGAGCCCTTCGAGCTGCCGGGCCGTCGGGCTGTACCAGACCGCCTCCGTGTCGAACGTGGTCGCCGGCAGGTCGAGCTGCACCGTGTCGAGGGTCGCCTGGTCCCGCACCGACTTGCGCTGGTACGCGACGACCTGCTCGGTGACGGACACGCGGCCGAAGCTGAGCGTGAGCCCGAGCCGGCGCTCGACGCGCAGGGGCTCCTCGATGTCCGTCGAGGTCTCCTTCTTCGCCTGCGTGTACCAGTCGCCGGCGAACGGCTCCACGATCGCGTGCCGCGCGAGCGGGTCGAGCTCGCGCACGAGCCACTGCTCGCCCATGTGGAGATAGACCGCCCCCTCGTGAACCGTCGAATAGGCGCGCTCGCGCTCGACGATTCCGAGCACCGAGCCCGTGCTCGCGTCGATCACCGTGAAGGAGTCCGCGGTCGCGGAGCGGAGCTGGGTCCGGCCGGCAGGGTAGTCCTTACCCGCCCAGACCCAGCCGCGGGCCGTGTGCCGGAGGTCCGGTACGTGCGGCGCCCGCTCGAGCGCCTCGTCGCCGAGCGTCGCGCGGTCGGCCTCGTCGATCGGCGCTTCGAACGCCGCGGCGGCGACATGGCCGTCGAGCACGCGCGGGTTGGCGTGGTCGAGGATCGCCGCCTCGACGCGGCGACCGAGCAGCGTCTCCGGCTCGCGCATGAAGTACTGGTCGAGCGCGTCCTCCGACGCGACCATGACGGCGAGGCCGTGCCCACGGCGGCCGGCGCGACCCCACTGCTGGCGGAGGCTCGCGACGGTGCCGGGGAAGCCCACCGAGATGGCGCAGTCGAGCAGGCCGATGTCGATGCCGAGCTCGAGCGCGTCGGTCGCAGAGACCCCGAGCAGCTCGCCCTCGACGAGGCGGCGTTCGATGTCGCGACGCTGCTGCGGCGTGTAGCCCGCGCGGTACGGCGCGAGCCGCTTCGCGGTCTTGGCGTCGACGCGCTCGGCCGCCATGCGGTGCACGAGCTCCGCCGCCTTGCGGCTCTTCGCGAAGCAGATCGTCCGCAGGTCGTGCTGCACGAGCGCCGCGAGCAGGCGTGACGCTTCGCCGAGCGCGCTTGCCCGGAGGCCGAGCTCTGCGTCGAGGAGCGGCGGGTTCCACAGCGCGACCGTTCGCTCCGCGCGCGGAGCCGCGTCGTCTCCGACCACGGTCGCCTCGACGCCGAGCAGCGAGTACGCAAGCTCGCCGGGATTCGCGATCGTCGCGGATGCGAGCACGAACTGCGGTTCGGCGCCGTAGATGCGTGCGAGGCGCCGGAGCCTGCGCAGGACGTTTGCGACCTGCGACCCGAAAACGCCGCGATACACGTGGGCTTCGTCGACGACGACGAACCGGAGGTTGTGCAGCACGTCGGCCCACAGGTCGTGGCGTGGCAGCACGCCGACGTGGAGCATGTCGGGGTTCGTGAGGATGAGGTTCGCCCACTTGCGGATCTGCCGCCGGCTCTCCTGCGGCGTGTCGCCGTCGTAGATCGCTGCGCGCACACGGGGGACGGCCAGCTCCCCGAGCGCACGCGCCTGGTCCTGTGCGAGCGCCTTCGTCGGATACAGATACAGCGCGCGGTTCTTCGGATCGGTCGCGAGCGCGTCGAGCACCGGGAGGTTGAACGCGAGCGTCTTTCCGGACGCGGTGCCGGTTGTGACGATCACGTGGCCGCCGGCGGCGGTCGCCTTCCACGCGTCCGCCTGATGCGCGTAGAGCTCCACGATCCCCTGCCGCGCGAGCGCCGCGCGGAGCCGGGGGTCGAGACCTTCCGGCAGCGGCGCGGTCCGCGCCTGGCGCGACGGCTCCGTGGTGAGGTAGGCGAGCTCCTCGCCGTCGAGCAGCCCCTCCCACCCGGGGCGGCCAGTCAGGGCGAGGTGCGGCTCCATTCCATTCCATCTTGCCCCACGAGCACGAGCACGATCAGGCTCGAAGCCAGCGCCGGCGGCAGCTCACTCGTCGCGGAGGACGGCGACCGCCCAGACGCCGAGCAGCGCCACGCCCATCGTGATCAGCGTCGTGACGCCGCCCGGTGTCCGTTGGAGCGCGAGGGCCACCGTCTGCTGGATCCCGGAGAGCGCCGCGCAGCCGGCGGCGACGGTCGCGATGGCCGCGAGCTTCCGCACTCGCCCAATTGTGGGGTGTTAGCCTGACGACACCGGGGTGCCGCTCGTGCGGCTGAGATCACACCCGTCGAACCTGATCCGGCTAGTACCGGCGAAGGGAGCCATGTCCGTCCCACGCGCACTCACGATCGCGACCTCCGACTCCGGTGGCGGAGCGGGGATCCAGGCCGACCTGAAGGCCTTCGCCGCGGCGGGCGCGTACGGCATGTCGGTGCTCGTCGCACTGACGGCGCAGAACACGGTCGGCGTCA
>DATKQO010000306.1:0-3221 GCA_035532715.1 Gaiellaceae bacterium | reverse complement strand
GAAGCGGCAGACGGAGTTCGGGTACGACGTGATCGAGGCGGCGCTGCCGGCGGTGGTCGCCGTGAGCGACGCGATCAACGAGCCGCGCTACCCGTCGCTGAAGGGGATCATGGGCGCGAAGAAGAAGCCGTCCGACACCGTCACGCTCGCCGACCTCGGGCTCGACGCCGTCGAGGCGGGGGAGGTGGGCTCGAAGACGGAGGTGCTCGCGCTCGGCTCGCCGCCTGCGCGCGGCGACGCGCGCAAGATCGAGGACGACGGCAACGCAGCGCAGGCAATCGTCGACTTCCTCGTCGAGAAGAGGCTCGTGTAGTGGCGACCCTGGTCTTCCTCGAGCACCACGGCGACGAGCTGCAGAAAGGCTCGCTCGGCGTGCTCTCGAAGGCGGCCGCACTCGGCGGCGATGTCGCGGCCGTCCTCGTCGGCGCAGGCGTCACGGCTCTTGCCGCAAAGGCGGGCTCGTACGGCGCGGCGAAGGTCCACGTCGCCGACGCCGCCGTGTTCGATCCGCCGCTGCCGCAGGCGCGGGTCGACGTGCTCGCGAAGGTCGTGCGCGACGGCGGCTACGACACGGTGCTCTTTGCGAACTCGGTGCTCGCCGCAGACGTTGCCGCCGGCCTTGCCGCGCGGCTCGACGCGGGACTGAACTGGGACCTCGTCGACCTCGTCCCGCAGGACGGAACGCTCGTCGGCAAGCGGCCCGCGCTGCAGGACTCGGTGCTGGTCGACGTCGGCTGGCGCTCGGAGACTCGACTCGCCCTCTTCCGTGCCGGCTCGTTCGACGCGACGCCGGCCGGCGGAGGCGCGCCGCAGGTCGAAGAGGTCGCGGTCGAGCTCGAGGAGCACTCGCGCGTCGCAAAGGTCGTCGACCAGCAGTTCGAGGACTCGAGCGGCCCTTCGATCGAGGACGCCGACGTGATCGTGGCCGGTGGACGGGGCCTCGGCAGCCCGGACAAGTTCACGCTCGCAGAGGAGCTCGCCCGCGCGCTCGGCGGTGCGGTCGGCGCGACGCGCGCGGTCGTCGACGCCGGCTGGTACCCGTACGCCGCCCAGATCGGGCAGACGGGCAAGACCGTGTCGCCGAAGCTCTACGTCGCGCTCGGCATCTCCGGCGCGATCCAGCACAAGGTAGGGATGCAGAGCTCGAACGTGATCGTCGCGATCAACAAGGACGCGAACGCGCCGATCTTCGAGTTCAGCGACCTCGGCGTCGTCGGCGACCTGCACGAGATCGTCCCGAAGCTGACCGAGCTCCTGAACCAGCGCACGTCGTGAGCCGCGCCTCCGACTACCCGCCGCCGTTCGACGCGCGCGCGTACGTCGGAGAGCCGACCGACCCGGCCGACGAACGCATCGAGGTGGGCGTGCTCGTCGTCGGCGCCGGCCCCGCCGGGCTCGCCTGCGCGATCCGCCTCGGGCAGCTGCTCGAACACCACCCCGACGTCGCAGAACGGCTCGGCGACGTCCCGGTCGCCCTTGTCGAGAAGGGCAAGCAGCCTGGCTCGCACCTGCTCTCGGGCGCCGTCGTCAACCCGCGCTCACTGCGCCGGCTCTTCGGCGACCGCTACCGGATCGAAGACCTGCCCGGCTACGGCCCGGTGCACGGTGAGGCCGTCTACGTGCTCACACGCCGCGCTGCAATGCGTATTCCGCCGCCGCCGACGATGCGCAACCACGGCAACGTCGTCTTCTCGCTCGCACGCCTCGGCCGCTGGCTCGGCGAGCGGGCGGAAGAGGGTGGCGCGATGATCCTCCCCGAGACCGCGGCCGAGAAGCTCCTGGTCTCGCACGGCCGCGTCGTCGGAGTGCGCACGGGCGACAAGGGCGCCGGACGGGACGGCGAGCCGCTCGGCAACTACGAGCCCGGCGCGGATCTCGTCGCCAAGGTGACCGTGCTCGCCGAGGGGACGCAGGGGCATCTCACCGGAGTCGCGATCGACCACTTCGGGTTGCAGGGGCCCGAGCCGCAGGTGTGGGAGCTCGGAGTGAAAGAAGTCTGGAAGGTCGCGAAGCCGCTGCGCAACGTGATCCATACGATGGGGTGGCCGCTGCGCACCGCGAAGAAGTACCGCGAGTTCGGCGGTTCGTTCATCTATCCGATGGGCGACGACATGCTCACTATCGGCATGGTCGTCGGGCTCGACTACCGCGACGCCGAGCTCTCCGCGCACGATCTCCTGCAGGAGCTGAAGACGCACCCGAAGATTCGTGCGCTGCTCGACGGCGGCGAGCGGGTTGCGTGGGGAGCGAAGACGATCCCGAGCGGCGGCTTCAACTCTCTGCCGACACGATTGCATGCCCCCGGCGTGCTCATGTGCGGCGACGGCGTCGGCATGGTCAACATCCCGCGGCTCAATGGCGTGCACTACGCGGTGGAATCGGGCCTTCTCGCAGCGGAGGCGGCGTTCGCGTCGTTGCAGCGCGGCGCGACGCCCGCGACCGCGCTCTCGTCGTACGACGACGCGATCCGTGGCAGCTTCATCTGGCGGGAGCTCGAGGAAGTCCGCGACATGCGTCAGGTGTTCGGCCGCGGCTTCTTCGTCGGCGGCGCGCTCGCGAGCGCGATGACCGTCTCGAAGGGGAGGATCGACGTCGGGAAGATGCACGCAGAGCCCGACGCTGAGCAACCGCTGCTGCGCAGCAACCGTGCCTCGCGCTATCCGGCGCCCGACGGGAAGCTCACGTTCGACAAGCTGTCGTCGGTGTTCCTCTCCGGGAACAAGACGAGAGACGACCAGCCGAACCACATTCGCATCGAGCGAAACGTGCCGAAGGACGTCGCCGACATGTGGGTGCACCTGTGCCCTGCGCAGGTGTACGAGATCGGCGCGGACGACGGCGACGGCATGGTGACCGTGCAGCTCGCGCCGTCGAACTGCGTGCAGTGCGGGGCGATCACGGCGAAGGGCGGTCGCCTGACGCCGCCCGAGGGCGGCTCGGGCCCCGAGTACACTCTCACCTAGTGGTGTAGCCGGCAAACCGGCCACAGCACGAGATTACTCCGGTTTTACGCGCGCCGTACCGTGGCCTGACCGCACCGGACGATCGTCCGTCCACCCAGTCGCTCTCTCCACGGAGGTTCATCCGATGCGCACCAAGATCTTTCTCGTCCCGGCGGTAGTGGCGCTCGTCGCAACCGGCGCCGCGCTCGCCGGCAACGGCAACGGTCCGGCGTTGGCCCGCTATTCGTTCCTCGGCCAGTTGACCGCGACGCCCGCGAA
>DATKQO010000305.1:0-38878 GCA_035532715.1 Gaiellaceae bacterium | reverse complement strand
CGCGGTGGGCGGCGACGTCCTTCGCCTCGCGATCCAGCAGGCGCGCAAGCTCGCCCTCGTGCGGGGTCAGAACGCGCGGTGCCGGCCAGTCGCCCGGCTCGAGCTCGAAGAGCGCATCCGCGTCGACCACCATCGGGAGGGCGACCTCGGCGAGCACGCGGCGGACGAGCTCGTGCGGGCCTGCTCCCCGGCCGAGGCCGGGACCGAGGGCGACAGCGGAGGCCCTGCGCGCGAGGTCGAGCACGTGGTCGGCCGCGCCGCGCGCGACGAGACCTCCCTCGTCGGGCAGCGGCCGCTTCACCGCCTCGAGCAGCCGCTGCTCGAAGACCGGCAGCGTCGACTCGGGCACGGCGACGGTGACGTAGCCGGCATCCGCGCGCATGGCGGCGAGCGCGCTGAGCGACGGCGCACCGGTGAGCCCGCGGGATCCGCCGACGACGAGCACGTGGCCCGCCGTGTACTTGTTGTCGCCCTCGTGCCGCCGACGAACCGACCGCAGCACGTCGGCAGAGACGAGCCTGTGCTCGGTCTCGAGCGAATCGAGGCCGATGTCGACGATATGGACGATCCCGCTGTGGAAACGCCCGGGCGCGACGACGAGACCGACCTTCGGCCCGTGGAAGGTGACCGTCTCGTCGGCCTTCACCGCGACGCCCGCGACCTCGCCGCTCGATGCGTCGACGCCGGAAGGCAGATCGATCGCGAGAACACGGGCCGGGGAGGCGTTGACGCGCTCGATCAGCGCGGACGCGTCGGCGCGGGGCTCGCCCGCGAAGCCGGTGCCGAACAGGGCGTCCACGATCACGTCCGGATCGCCGAGCTCGCGCTCCCCCGCCGTCGCGTCGACGATGCGAACGTCCTTCCCCGCCGCCTCGAGCAGGCCGGCGGCGATCCGCCCGTCACCGCCGTTCGAGCCGCCGCCGCAGACCACCGTCCACCGCTGCGCGCCCGGGAAGCTCTGCAGCGCGATCTGCGCGGCCTGCGAGCCGGCGCGCTCCATCAACTCGGGCGCGGTGCCCGGATAGCCCGGGTGACGCGCCTCTGCGGCACGCATCTCGGCGGCGGTGTAGAGGCTCTCGAGCTCAGCCATCGCTGACGACGGCAACCGCCTGCGCGAGCTCCCGCGAGTGCGTCATCGACAGATCGACCGGCCCTGCGCCGACCCGCTCCGCCCAGGCCGCCACGCGGCCGGAGAGGCGGACGGACGGCTTCGGCCTCCCGACGATCTCGATGTCCTTCCAGGCGAAGGCGCGGGCCACGCCGAACCCGAGCGCCTTGCCGACCGCCTCCTTGCCGGCGAAGCGGCCGGCATAGCTCTCCGCGGGGTTCGGGCGCGAGTCGCAGTACGCCTGCTCCGCCTCCGTGAAGCAACGGTCGCGGAACGTCGCGTAGCGCTCGAGCGACCGGCGGATCCGCGTGATCTCGATCAGATCGGTGCCGACGCGGATCACAGGTGCTCCTCGATCCACTCGGGGAGGTTCCCGATCGACGAAATGATGCCGTCGGGCTGAGTGCGCGCACGCTCGACCGCGTCGGGGCGGAACTTTCCGGTGCGGACGAGCACCGTCTTCATTCCCACGCCCTGCGCGCCGGCGACATCGCTCTCGAGATCGTCGCCCACCATCCACGCCATGTGCGGGTCCGCGTCGAGCGCCTTGCAGGCGGAGGCGAAGTACGACGGGCTGGGCTTTCCGAGCACGACCGCCTCGACGCCGGCCGCGTACTCGAGGCCGGCGACATACGCACCTGCGTCGAACTGCGGGCCGTGCTTCGTCTGCCACCACCGGTTGCGGTGCAGGCAGTAGAGCTCCGCGCCGAGCTCGAGTTCCGCGAACGCGCGCGCAAGATTCATGTACGAGAAGACGAGGTTCGTCTCCGGCGTCTCGTCCGCACCGCCGAGCAGGACGGCGTCCGCGTTGTCGCCGACGAGCTCGATCCCCTCGAGATCGCCGACGATCGCGTGCATCGTCAGGGCGAGCACGCGCTTGCCCTTCAGCGCCTCGACGGCCGCTGCCGCTACGGTCTGGATCTCGTCGTCGGCGACGTCCAGGCCGAGCCCGGCGAGCTCCGCGACGAGCTGGGCGCGGGAGCGCGTGGTCGTGTTCGTGACGAAGCGGAGCCGGTGCCCGTTCTCGCGCAAACGCCCCACCGCTTCGCAAGCGCCGGGTATCGGTTCGCCGGAGACGTGCAGGACCCCGTCGACGTCGAGGAGAATCGCCGCCATGGACGCTTCCGAGTCTATTCGCGTCACGCGCACGGTCGTCGTGCCGCCCGGCGAGATCCGGCTCCGGACGTCGCGCTCGAGCGGGCCGGGCGGCCAGCACGCGCAGAAGTCCGAGACCCGGGTCGAGGCGATCTTCGACGTGGCGGCGTCGGCGGCGCTCTCCGACTCCCAGAAGCGCCGGGTGATCGCGAAGGCGGGGCCGGTGCTGCGGGCGGTCGCCCAGGACGAGCGGAGCCAGCTCCGAAACAAGGAGCTGGCGGTCGAACGGGTCGTCGGCGCGTTGCGCGAGGCGCTGCGGGTGCCCCGGCACCGGACGCCGACGAAGCCGACAGCGGCCGCGCGCCGGCGCCGGCTCGACGAGAAGAAGCGGCGCGGTGAGACGAAGAAGCTGCGCCGCCCGCCCGGCGACTGAACGCCGCGGCGTTCTGCGGCGGGCGTGCGCTCGAACGGCCACGTCTCGTGACTGTCACCAGGCGTGGGAGAAGGAAACACGTCCGTTCGGGCCCCTCACGTCGGGAACACGCGACCCGGGTGACCCGCGCGGCCATGTCTCGTGCCTGCCACCGGACGGTGGCCCTACGAGGCGTTGGAAGGGTCGCGCCGCGCGGGTTCGCGCCGGCGCCACCAGGGGGAGGCTCTACTCGACGGTGACGGTCTTTGCGAGGTTGCGCGGCTGGTCGACGTTCAGCCCGCGCAGCCGGGCGATCCGGTAGGCGAGGAGCTGGAGCGGCACGACCGCGAGCGCCGCCTGCAGGAACGCGGGCGTGCGCGGGACGAAGATCACGTCGTCCGCGTGGTGCTGGATGTCCTCGTTGCCGTCGGTCGCGATCGCGATCACGTGCGCACCGCGCGCGCGCGTCTCCTGGATGTTCGAGACGATCTTCTCGTAGACGTGGATGTTCGTCGCGACGACAACGACAGGGGTGCCCTCGTCGAGCATCGCGATCGGGCCGTGCTTCATCTCGCCGGCGGAGTACGCGTCGGTCGGGATGTACGAGATCTCCTTGAGCTTCAACGCGCCCTCGAGCGCGACCGGAAGTCCGATGTGCCGCCCGAGGTAGAGGAAGAACTGCTTGTCGTAGAACCGCTGCGCGATCGAGTCGATCGGGTGGTCGCCGTCGAGGAACTGCGCCATCTTGTCGGGCAGCTCGTGCAGCCTGTCGAGGATGAAGTCGATCTCCTCCTGCGGCAGCGTCCGCCTGATCTCGGCAAGACGCAGCGCGAGCAGGCTGAGCAGCGCGACCTGCGCGGTGAACGTCTTCGACGCGGCGACGCCGATCTCGATGCCGCAGCGCGTATACAGCGTCGCGTCGACTTCGCGCGTGATCTGCGTGCCCATCATGTTGGTGATCGCGAGCGTGCGCGCGCCTCGCTCGCGCGCAAGCTTCACGGCATTGATGGTGTCGCGCGACTCGCCCGACTGCGAGACCCCGATGACGAGCGTGTCCTTCGACAGCACAGGATTGCGGTAGATCCATTCGCTCGCGATATCGGGCTCGACCGGGACACGCGCCCACTCCTCGATGATGTAGCGGCCGACGACGCCGGCGTGGTACGACGTACCCGCAGCGACGATGACGATGCGCCGCAGATTGCGCACCTCCAGCTCCGTCAGGCCGAGCGCCTCGAGCATCAGCTGATGGCCGCGGACGCGATCGCCGATCGTCTCGCGTACCGCCTCCGGCTGCTCGTAGATCTCCTTGAGCATGAACGTCTCGTAGCCGCCCTTCTCCGCCTCCTCGTCGTCCCAGTCGAGCTCCTTCACCTCGGGGTGGTCGACTTCGACGCCGTCGCGGAAAAAGCGGACACCGCCCGGGGTGATCTCGACGACTTCCGCGTCGTCGGGAAACACTGCGCGGCGAGTCTCGCTGAGAAACGCGGCGACGTTCGACGCGAGGAAGTTCTCGCCGTCGCCGAGTCCGACGACGAGTGGCGTCTCGCAGCGGACGCCGACGAGCAGGTCGGGATGATCGTGATGGATCGCGACGATCGTGAAGTGGCCTTCGAGCAGCGGATACACGCGGCTGACGGCCTGCGTGAGATCACCGTCGTATTCGCGCTCGAGCAGGTGCACCACCACTTCGGCGTCGGTCTCGGACGTGAACGTGTGCCCTTCTTCGAGAAGCTGGGCCTTGAGCTCGCGGTAGTTCTCGACGATCCCGTTGAGGACGATCGCGACCTTCGTCGCGTCACAACCGGTCAGCGGGTGCGCATTCGCCTCCGTGACGCCGCCGTGCGTCGCCCAGCGCGTGTGCCCGACACCGTGACGTGCAACGGATCCGTTCGAGTCCGCAGCTGCGACGAGGTTCTGCAGATTCCCGACCGAGCGCACGTAGTCGAGACGGTCGGCCTCGCCCAGCGCGATCCCAGCCGAGTCGTAGCCGCGATATTCGAGCCGGCGCAATCCCTGGAGCAGGAGCGGCTTCGCCTCTCTCGCTCCGACATATCCGATGATCCCGCACATTTGCGCCCTTCTTCCCTCGGGACCCGCGAAAAACCAGCCCGGAAACGCGATGAGCCCGGCTACGTGACCGCGCCGCATCGTCGCGGTCCGGTCAGCCGAGCTCTTGCCTCACGAACGACGCGATCCTAGCACAGAGGGCCTCCGCCTCAGGCTCGCTCTGCGCCTCGGCGAGCACCCGAACGACGGGCTCTGTGCCCGACGGACGCACGAGCACGCGCCCGTCTCCGTCGAGGCCGGCGTTCACCTGCGCCAGTGCGTCGAGCAGAGACTGCGGCAGCGGCCCGCGGCCCGCGCGTGGCACGTTGCGCTTCGCCTGGGGCAGGCGCTCCATCACGGCCACCGCCTCCGACAGCGTCCGCCCGCGCGCGGCGGCACAGAGAAGCAGCGCGGACGCAAGCCCGTCCCCGGTGACGTGATCGCGAAGGCAGATGACGTGACCTGACTGCTCGCCGCCGAGGATCCCACCCTCGCGGTAGAGCGCTTCGAGCACGTACCGGTCTCCGACATCAGTCGTCACGACGCGGATGCCGCGCTCCTCCATCAGCCGATGGAACCCGAGATTCGCCATCGTCGTGACAGCGACGAGGTCGACGCCGAGATGAAGCGCAAGCACCGCGATGATCTGGTCGCCGTCGACGATCTCGCCGTGCTCGTCCACCGCGAGCATCCTGTCGCCGTCGCCGTCGAACGCGACACCCATGTCGAAGTTGCGCTCTCGCACGAGCCGTTGCAGAGCGCCGAGGTCCGTTGCGCCGCAACCGACGTTGATGTTCTCGCCGTTCGGTGCGTCGCCGATCGTCTCGATCTCCGCGCCGAGCCGCTCGAACGCGCGAGGTGCGAGACCGGCATACGCGCCGTTCGCACAGTCGACCGCGATGCGCAAGCCACCGAGATCGGTGCCGAAGCGCTCGACCACGTGATCGAGATAGCTCTCGGCCGCGATGTCGACGCGGTCGATCTCGCCGCCGCCGCGCACGGGTGCGTCGAGCAACGCCTCGATCTCCTCTTCCGCCGCATCCGTGAGCTTCCGGCCGTTGCGGTCGAAGAACTTCACGCCGTTGTACTCGGGCGGATTGTGCGACGCCGAGATGACGACACCGAGATCGAGCCTGAGCAACGCCACGGCGGGCGTCGGGACGACACCCGCGAGCACTGCGGCGCCACCGGCGGAGACGACACCGCGGGCGAACGCCTCCTCGAGCTCTTCGCCGGAGGAGCGCGTGTCGCGACCGACGAACACGCGGCCGCCGCCCGACCAGAGGGCCGACGCCTTGCCGAGCCGCTCCACGAGCTCGACCGTCACGAACTCGCCGACGATGCCTCTCACGCCGTCGGTGCCGAAGTACTGCCTGGCCACGGAGCGGGACACTAGCGCGCGCCGCCGCGTGTCGGTCGCGACGTCATGGATCGGCGACGACTGCACGCGGCACCCCCTGTCGGTACGACGGCTGGAACGAGCTAGCGCTTCGAGAACTGCGGCGCCTTGCGCGCCTTGTGCAGGCCGGCCTTCTTGCGCTCGACCTGGCGTGCGTCGCGCGTGAGATATCCCTCGCGCTTGAGCGGCACACGCAACTCCGGATTCGCCTCGACGAGCGCCCGGGCGATCCCGTGGCGCACAGCGCCGGCCTGTCCGGTGAGCCCGCCGCCGTGCACGCGCACGCGCAGGTCGTACTGGCCCTCGACACCGGCGGTCTTGAACGGCGAAGTCGCGATGGTCTGCCACACCGAGCGCGGGAAGTACTCCTCGATCGTTCGTCCGTTCACCCACGTGGCGCCGTCGCCGGGCCGGAGGATGACGCGCGCGACCGAGGTCTTGCGCTTGCCGGTGCCGCGGTACTGAGCGATCTGACTCACGTCACTGCTCCAGGTTCAAAGGTTGTGGGTTCTGCGGGCCGTGCGGATGCTCGGACCCGGCGTAGACCTTGAGCTTCGTCAGCTGCTGGCGCGCGAGGCGGTTCTTGGGGAGCATCCCCTTCACGGCCGTGCGGATGACCTCGGTCGGGCGGCGGTCGAGCTGCTCGCGTAGCGTGCGGCTCTTGAGCCCGCCCGGATAGCCGGAGTGGCGGTAGTAGATCTTCTGGTCGAGCTTGTTGCCCGTCACCTGGATCTTCTCGGCGTTCACGACGACGACGAAGTCGCCCGTGTCCACATGCGGCGTGTACTGCGGCTTCCGCTTCCCGCGCAGCGTGTCGGCGATCTGGGTCGCCAGCCGCCCCAGGGTCTTCCCCTCGGCGTCCACGACGTACCAGTCGCGCGCGATCTCTCCAGGCTTGGCTGAATATGTCTTCATAGACAGGAAATCGGCGGACCATGCGTCCGCCGGGGCGGGATTGTAGCGAAAAGCGGCGGGACCCAGTACATCCGGCCGTACGTTCGGCGCGTTTCCGGCGGATGGATCGCCGTCCGTGGGCGAGAAGCACCCCGTTCCGCCTGATCGGCTCTGCAGCGGGCCGCGCGCTCACCGGCCGAGCGCATGCCGCAGCCCTGCCGCAAACGCGGCCGCACCGCCGTGCGCCGGGTGGCGTACGTACGGCGCGTCGAGCACGGACGCGGCGAGCCGGCCGACCGCGACGACGCTGCGCCCGCGCGTCAGCTCGGCGAGAAACGGCCGCGCCGCATCGACCTCGACTCGCGTGGGACGCCGGTTCGACGTCGCCGTCCCAGGATGCGTCGGCACGACGTTCCAGAGCACGACGTCGTCCTCGATTCCGAGCTCGGCGAGCACGCGATGGACGATCGTCGCGCTCGCCTCGGCGGGACCCGTGCCGCTGAGCTGGCGCTCGGACGTGAACGCGACGCCGCTGACCCGGGCGCCGCGATAGCCCGCCGCCTCGCCGACCAGAGCGAGCGCCGTGCCGGCGCGAGCATCGAGGTAGTCGCGCAGCCGCGCGCAACGCAGCTCCGAGCGGGAGTACTGGTTGTACGTCGCACCGATGCGTGTATGCGCGAGCCGCTCGACGAAGTCCACGTGCCAACGGTAGAGGAGCGCGTGCCCACGCGCGACGCGGGCACGCTCCCCGCTATTCGATGATCGCGTAGACGTTGCCGCCCATGAAGCCGCCGCAGGGTACGGCGCAGTGCCAGCTGATTCGCCCGTAGCTCCGAGCGATGAACGTGAACACCGACTTGGACGGATGCGCCGCGTCGCCCGGGAGAATCGCGGCGTTCACGCGGAGCTCCGCCGAGGCGAAGCTGTGCAGGTGCCGCGTGTAGTTCCAGACGACGACCCGAACCGGGACGCCGGGCTTCACCGCGAAGTTCCCGCCGCTCACACGCTCATCCGGGACGAGCCGCTGCGCCACGTCCCACCAGTGCACCTGCAGGAGCGACGAACGCGGCGCCGGGCGAATCGTCATGACGACGTTCTGGGTCGCGGCGACGCGCGAAACAGTTGCCGTTCGCTCGCCGGCGGCCCCGGCCGCGGGCGCGGCGACGACGACCGCACCGGCCGTCACTGCCAGGATGAGCGCGAAGCGCATGTGGCCCTCCTTTGTGACTAATGCCACGACACATGCACCAGACCGGCGGCCGGCGCATCGGGCCGGCCGCGGATCGACGCTGCGTCGAACTACCTACCGGTACGCGATCACCACGTGGTCGAGCTGGAGCGGCGCGGCGCCGCGGTCGTCTACTCCCACTCGATCGTCGCCGGCGGCTTCGACGTCACGTCGAGCACCACGCGGTTGACGCCGGGGATCTCGTTCACGATGCGACCCGAGATCGTCTCGATCAGGTCGTACGGCAGGCGCGCCCAGTCGGCCGTCATCGCGTCGTCGCTCGTCACCGCGCGGATCACGATCGGATACCCGTACGTCCGCTCGTCGCCCTGCACGCCGACCGAGCGGATCGCAGGCAGGACGGCGAACGACTGCCACAGCTCGCGGTAGAGGCCCGCGCGGCGGACTTCCTCCTGGAGGATCGCGTCGGCATCGCGCAGGATCTCGAGCCGCTCGCGCGTGACGTCGCCGATGATGCGGATCGCGAGCCCGGGCCCGGGGAACGGCTGCCGCCACACCATCCGCTCCGCCATCCCGAGCTCCTCGCCGACGCGGCGCACCTCGTCCTTGAAGAGCAGGCGCAGCGGTTCGACGAGCTTCATCTTCATGTCGTCCGGGAGGCCGCCGACGTTGTGGTGCGACTTGATCGTCGCGGCGACGCCGTCGGTGCCGCCGGACTCGATCACGTCGCTGTACAGCGTCCCCTGCACGAGCCAGCGCACGTCGCCGAGCTTGCGCGCTTCCTCTTCGAACACGCGGATGAACTCGCGGCCGATGATCTTGCGCTTCTGCTCGGGGTCCTCGACGCCGGCGAGCAGGTCGAGGAAGCGATCCTGAGCCTGCACGTGCACGAGCGGCACGTGGTAGTGCTCACCGAAGGTCTCGACGACCTGCTCCGCCTCGTCCTTGCGCATCATCCCGTGGTCGACGAAGACGCACGTGAGCTGGTCCCCGACCGCCTTGTGCACGAGGAGCGCGGCGACCGCCGAGTCCACACCGCCGGAGAGCGCGCAGAGGATGCGCTCCGAGCCGACCTGCGCGCGAACGCGCTCGACCTGCTCTTCGATCACCGCCGCCGGCGTCCAGGCGGGCGGCGCGTCGGCGATGTCGTAGAGGAAGTTCTTCAGCACCTGCACGCCGTGCGGCGTGTGCACGACCTCGGGATGGAACTGCACGCCGTACAGCTTGCGCTCCTCCGCCTCGAAGGCGCCGATCGGCGTCGACGGCGACCCCGCGACGACGCGCGCGCCGTCGGGCGGAGCGACGACCGAGTCGCGATGCGACATCCAGACCGTCTGCTCGCTCGGCGTGTCCTTGAGCAGGCGCGACTGCTCGGCGTGCAGCTCGGTCTTGCCGAACTCCGAGATGCCCGTGCGGTCGACGCGCCCGCCGAGCTCGAGCGCCATCAACTGCATGCCGTAGCAGATGCCGAGCGTCGGGATCCCGAGCTCGTAGATGCGGGGATCGATGTGCGGCGCGTCGTCCGCGTACACCGATGCCGGGCCGCCGCTGAGGATCAGGGCGAACGGATTGCGCGCCCGCACAGCCTCGGGCGAGATCGTGTGCCCGACGAGCTCGGAGTAGACGCGGCATTCGCGCACGCGGCGCGCGATCAGCTGCGAGTACTGGCCGCCGAGATCGATGACGAGCACCGGCCGGTCCTCAGGGCCGGGGAACTGGACGATCCGGGACGGCTCAGCGGCGATAGTTCGGCGCCTCTTTCGTGATCGTCACGTCGTGCGGATGCGATTCGCGCAGCCCGGCGCCCGTGATGCGCACGAAGCGCGCGGCCTTCATCTCCTCGATCGTCGCGGCGCCGCAGTAGCCCATCGCCTGCCGCAGGCCGCCGATCAGCTGGTACACGATCGGGCGTAGCGGGCCCTTGTACGCGATCCGGCCCTCGATCCCCTCGGGGACGAGCTTGTCGACGTCCTCGACGTCGCCCTGGAAGTAGCGGTCCTTCGAGAACGAGCGGCCGCGCATCGCCCCGAGCGAGCCCATGCCCCGGTATTCCTTGAAGCGCTCGCCCTGGACGAGGATCACCTCGCCCGGAGCCTCTTCGGTGCCCGCGAGCAACGAGCCGAGCATCACGGTGTCCGCGCCCGCGGCGACAGCCTTCGCGATGTCGCCCGACGTCGTCATGCCGCCGTCGCCGATCAGCGGGACGCCTTCGGCGGCCGCGACCTCCGCACAGTCGTAGATCGCCGTGACCTGCGGCACGCCGACGCCGGCGACGACGCGGGTGGTGCAGATCGAGCCTGGCCCGATGCCGCACTTCACCGCGTCCGCGCCCGCGTCGATCAGCGCGCGCGTCGCCTCACCGGTCGCCACGTTTCCCGCGATCACGTCGACGGTGACGCCGTTCTTGATCTTGCGCACCATCTCGAGCACGCCGGTGGAGTGGCCGTGCGCCGTGTCGACGACGAGCACGTCGACGCCGGCCGCGACGAGCGCCTGTGCACGCTCGACCGCCTCGGAGCCGACGCCGACGGCGGCACCGACCCGAAGCCGGCCGCGATCGTCCTTCGTCGCCTGCGGATACTCGATCCTCTTCTGGATGTCCTTGACGGTGATGAGCCCGCAGAGCCGTCCGTCTGCGTCGACGACCGGAAGCTTCTCGATCTTGTTGCGGTGGAGGATCTCCTCGGCCTCCTCGAGCGTCGTCCCGACCGGCGCAGTGACGAGGTTGCGCGACGTCATGAGCGCGGACACCGGCTGGTCGACATCGGTCTCGAACCTGAGATCGCGGTTCGTGAGGATGCCGACGAGGATGCCGCTCTCGTCGGTGATCGGCACGCCGGAGACCTTGTAGCGCGCCATCAGCTCGAGCGCGTCGCGCACGAGCGCGCCGGGCGGGAGCGTGACGGGCTCGACGATCATTCCCGACTCGGAGCGCTTCACCTTGTCGACCTCCGCGGCCTGCTCCTCGATCGACAGGTTGCGGTGGACGATCCCCAGGCCGCCCTCGCGGGCGAGCGCGATCGCGAGCCGGGCCTCCGTCACCGTGTCCATCGCCGCCGACACGACGGGGATGCTGAGCTCGACCGAGCGGGTCAGGCGCGTCCGCGTCGAGACGTCGTTCGGCAGGACGCGCGACTCGGCCGGCACGAGCAGCACGTCGTCGAACGTCAATCCCTCCTTCGCGAACTTCCGGTCCAGGTCGAGCAGCCGCTGCAGCTCGTCTGGACGGAAATCGACGCTCAAGGGAAGACGATGGTACCACCCGACGCGGACGGCCTCTCCGCCCGCGCGGGCCTATACATGCTCCTAACAGGAGGCGGATACGGTGCCGTTCGATGGGCCTGCTGCTCGCCACGGTCGCTCTCGTGGCCGCGCTTCTCCAACCCCAGGGGGCTGCTTCGTCCCGCCGGCCCGCCGCCGCGGAGAGGCAGCCGCAGACGCTCTACTCGAGCCCGAGCGGCACGATCGCCGCCTTCGCCCAGGACGGCCCCCTGCTCGCGTGGTTCGCGCCGAGCGTCAAGCACTGCAACAGGATCCAGATCTTCTCGCTCGTCACCGGTGCGGCGGGAACGCTGCCGGACGAGACTCCCGCGGCGCTCAACGTCACGTGCCAATGGGAGGTCGTGCCGCCCGTGCGCCTCGCACTCGCGGGCACGAGCGTTCTCTGGACGCTCCGCGACAAGCTCTCCCCGCTTCCCTTCGACTACGTGCTCGGCGCCGGCGTCGCGAGCCGGACGGCGACGCGCGAGCGTCGCTTCCTGGAGGTCGCCCACACGTCACACGGGGCCGGCCTCTGGCTCGGCGGCATCGCCGGCGACTCGAGCCCCGAGGGCACGTCCCTCGTCTACGCCGTGACCGCGGTCACCTACGTCGACGAGCTCGCGTGTCTCTCGCAGGGGACGTGCGCGATGAAGATCAACGCGCGCGGCGGCGGCGTCTACCGGGTGGTCGGGCGCAAGCAGCCGATACTCGTTCCGGGAACGACCGCGGCCGTTGCCGTCGCCGTCGCCGGAACGTCGGTCGCCTACATCCCGACGGCATCCGTCGGACGAAACGGCGCGCCGGAGGCATCCGCGGCGCTGCCCGTCCAGATCCGAAGCGTCGACAGCGGCACCGTGCTCGCGAGCGTCGCGCCGCAGGGGACTCCGCTCGCGCTCGCGCTCGCGCCCGACGTGCTCGCGCTCCTCGAACGGACGAAGCGCCGCATGCGGCTCGCGTGGTACGACACGACCACGGGCGCACTGCGCGGCTCTGTCCAGGTGCCGTCGTCGACGAGCCACGAGCTCACGGCGAACGACCGGTTGATCGTGTTCCACGTCGGCCGCTCGATTCGCGCAGCCGACGTGGCCACCCACCGCGTGAAGACGCTCACCCGAGCGTCGGCGACGCCGGTCGGGCTCTCACTCGAGGGCACGAGGCTCGCCTGGGCGGAGAACGTCGGCGGTCGCGGGCGCATCCGCGCGCTGACCCTCAGCAGCACGGGCTGAACGCTACGCCGAGACGGCGCTGAGCTCTTCGAGCTCGACGCTCGACGCGAGCCGTGCCGCCTCGCGAGGATCGAACCGGCCGGCACCGAGCTCGAGCACGGAAGCGGCGCCCGCGCCGACCGCGATGCGCAGCGCCTCGTCCAGCGATCTTCCGTTGAAGCGCGCCGCGAGAAAGCCCGCGAGCAGCACGTCGCCTGCGCCGACGGAGGCGACCGGATCGATGCGCGCAACCGATGCGCGGAAGCGCCGCACCTGACGCTCTTCGTGGAAGAGGCCGAAGCACGACGTCTCCTGTGTGATCAACACGTTGCGCGCGCCGAGGTCGGCGATCGCGTCGAGCGCCATCACGAAGTCCTCGTCGTCGGAGAACTCCTGCCCGACGAGGCTCTCCGCCTCGCCCTGGTTGGGAGAGACGACGAAGGGCTCCGCCTCGACGCCGATGCGGAGCGGCTCGCCCTCGCAGTCGAGCACGCATTGCACGCCACGCCGGCTCAGGTCGCGGATCGCTTCGGCGTAGAAGTCGTCCTCGACGTCGCGCGGCAACGAGCCGGAGAAGACGACGAACGAAGCGACGCGAGAGAGGTAGCGCAGCTTGTCGAGCAGCGTCTCGAGCTCCTCGGGACGCACGGCGGGCCCCCACTCGTAGATCTCGGTCAGGCTGCCGGCGGTCGGGTCGACCACCGCCATCGACGTGCGCGACTCGTCGCCGATGCGGACGAAGTCGTTGAGGATCGCCTCGGCGGCGAGCTCTTCGATGATCCGGTCGCCCGCCCGTCCCCCCGCGAGCCCGGTCGCGATCACGGGCGCCTCGAGCGCCTTGAGCGCACGGGCGACGTTGACGCCCTTGCCGCCGGCCGAGGTGAGGCTCGCGCTCGCGCGATGCCGGTGGCCGAGCTGGAAGTTCGGCACGGTGAGCGTGCGGTCGACGGCAGCGTTGAGTGTGACGGTGACGATCATGAGAAGACCCCCCAGGAGGCGGTGGTTCGTCCCGGTCGTGTACCACCGTAGCCGTCCGGCGACACCTGGCCGCAAGACCGACCGGGCCGCGAGCGCGGACGGGGGCCCGGCGGGCCTTATTTCACGCGAAGCTGCTGCCCGACTTGCAGGTTGTTCGAGCTCACACCCGGGTTGAGCGTCTCGAGGGCCGTGACCGTGGTGCCGTTTCGCGTCGCGATCGAGCCGAAGGTGTCACCGCTTCGCACCGTCGTGTACTCCGCACCCGCGACGGACGTGCCGCCGGCTGTGCTCGTGGTGAGCGCCGGTTGCGTGAACGTCAGCGTCGTCGCTCGGGGCGGCACGCGCGTCGTCGACGCGTGCGTCGCGGGCCCGATCGTCGTCGTCTGCTGCGCGCCTCCGCCCTTTCCGCCGAGCGCCGAGTGAATGAGCACGACCGCGACCGTGACCCCGAGCAGGAACGCGGCCGGAGCGGTGTAGCGCGCGAGCGGCGCGCGTGGGGTGCGCGCCATCGCTCTACCAGCCGGAGACGGCCCAGACCTCGCGCGCGAGGCGTTTCGCCTCGGCGTGCGCAGCGGAGCGCCAGTCGTCGCCGGCAGAGTCGGCGAATGCGTAGATGACCGAGCGCGAGGCGGAGACGAGCGCGCTCGCCGGGCCGCTCGTGAACGCTGCCGCGAGGTCTGCCGGGGCACCGCCCTGGACACCGACACCGGGAAGGAGCAGTACCGTCTGGGGAAGGAGCCGCCGCGCCTCGGCGACCTCCTGCGGGAACGTCGCCCCGACGACGGCGCCGACGGCCGAGAGGCCGCTGGCGCCGACGAGCTCCTCGCCCCACTCGCGCACGAGGCCCGCCACGTGCTGCCACAGGAGCGTGCCGTCGGCGAGCTCGACGTCCTGCACGTCGGCGCTCCCGGGATTCGACGTCTTGACGAGACAGAAGAGCCCGGCCCCGTCGCGCCGGCACGCGGCGATGAACGGCTCGAGGGAGTCGCGACCGAGATACGCGTTGACCGTCACCGCGTCGGCACGCGGCGTGCCGTCGCCGCGCGGCTCCACGAACGCCGCCGCATAGGCCTCCGCCGTCGAGCCGATGTCGCCGCGCTTCGCGTCGGCGATCACGATGAGCCCGGCGGCGCGGCCGTAGGCGCAGACCTCGTCGAACGCGGCGACGCCCTCGGCGCCGAGCGCCTCGAAGAAGGCGGATTGCGGCTTGAGCGCCACCGCGAACGGCTCGACGGCGTCGACGATCCCGCAGCAGAAACGCGCGTACGCAGCGGCCGGATCGAGATCGCCGTGAAACTCGGCGGGAAGCCGGCCGACGACCGGGTCGAGCCCGACGACGAGCTGACTGCGCTTCCGCTCGACCGCCTCGGCGAGCCTGTCCGCGAAGTTGGTGACGGTCACGACGGGCCCGGCCTGGAGATCCTGCACCATCCCCCGAAATCTACCCGCCGCCTCGGCGGGACGGAGCGCGCGAGGGGCCGCTCTCGCGGCCCCTCGACGATCCTCGGAGGAGACGTGCCCGCGTGCTCTTGCCTTACCCGTTCTTGACTGCCGACTTGAGGGCGCTACCGGCGGAGAACTTCGGAACCCGAGCGGCCGGGATGTGAACCTTCTCCGTCGGGTTGCGGGGGTTGACCCCGGTGCGAGCCGCCCGCTGCTGCGCGGAGAACTTGCCGAAACCGGTGAACGCCACGTCGCCGCCGCCTTTGAGCGTGTCGGTGATCGTGTCCAGGAAAGCATCGACCGCCTTGCCGGCGTCGCGGGCCGTCAGCTGACTGCGCCGGGCCACTTCCGCCACGAACTCCTGCTTGGTCACGTGCCTCTCCTCCTGTCGTTGATCAGTTCCACGGGCCGAATTGACCCTACCAGGGTCGTAGTAACGGCTCAACCATGCGGTTTTGCGGGACTTTTCGCGCTCTTCAGAAGCTCTCCTGCCCGAAACAGCGGCCGCAAACGCACCGCGTGGCGCGCGAGCGCGTCCGCGCCGCCCTCCTCGCGGTCGACGACACAGACCGCGGTGTGCACGACAAGTCCCGCTCCACGAAGCGCTTCGACCGACTCGAGCAGGGCACCGCCTGAGGTCACGACGTCCTCCACGACGCAGACGCACTCCCCCTCCTCGAAGGTGCCCTCGAGCCGGTTCGCCGTGCCGTACTCCTTTGCCGCCTTGCGCACGATGAGAAACGGGAGGCCGGACTCGAGCGACGCCGCCGCGGCGAGCGCGACCGCGCCGAGCTCCGGGCCGGCGAGCCGGGTCGCGTCGGGCGCGTGCTCGCGCACCACCGCCGCGATCCGCTCGCCGAGCGGGCGGAGCAACTCGGGACGCGTCTCGAAGCGGTACTTGTCGAGGTAGTACCGCGACCGCTTTCCCGACCGGAGCAGGAAGTCGCCTTCGAGGTATGCGTGCTCGACGAGCGCGCATGCGAGCGCGTCCTCGCTCACCGGCGTGTGGCTGCGAGAACGTCGCGGGCGACCGGCAGGAGCGCGTCCGCCTCCGGGGCCCCTTCGACGAGTGAGACCATGGAGCCGTCGTCGAAGTAGACGTCGACGCGATCGCGGCGGCGTCCGGTCGAGCGCCGGTAGAGGACCGTGCCCGCGAAGAGGCCGGTGCCGAAGCCGACGAGGCCGAGGAACTTACGCTTCGCCATCTGCCGGCTCCTTCTTCCGCGGGCGCCGCTTCGGCGTCGCCGGCTCCTCGGTGCCGCGCAGGCAGCTCTTCAGGTCGTAGAAGACGAGGCCCACGGTCGGCGCGGGGCCCGTCGTCGCCGCGATCCGGCGCGCGCCGTCACGCACGACGAAGACGCTTCCCTCCTGTGTCGACGCCTCGAGCTGGGCGACCTCGCCGCCGGCCGGGCGGAACGCGCCGGCGTCCTCGAGGAGGCGGCCGGCGGCCGCCGCGAGCTCCTGCGCAGCCTCCTCGCTCGCGAGCGTCGAGCCCACGACGCCGCCCTGCTCGTCGAAGAGGACGGCGGCTTCGATCTGCGACGAGATCTCGGTCAGGTCGGCGAGTGCCTGCTGTGCATCCATCGCCATGAGGCTAACAGGATGCAAACTCCGGCAGGTGCGACTTCGGAAGCGATCGATCGTGGCGAAGTTCTTCGCCGACCGCGGCACCCATCTCGCAGCGATGGTGGCGTACTTCGCCCTGCTCTCGTTCGTGCCGATCATCTTCCTCGCGCTGTCGCTGCTCGGGCTCGCCCACCGGGCCGACGCCTCGGACTTCCTCGTGAGGGAGCTCGCCCAGGCGTTTCCCGGCAGCTCGCTCGAAAGCATCCTCTCGCTCGTTCACCGCGTGCAGGACAACGCCGCGACGCTCGGGATCATCGGCGGCATCGCGCTGCTCTGGTCGTCGCTGTCGCTCTTCAGCGCGCTCGAGTCGGCGCTGAACCTCGTCTACGGCCTGCCGAACCGCCCGTTCCTCAAAGGGAAGGCGCTCGCCGGGACAGTGATGGTCGGCTCGATCGTGACGCTCTTTGCGAGCCTGGTCGTCGGGGCGTTCGGCGTCGCCGTGCTGGCGCACTACGCACCGGGGATCGTCGGCAACGGCATCGTCGCGTACGTCGTGTCGATCGCCGTGTCGCTGCTCGGCGTGTTCGTGTTCCTCCTCGCGGTGTACCGGCTTCTCCCGAACACGCTGGTGACGCTGCACGACGCGCTCCCGGGCGCGATCTTCGCGTCGGTGGTGCTCGAAGCGTCGTTTCAGGTGCTGCCGATCTTCGTCCGGCTCGCCGACGTGAACGTGACGCTGCGCGTCCTCGGCGGCCCTGCGATCCTCCTGCTCTGGCTCTACGTGATGGCGAACATGATCGTCTTCGGCGCGGAGCTGAACTGGTGGTACGCCGAGCGGCGCGCGTCACGCAAAGAAAGCGACGCCGTCGAGGGCCGCGCGTAGCGCACGAGCGGCGCGGGCGCGATGCGAGTGCTCGGCCTTCCACTCGTCGCCGAGCTCGCCGACCGTCCGCTCCTCGCCGTCGGGGATGAAGACCGGGTCGTAGCCGAAGCCCTCGCTGCCTCGCGGCTCGGCGGCGATCCGCCCTTCGAGCACACCCGTGCCGCGATACACGGTGCGATCCGGAGCGATCGCGACGAGCTCCGACACATACCGGGCGCGGCGGTTCTCGACTCCGTCGAGCTCGCCCAGGAGCTTCGCGATCGCGGGAGCGCCCTCCGGCGCATAACGCGCCGAGTGCAGCCCGGGACGCCCGTCGAGCGCATCGACCTCGATCCCCGAGTCCTCGCCGATCGTCCAGCCGCCGACACGCTCGAAACCGAACGCGGCCTTGAGCAGGGCGTTGTCGGAGTACGTCTCGGCCGTCTCCTCCGGATAGTCGTCCGCGGCGAGCGTCTCGATCCTCCACCCGGGAAGCAGCCGCTCGAGCTCCCGCGCCTTGTGCGCGTTGCGCGAGCAGAGAACCGCGGTCACTCCGTCCACCGCACCTCGAGAACGCCGTCGATGTCGGCAACGAGCGCGACGACCGTCGGCCCCACCGTGCCGCGGAGCTCGACGTCGACCGCGATGCTGCGGCGGTCGCCCTCCTGCGCGATGTCCATCGACACGACGCGGCCGCCGGCGAGCTCGATCGCCTCGATCACCGGCGCCGGGCTCCCACCGGCGGGCACATCGACGAGCAGCCGGTCGACCTCCGGGCGGAAGCGACGGGTGAACCGGAACGCGAAGATCCGCAACGGTCCGAGGGTGAGCAGCGCGCCGAGCGTGGCCATCACGGCGGCGTCGTAGTAGCCGGCGCCGGACGCCATGCCGATCGCCGCGACGAGCCACAGGGTCGCCGCAGTGGTCAGGCCGCGGACCGACAGGCCCTGGCGGATGATCGCGCCCGCTCCGAGGAAGCCGATGCCGCTCACGATCTGCGCGGCGATCCGCGTCGGGTCGGCGCGCACGAGCGAGCCGCTGCTGATGAGAAAGTCGCGGAAGCCGTACGCGGACACGAGCGTGAAGAGCGCCGACCCGACGCAGACGACGAGGTGCGTGCGCAGACCCGCCTGCCGCTCGCGCAGCTCGCGCTCCATGCCGATCGCGCCGCCGAGCGCGGCCGCGACGGAGAGACGCAGCAGCACGTGCGGCCAGGAGAGCGACGGGATGACGGCGAGGCTAAGGGAGTGCAACGGAGATGGCCTCCTCCTGGAGCCCGCCGATCTCCGCGATCCCGGCCTCGGCGAGCTCGAGCAGCGCATCGAGCGTGTCGCGGGTGAACGGATCGCGCTCGGCCGTCGCCTGCACCTCGATGAGGCGGCCGTCGCCCGTCATCACGACGTTCATGTCGGTGTCGGCGTTCGAGTCCTCCGAGTAGTCGAGGTCGAGCAGCGGGACGCCGTCCACGACGCCGACCGACACGGCGGCGACCGAGTCGACGAATGCCTTCGAGAGACCGAAGCGGTCGAGCGCGCGCCTTCCCGCGACGTACGCGCCGGAGATCGCGGCACAACGCGTGCCGCCGTCGGCCTGCAACACGTCGCAGTCGAGCCACATCGTCCGTTCGCCGAGTGCGCGGAAGTCGACGACGCCTCGGAGCGCGCGCCCGATGAGCCGCTGGATCTCGACCGTCCGCCCCTGCTGCTTGCCACGCGCGGCCTCGCGCGCGACGCGGTCCCCGGTCGACGCCGGGAGGAGGGAGTACTCGGCGGTCATCCAGCCCCGGCCCTGGTTGCGCATCCAGCGCGGTACCTCTTCCTGGATCATCGCTGTGCAGAGGACCTTCGTCTTGCCCTGGCTCACGAGCACGGAGCCGTGCGGCTGCTCGAGGTAGTCGACCTCGAAGGTGATCGGGCGCAGGCGGTCGGGGGGCCGACCGTCGTTGCGGGTCACGCCGCAGCCGCCTCGAGCTGCGCGAGCGTCACGTGCTCGACCTCGCCGAGCGGCAGCTGCAGGAAGCGGCGGCCCATCTCGCGGAACGCCTCCGGGTCGCCGGTGGAGAGGAAACGGTACGCGCCGCGGCGCGCGCCGTCGTTTTCGATCCCCTTGCGCGCGAGCGTCTCCGACACTTCGCGTGCGGTCTCCTCCGCGGAGAAGACGAGCGTCACGCCGCGGCCGAAGACGCGCTGGAAGACGGGCCGGATGAGCGGGTAATGGGTGCAGCCGAGGATGACCGTGTCGACGCCGGCGGTCGTCAACGGCTCGGCGTACTCTCGCACCGCCAGCTCCGTCTCCTCGCCGTACGGATCGTCGCCCTCGATCAGCGGAACGAGTCGCGGACAGGCGACGGGGAGAAGCGAGACGCCGGCGTCGAGTGCGCGCACGAGCTCACCGTATCGTCCGGAGTCGACGGTGCCCTGCGTCGCGAGCAGGCCGACGCGCCGGTTGCGCGTCGCCTGCACCGCGGCGTGCGCCTCTGGCGTGAGCACACCGACGACCGGAACGGTGAGCTCCTCCTGGAGATGCGGCAGCGCGGCCGAGGTCGCCGTGTTGCAAGCGACGACGATCAGCTTCACGTGCTGCGCCTCGAGATACGCGCCGATCTCCCGCGCGAACGCCCGCACCTCTGCGAGCGGCCGCGGGCCGTACGGGAGCCTGGCATGGTCGCCGAGATAGACGAAATCCTCGTGCGGCATCGTCACGAGGCACTCGTGCAGCACCGTGAGCCCGCCCACTCCCGAGTCGAACACCCCCACCGGCCGCTCGTCCATGCGGCGATTCTAGAACCGGGCTAGGCTGGGGCACGTCGTGGGTCGACGCGTCGCGTTGATCGGAGTCGTTCTCGCAGCGCTCGCCTCGAGCGCCTCGGGACTCGCTGCAACCCCGCTCGAGCTGACGATCACGGCCTCCGACGGAACCGCGCTCGCCTGCTCGCTCACCGAGCCCGACGGGACGCCGCCGACAGGCGGCTGGCCGGCCGTCATGCTCTTCCACGGCCTCGGCGGAACCCATCAGGACATGGAGCCGCTCGCGACGCAGATCCTCGCGCCGGCCGGCTATGCGTCGCTCGCGTGCGACGCGCGCGGACACGGCGCCTCCGGCGGCCTCTTCGGGCTCGACGGGCCGCGCGACGTGCTCGACACGAAGGAGCTCTTCGCCTGGCTCACGGCCCGGCCCGAGATCTCCGACACCGAGATCGGCGCGCTCGGCATCTCGCTCGGCGGCGGCGCCGTCTGGAACGCCACCGTGGCGGGCGTTCCCTTCAAGGCGATCGTCCCGGTGATCGCGTGGACGAACCTCACCACCGCACTCGCGCCGCAGGGCCTCTCGAAGTCGGGGCTCGTCCAGCTCCTCGCCTCGCTCGTGCCGCAGAACCGCTGGGGTCCCGAGCTGCTCGCCGCGTCGAGCTCGCTCCTGACGAGCACGAACATGAGCACCGTGGCGGCGCTCGCGTCGACGCGCTCGCCCCTGAAGCAGCTCGCGTCGATCACGACGCCGACGCTCATGATCCAGGGCCGGCGCGACTTTCTCTTCGACGTCGACCAGGGGCTCGCGGCCTACAGGCTGCTCAAGGGGCCGAAGCGGCTCTATCTCGGCGACCTCGGCCACGCGCCGGGGATCTCTCCCGCCACCGCGCCCGATGCGGCGATCTACTGGGGCGAAGCGGTGAAGTGGTTCGACCACTACCTCAAAGGCGCGCCGGCGACGCTGCCGCCGTCCGTCGTCGAGATCGGACACGATCCGTACGACGGCAAGACGACGACGTACTCGTCCACGCCGGCAACGAAGACCATCTCGGTCGCGCTTCCCGGCTCGACGACGATGGACGGCGCGACGGGCAAGGTCGTCCGCAGCGTCCGCATCACGGGCGGACCGCACGAGACGCTCGGCGACACCACGCTGACCGTGCGCTACTCCGGTGCGCGCAGCTGGGACCGCCTCGTCGCCGTGCTCGCGATCAGCGGCAGCTCGAGCCCGATCAGCGCCGGAGGCGTCAAGCTCGACAAAGCGAGCGGCACCGCCACGATCAAGTTGATGGACGAGGCCGTGCGCATTCCGGCCGGAAGGAAGCTCGTCGTCTATCTGAGCTCGACCTCGCTCGCGCAAGATCCCGGCGACGCGCTCTACATCGCAGCGGTGCAGCCCGCCGCCGAGATCACGATCGGACGCGCGACGCTGCACCTCTCGGTCCTCGCGAGGGCGGTCTCGCGATGACCCGGCCGCGCGTCCTCCTTACCGGCCGGCTGCGCCGGCGCGACGCTGCCGCCCTGGACGGTGACACGCACGATCGTGCACTACGGTGCAGGGCCTGACCCCACCCATTCGCATCGGGACGTGCTCCTGGGCCGACGACGCCCTGTCGAAGCACTTCTATCCGCCGAAGCTGCCGGCGAAAGAGCGTCTCGCCTGGTACGCGCAGTTCTTCGACACGGTCGAGGTCGACTCGACGTACTACCGGCTGCCGGGCGAGTCCATGGTCGAGGGCTGGGCGACGCGGACGCCGCCGGGCTTCGTGATGCACGTGAAGGCGTTCGGCCTGATGACGCGACACCCCGTGAAGCTCGAGGTCCTGCCCGAAGACCTGCGCGACGCGATGCCGGTGGACGAGCGCGGTCGCGTCGACCGCCCGCCGCGCGAGCTTCGCGGCGAGGTGTTCCGGCGTTTCCTCGAAGCGCTCGAGCCGCTGCGCCGCGAGGGCAAGCTCGGCGGCATCCTCTTCCAGTTTCCCTCGTACGTCGTCTTCAAGGACGGCTCGCTCGAGTATCTCGAGTGGGCGCGCGAGCAGCTCGGCCGCGACGAGATGCTCGTCGAGTTTCGTCACCGCTCATGGCTCGACGACGAACACCGTGCCGAGACGCTCGCCTTCCTCGAGCGGATCGGCGCGGCGTACGTAACGGTCGACGCGCCGCGTTCCGGCTCCGCGAAGAACCTCGTCCCGACGGTGCCGGCCGTCACGTCGGGCACGGCGTACGTCCGCTTCCACGGGCGAAATCTCGGCACGTGGAACAAGCGCGGCGGCTCGGCTGCCGAGCGCTTCGACTACCTCTACTCCGACGAGGAGCTCGAGGAGTGGACGGGCACGCTGAAGGAGCTCGCGGGACAGGCCGAGCAGGCGTACGCGTTCTTCAACAACAACGCGACCTCCGCCGATCCGAACAACCCGCTCGGCCGGATCTCGCAGGCGGCGACGAACGCGCAGCAGCTGCGGCGGCTCCTCGACGCGAACGGCATCCGCGCCACCGGCGGCGGCAGCCCGGCCGCGACGGAGAGTTCCTCGTAGCTGGCGGCGGTGCTCAGCAGGCGCCGGCGGCAGGGGAGCCGCCGGGGCCGCTCTCGTGCACGAGCGTCCCGGCGAGGTTCGTCTCGAGGCAGTAGCTCGTGGCGGTCGCCTGCGCGAGCGTGACGCCGGAACCGGGCGGCAGCTGCGCACCGACGTAGGTGCCCGACTGCGCGTAGTCCGCCTGCAGCACCTCGGTCACCTGCGCGAAGCTCGTCGACGCCGCCGCCGCGATCGCCTGCGACTCCTCTTGCGTGACCGCGGCCGCGGCCGGGCCCTGGCTCTTGCTCTGCATGGCGAACAGCCCGCCGATCACGGCGAGCGAGACGAGGAAGAGCACGAGTCCGACGCCTCGGGTCACCTGCCCTGTATCGGCAGGAACAGGCGATTCCCTGACACCCGGTGCCGTGCTCCCTGTGCTGAGATGTCGAGATGCCTCGCCTCGGCCCAGCCGGTGCGGTCGCGGTCGCGGTCGCGCTCACGCTCGCGCTCGGCCCGTCCTCGCACACCGCGACCGCAGCCGCCCCGCCGGACGCCGCCGCGGTCTACGGCGGCCTCGGCTCGTGGGTCGACATCTTCGCGAAGCAAGCCTGGCGCCACCCGGACGCCGTCGTTGCATCGCTCCAGGCGCATCGCATCCGGACGCTGTATCTGCAGACGTCGAACTACAGCCAGCCGGTGGACATCGTCGACCGTGCGGCGGTCGGGCGCTTTCTCGACGACGCGCATGCGGCCGGGTTGAAGGTCGTCGCGTGGTACCTCCCCTCGTTCGCCGATCCTGCCGTCGACAGCCGCCGTGCTCTTGCGGCCATTCGCTTCCGCTCTGCACGCGGCGCGGCGTTCGACTCGTTCGCGCTCGACATCGAGGCGACCGTCGTCTCGAACGTGAAGC
This sequence comes from Gaiellaceae bacterium, assembly GCA_035532715.1. Lineage (GTDB taxonomy): Bacteria > Actinomycetota > Thermoleophilia > Gaiellales > Gaiellaceae > Palsa-739. The sequence continues at coordinate 15,247 of DATKQO010000305.1, read as the reverse complement.
TCAGAGATGCGAGGCTGATGACGCTCGCCCGGGCGATTCGAGCGGCCGCGCCGCCGGCGTACCCGCTCGGCGCGATCGTCCCGTCGCCGGTGGGCATGCGCAGGCATCCGCACTACTGGCCGCGTTTCCCGTTCGCGCCGCTCGCGGCGACGTTCGACGCGTTCGTCCCGATGGCGTACTTCACCTACTACGCGAAGACTCCGGCGGCGGCGTACGCGTACGCCCGCGATGTCGTCCTCGCCGTCCGCGCGGACACGGGCCGCCCCGACGTGCCCGTGCACCTGATCGGCGGGATCGCGAACCGGATGGGGGTGCAGGAGCTGGGAGGCTTCATGCGCGCTGTCCGGGACTGCGGCGTGCTCGGCGTCAGCCTCTACGCGTTTCTCGAGACGAGCGGTGCCGAATGGTCGCGGCTCGATGCCGCGACGCTCGGCGAAGCTCCCGCTGCCGCCTGTTCGCGACGCTAGGAGGCTCGAGCGTGGCGAATCTCCGCGGCCTCGGCGTGACGGTCTTTCTGGCAGGATCTGCGTCGCTCGCGACCGAGATGGGCGCGTCACGTCTCGTCGCGCCGTACTTCGGCAGCTCCAACGTCGTCTGGGCGAACGTCATCGGGCTGATGCTCGCATTCCTCGCTCTCGGCTACTGGCTGGGCGGACGCGTAGCCGACGCGCGCCCGGAGCGCGGAGTGCTGGCGCTGATCCTGCTCGCGTCCGCGCTGCTGCTCGCAACGACGCCGTTCGCCGCGCGTCCGCTGCTTCGCGTCGCGCTGCACGGATTCAACGCACTGTCGATCGGCATCGTGCTCGGCTCGTTCGTGGGCGTGCTCGTGCTGTTCGTTCTGCCGGTGACGCTGATGGGCGCCGTGTCGCCGTTCGCCGTTCGCCTCGCGATCTCCGACGTCACGGAGGCCGGCCGCGTCGCGGGCCGCCTGTACGCGCTCTCGACCGTGGGGAGCATTCTCGGCACGTTCGCCGCCGCGCTCTTCGCGATCCCGCTCGTCGGCACGCAACGGACGCTCCTCGGCGCTGCCGCGCTGCTGGCCGTCGCGGCGGTGCCGCTCGCTCCGCGACGCGCGCTCGCCGTCGCCCTCGTCGTCGCCGCCGCCGCCGCACTCCCACCGGGCGGGATCAAGAGCTCGAGCGGAGTCATCTGGGAGGGCGAGTCGCGTTACGGCTATCTGCGCGTCGTGCAATACGCCGACGGGTCGCGGGCGCTGCAGGAGAACGAGGGGATCGCCGACCAGTCGCTCTGGTACCCGCACAGCGTCCTCACCGGCGGCTACTGGGACCAGTTCCAGGTGCTGCCGAGGCTACTCGTGCGTCCGCCGCGGAACGCGCTCGTCCTCGGCAACGCCGGCGGGACGGTCTCGCGTGCCCTCGCTCACTTCTATCCCGGCGTTCGCGTCGACGGCGTCGAGCTCGACCCGCTCGTCACGAGCGCCGGCCGGCGCTTTCTCGGACTGCGCGAGACGAACGGCGTGCGCACGATCACGGCCGACGCGCGGGTCTTCCTCGCCTCGACGCACAGACGGTACGACGTGATCGTCGTCGACGCGTATCGGCAGCCGTACATCCCGTTCCAGCTCGCCACCGAGGAGTTCTTCCGGCTCGTCCGCGACCACCTCACGCCCGGCGGCGTCGTCGCGCTCAACGTGGCGGCGATCCCCACCGACCGCACGCTCACCGAGGACGTGGGCACGACGCTCGCGACGGCGTTCCCCCAGGTCTGGCGCTGGTCGGCGCTTCGGTTCAGCGACGTGCTCTTCGCCTTCCGGACCCGCCGCTCGCGCGGCGGCCTGCTCCGGCGCGCGGGCCTCGTGGCTCCGGCGCTCCGACCGCTCGTCCCGCTCTTCCGGCGGGAGCTCACGCAGCTCGAGCCGCACGGCAGCGCGTGGACCGACGATCGCGCACCCGTCGAGTGGGTCACGGACCGCATGCTCGCCGAGCAGATCGCGCGCGGGCAGGGGCTCGACGAGCAGCCGCTCCCCACTGAGCCCTGACGGGTGGGATACGTTGCGCGCCGTGGACCGTCCCGACACCGGGGGCTGGCAGTGGCCGGACTCGCTCGACGCGCTCGTCGCGGCGGCCGGATTCCACACCCTGCTGCTCGAGAACGACGACGTGCGGGTCCTGGAGACCCGGATCGGGCCGGGTGCGACGGTGCCTTTGCACACGCATCGCTGGCCGAGCCTCCTCTACGTGCTGTCGAGCGGCCACTTCGTGCGCCGCGACGGCGAGGAGAACGTGCTCAGCGACACGCGGGCATCGGGCGCGCTCCCGGAGCCCGGCGCGGCCATCTGGACGGCGGCGATGCCGCCGCACTCGCTCGAGAACGTCGACAGCTCGGAGATCCGCATGATCAACGTCGAGCTGAAGCGCTCGTAGCTCTCCGTGCCGCGGGCGGCGTCAGCCGGCCGCGAGCAGCGACATGCGCAGCGCGCCGTGGGAGCACACGGAGGTCGGCGGGCTCACGGGGACCGTGACGCTGCCCGCGCCGACCGTCACCCGGAGCTGGTGCGCCGTGGGCTCGCATGCTCCGGGGTTGTCCTCGCCGGGGCCCGGCACGTCGGGCGAGAAGCGCGCGTCCGCCTTGGCGGAAGCTCCCGGGTCGAGCACGACCTTCGCGGCGGTGCCCTGCCCGGGTTGCGCCGCCGAGACGGCGGTCGGCACGGTGGCGCCCTTGGCGTCGAGGAGCTGGAGCTGCGGGATGCCGGAGACGTAGCAGGCCGCCGAGGACGTGTTGGTCAGCGTCAGTCCGTAGCTGATCGACCCGGCCCCGGCGCTGCCCGGCACCACGGCGAAGCTGCCACCGAGGTCGGCGCCGCTGCACGCAGGCGCCGTCGCCGCGCCGGAGCCGGTCGTCGTCGTGGCCGGGGCGGTCGTCGTCTTCGTGACGGTTCGCGTGACGGTCTGCGTCACCGTGAGCGTCTTCGTGCCTCCGCACGCCGCGAGCACGCCGACCACGATGCCGGCGAGCATGATCTGCGTCGCCAGGCGCCTCACGCCGACAGCCCGTGCGACGGGTGGGTCGAGCGCTTCTCGAAGAGTTGTCTCACGGTCAGCGCTCGAGCGAGAGCTCGTCGTGCCTGCTCCACTCGTGCCATGAGCCCGCGTAGTTGCGGGCGTCGTAGCCGGCACTCCGGAGGGCGAGCGTCGCGAGCGCGGAGCGGGAGCCCGAGTGGCAGTAGGCGACCACCTCGGCGCCTTCGGGCAACCCGACGGCGTCGCGGATCCGCTCCGGTGGCAGCGGTTCTCCCGGGCCGGCGAGGAGCTCCTCGAGCCCGACGCGTCGCGCACCCGGGATGTGTCCCTGCCGCGGGTCGCAATGGTTGCCCGTCTTCCCCGTGTATTCCTCGTGCGTGCGCACGTCGAGGATCGCGAGCGACGCGTCGTCGAGCCGCGAGGCGAGCTCCTGCCTCGTCGGCAACGCGCGCAGGTTCGGCTCGAGCGACGCCTCGCGCACCGGCTCGAGCTCGACCGTGCCTTCGACGAGCCCGCCCTCCCACCCGGCCATGCCGCCGAGCAGGATCGCGACCTGCGGATGGCCCGCGAGCTCCGCCATCTGGGCCGCGGGCATCGCACCCATGCCGTCGCCGCGGTCGACGAGGACGAGACGCTCGCCGCCCGTGATCCCGTGCCGCCGGAGGCGTAGCGCGACCTCCTTCGCGAGCTCCTGGACCATTGCCGCGTCGGCGCCGGGGGGCGGCGAGCCGAGCACGAGCGGGCGCGAGCCCGGGATGTGTCCGCGCGTGTGCGCGTTCGGGCCGCGCACGTCGCCGATCACGAGGTCGTCGTCGCCGAGTCGAGCCGCGAGCCACGCAGCATCGACGACGCGCGGGAGATCGGTAGCCGTCATCGTCTTGAACCTACAGTGTCGCGACGACCTGCGCCTCGGCCGCGACCGCCGGACGCTCGAGGACGCGGTCGACCCATGCGCCGAGAGCGGGATGGCGGTCGAGCGGCACGTCGAGCAGGTCGCGCGCCCGCAAGAGCCAGGGGACGTAGGCGATGTCGGCGAGCCCGTAGGAGGAGCCGCAGAGCCACGGGGAGGCGGCGAGCGTTGCGTCGAGCCGCTCGAGCTCGCGTTCGAGCCGTTCGCGCGCGTCCGGCTCGCCGCGACGCAGCGCGTAGTACGGGGCGGCGAGCTCGTCGTGCCGGAAGATCCACAGCCGCGCGAGCGCACGCTCGGCGGCCCCGGCGGCGAGGAGCGCCGGGGCGGGATACCGCTCCTCGAGGTACTCCATGATGACGGCCGACTCCGGCAGCAGCCAGCCGTCCTCCTCGAGCACGGGCACGCGTCCCGTGGCGTTCTTCTCGTAGATCCACGCCGGGCGGTCGGTCAGGTCGATCTCGACCGTCTCGAACTCGACGCCCTTCTCCGCGAGCACGATGCGCACGCGCGCGCAGTACGGACAGCGGGCGGCGTCGTAGAGCGTGAGCATCAGGTCGAGGCTACCCAGCCGTGCCCGGCCTCCGCGACGCCCATCACCTCGGCGATCGCCGCGACGAGCTCCGTCGCGGGTGGAAGGTCGGCAGGCGACTTCGCGGTCCGTGCGACTTCGCGCACCCGCCCCGGGTCGGCGCCGGTGAGGCGTGCGACGACTCTCGGGTTCGCGCCGAGGGCGACGACGTCGCCGGGAGGGAGCGGGCCGTCGTACTCCGGGACGGACGCGTAGTCGTCGACGTCGCCACCACGATCGAAGAGCGCATAGCGGACGACGGCGCCCCGGTCGACGCCGATCGCAAGCACGACGCCGCCGAGCACGTATGACAGCTCTTTCGCAAGACGCTGGAGCAGCTTCGGCTCGCGGTCGAGAAGCTCGTCGTGCACGGCGACCCAGCCGTTGCGCGGCCCCGTGACGGACGTGCCGGCGGAGCGGCCGAATCGCGGCAGTGCCTTCTGCACCGCACGTTCGACGGCGCCCACGTCGTCCGTCTGCACGTGCACGGATCCGAACGACGGCCCGAGCGGACGCACGAGGCGCTGCTCGAGTGCGTCGACCGGCGCCGCGAGGTTCAGCTGCACGGGCGCGAAGCCCCAGCGCTCGTAGATGGCTCGCGCGACCTCGTTCGACTCGAGCACGTCCAGCTCGAGCACCTCGACTCCCTCCGCGCGCAGGCGCGCGACGACCTCGCGCAGGAGCTCGGCGCTGAGGCCGCTGCCGCGTGCGTCCGGGCGTACGTAGAGGGTGCCGAGATACCCGACGCGCGTGCCCTGTTTCTCGGCGACCGCGAGACCGGCGGGCTCGCCGTCGTGCTCCGCGATCAGCACGTGCAGGTTCTTCCCGAGCCCCTCTTCGATCTTCGCGAGGTCCTTCTCGGTGTCGTCGTCGCGATGCGGCGCGTCTTCGAGCTCGCGCATGAACTCCTCGAAGAGCTCCCGGACGAGCGGGCGGTCTGCGTCGGTGGCGTCGCGGATCACGGTGTGCGCTGCGAGAGCAGGAGGTAGTGGGCGGTGAGGTTCTCGAACGGGTGGAAGCGGGTGCGCGCTTCGCGCACGTCGAGGCCACGATAGAGCGCGGCGACCGCCTTGCGGAGCGCGAGGTCACCCGAGGGCCAGGCATGCGGCCGGGCGAGGTGACGCGCGAGGAACCAGTCGGCGGTCCATTCGCCGAGCCCGCGCACCGCCGTCAGGCGCACCTTCACCTCGTCGTCCGGCAGCGCGGCGAGCGAGTCGAGGTCGAGCTCCGAGCGCGCGAGCCCGACGACGTACTCCGCCTTGCGGCGCGTGAGCCCGAGCGAGCGCAGCTCGTCTGCGGAGGCACGAGCGAGCCGTCCACGGGCCGGAAAGGCCCACGCGTGCCCGACCTGTTCACCGAACCGCTCGATGATCCTGTTGCGAATCGCCGTGGCCGAGAAGAGCGAGACCTGCTGCGCGGTGATCGCGCCGACGAGCAGCTCGAACGGATCCGGGATCACCGGCGGGCGGAAGCCGGCGAGCGAGGGGACGACCGTGACGAGCACGTCGTCGCCGGCCGCCCACGCGTAGAACGGGTCGAGGTCGAACCTGAGCCCGGCGAGCGCGCGCACGACGGACTCGGTCTCGGCGTCGAGCGGCTCGGCGTCGACGCCGCCCGGCGCCGCCTCGATCCGCAGCTCGCGGCCGCCGACCACGCGATGGAGCCCTCCCTCGTGCCACACGCTCGCGCGGTCGGCTCCGAACGCGCGGAAGCGCTCGGTCGTGAGCGCGAAGTCGAAAGGTCCGGGCACGGCGAGAAACGCCATGCCCGGACCGTAGTCACGCCGGGCTCCTTGGTGCCGCCGGCGCTACTTGGTGCCGCCGGCCTGCTGGGCGAGCTGGCCGAGCCCGGCCGCCGCCTGGTCGAGCGACGACGAGTCGCTGCTCGAACCGGGCGCGGGGCCGGAGGTCGAGACGGTCTTGCCGTCGATCCAGTCCTGCACCTTCTGGGCGAGCGTCTGCACACGCGTGTCGATCGCCTGGAGGCGCGCGATCCGCTTGTCCGCGTTCGCGCACTTCGGGTCGGTGCTCGCCGTCGAGCACGTCTGCTGGATCTTCGCGATCCGGGCCTGGATGTTGCCGTCGAGCTTCGTCAGCCGGGCCTCGACCTTCTGCGCGAAGTCGAGGCACCCCTGCGGAGCGCCCGTCGAGCTCGAGCCGCAGCGGCGACCGAAACGGCGCTCGATGCGTTGCACGCGCTGCCGCAGGAGCTGGAGCCGCTGGCGCGCGTTCTGTGCGCCCTGGCCGGGCCGGCCCTGCTGCGCCGCCGGCGCGGAGCCGGTCGCCGGGGGCGTCGGTGCGGTGCCGTTGTCGGCGAACGCGGCCGGAACGGCGGCGAGCGCGAGCACGGCGAGTGCGAGGGGGATGAGTCGCTTCATCGTGGTGCCTCCATCGGGTGGGGGTGGGAGTCGGTCGTTCCGCACCGCACCATGTGTCGGTTCCGTAATCCGTACTGCTGGCGGACGTAACGCGTCCGTAAAGCGTCAGCGCACCCGGACGGAACCGGCTAGAGGTGGGAGGTCAGCCCGGCGCCGCTCGCGTCGCCGTCGTCCGACGCGTCCTCGGCGGCGTTTGCGTACCACGAGCGCCAGTACATGCCGTCGTCCAGCCCCTTTGCGAACGCGGTGAGCTTCAGCGGATGGAACGTGTCGCACATCACGGCGAGCTCGTGCGTCTCGTGCAGGCCGATGCTCTTCTCCGCGAGACCCGGCTGCGGACCGTGCGGCAAGCCCGAAGGGTGCAGCGTGATCGAGCCGACGTCGACGCCCTTTCGCGAACCGAAGTTGCCGGAGACGTAATAGATCATCTCCTCCGACTGCAGGTTCGAATGGTGGTACGGGATCGGCACCGCTTCCGGGTCGAAGTCCAGCTTGCGCGGGCAGAAGGAGCAGATGACGAAGTTCTGGCCCTGGAACGTCTGGTGTGACGGCGGCGGCTGGTGGATGCGGCCGGTGATCGGCTCGAAGTCGTGCACGGAGAACGTCCACGGGTAGAGGTAGCCGTCCCAGCCGACGACGTCGAACGGGTGGTAGTCGACGACGTACGTCTGGTAGCCGCCGCGCACGCGCACCTTGACCGGGAACTCGCCCGTCTCGCGCACGGTGCGCAGTTCGGTCGGAGGATGGATGTCGCGGTTGTAGTACGGCGCGCCTTCGACGAGTTGACCGTATGCGTTGCGGTAGCGGCGCGGGATCTCGATCAGCCCCGGCGTCTCGAACACGAGGTGACGTTGCGGACCGACCGGGTCGAAGCGGTACGTCGTCCCGCGCGGCACGACGATGTAGTCGCCTTCCTTGTACGGCACGTCGCCGAACGTCGTCTGGAGCGTGCCGCTGCCCTCGTGGACGAAGATCACCTCGTCGCCCTCGCCGTTGCGATAGAAGTAGTGCATCCGCTCTGTCGGCCTGCAGAGCGAGATCTCGACGTCGTCGTTCCACATCAGCACGCGGCGTCCGGTGATCTCGTCGCCCTCGGGCGTCACGTCGAAGGTCTTGAAGTGCCGGTGCGCATGCTGGTCGGGCAACCACTCCTCGCGCTCGATCTCCTTGAAGCCGCCGAGCTTCGCGACACGGCAGGGCGAATGCAGGTGGTAGAGGATCGACTCGTTGCCGGTGAAACCCTCGAGCCCCATCACCTCTTCGGTGAGGAGCGTCCCGTTCTCGCGGAACTGCACGTGGCGCTTGCGCGGGACCTCGCCGAGGAGCTGGTAGAACGGCATCGCGGAAGCCTAACCGAGCGCGAGATCGGCGAGCCTGCGACCGACGACCGGCGCGAACTTGAAACCGTGGCCGGAGCACGCTGAGCCGACGACGACGCGCCCGCGCCGCTCGAGCACGAACGAGCCGTCCGCGGTCGACGTGTAGAGGCACGTCTGCGGGTCGACCGGCTCCGGGTCGACGCCGGGAAGGCGCGCCGCCACCCAGGCGGCGACGTGGCCGACCGATTCGAGATCGGGCTCGCCGCCGGCGCCCGGTTCGGCCACCGGCCCGCCGTGGTGCTCGCCCGCCTTGACACCGTGCACGGGATCGTGAAGCGCGTAGATGCCGTGGCCGCGCGTGATCTCGTCGAGCTCGACGATCGCGCGCAGCGGCTCCCCCTCGTGCCGGAAGTACGCGATCGTCTCGCGCGTCACGGTGACAGGCACGTCCGGCACGAGCTCGCGGATCCACGGGCCGGCCGTCACGACCACGACGTCGGCGTCGGCGTCGTCGACCGACGCGACTCGCGTTCCCGCCTCGACGCGCGCGCCGCGCGCGATGGCGACCTCGAGGAAGGCGTGGCGCGCGTGGTCGGCGCGCACGACGCCGGCCTCGGGCTGTTCGAGCGCGACCCAGCCGTCGGGCAGCTCCGCTCCCAGCGCACGCGCGCCCTCCCGGTCGAGCCAGCGGTAGTCGACGCCGCAGGCGTCGAGCCCCGAGGCCGACGTGAGGTCACGCGACGGCGCGAGCTCGACGAGCCCGTGCAAGTGGAGGAGCTCCTGCCCCGCGTCGACTTCCAGGTCGCGCCAGGCCTCCAGCGACGCGCGGGCCAGCTCGACCCAGTGCGCCTCCGGATATGAGAGCCGCACGATGCGCGTGCGCCCGTGGCTCGAGCCGCGATCGTGGTCGAGCTCGAACTGCTCGTACAGCGTCACCTCCGCGCCGCGCGCGCTCAACGCCCACGCGGCCGCGCTACCCATCACGCCGGCGCCGATCACCGCGACCCGCGTCACGCGGCGACGGGATTCCGCAACGTTCCGAACGGCGTGACGGAGATCTCCCCGATCTCGCCGGGTCGCACCGTCTCCTTGCGGCTCCCGCCCGGAGCGACGATCACGTCACCGGGCAGCAGGCGCGTGTTTCGCCCCGCGTGGGCGACGAACGCGTCGAAGTCGGCGACCTCCAGCGCGGGCTCGTCAGGCGTCAGGACCGTCGGCCCGAGCGACGTCGCGAAGTCGTGGGCCTTTGCGCCCGACAGCTCCGGCGCTTCCCAGTCGTTCATGAGCGTGTAGCCGCCGATCGCCCCCTCGACGCCGACGATGGCCGCGAGGCGCGCGACGGGCACGATCCCGGTGGCGCCGTCCGGCACGACGACGACGTCGCCCGGCCCATGGATGGACGCGGGGTTCGCGAACACGAAATCGCCGTCACGCCCGAAGATCCTGACCGACGGCGGGTGGAGCACCGGAGCCCGCAGCACGATGTCGTCGAGCGCGTACTCCGCATGCTCGCGTGCGCCGCCGCCGCCGGTGAAGAACGACTGCAGCGTCTGCGCTGCGAGCTGGATGACGCGGTCGCCCTCGATCCGTCCGGGCCAACCGCGCTCGAGCTCGCGGTCCTTCGGGCTGAACATGCACAGCCTCACTCGAGCGGCTCCGTGTGCACGACGACGTCGACGATGTCCGGCCGCTCCCGCCGGACGAGCTCCTCGATGCGGCTCGCCGCGGCGTGCGCGTCCGCGAGCACGGTTCCCGCGCCGAGCCTGACCGTCAAGTGGGCGACGAGCCCGTCGTCGGTGTGGACGAAGCGCAGCTCCTCCGGCTCCGCGCCGAGCGCGTCCCGAACGATCCGCGCCACGAGCTCGCGCTCGGCCGCGACGGCGGCCGCGCTCGGGCGGGATCCCGCCGCCTGCTCCGCGAGCGGCTCGAGGTGCGTCTGCACGGACGAGACCTCCGGCACGGCGGCGAGGATCGCGCGCTCGACGTCTTCGGCGATCCCGTGCGCCTCGTCCAGCGAGAGGTCGCCGGGCAGCTTCAGGTGCAGCGAGACCTCGGTGCCCGAAGCCATCGACACGACGCTCACGTTGTGCACCTCGCGCACGCGGGCCACACCGAGCGCCGCGGCATGCGCGCGCTCCCGCACCTCTGCGCGGTCGCCCCGCGGCTCGACGTGGACGACGACGTCGGCGTCGGGGAGCACCGTCTGCACCGCCGCCTCGACCGCGTCCGCGGCGGCATGGCCCTGACCGACCGCGGCGTCGATCGAGACGCCGATCACCACGTCCGCGAAGTAGCGCCCGGCCGCCTGCCGCATGCGCAGCCGGCGCAAGTCGACGGAGGGGCGGATGCCGTCGATCGCCCGGCGCGCGGACTCCTCCGCCGCCGCCGGCGCCCGATCCATCAGCACGTCGACGTTCCGCCGCATCAGACGTACTGCCGCGAGCAAGACGAGGGCTGCAACGAAGAGCGCCGCGATCGAGTCGGCCTTCAGATATCCGGAGCGCACGAACAGGAGCGCGACGAGCACCGCGACCGACCCGGCGAGGTCGCTCGCAAAGTGCAGTGCGTTCGACGCCAGCGCTGCGCTCGAGTAGCGCCTCGAAGCGCGAAACGATGAAGACGTGCGCCCGATGTCGATCGCGATCACGACGCCGAGCACGACAAGCGCGTACCAGCGAGCGTGCACGTTCGGATGCGCGCTGCTCGTCAACCGCACGATTGCGCGCCAGACGATCGCGAGGCTCGCGAGCACGAGGATCGTCCCCTCGCCAAGCGCCGCGAGATGCTCGGCCTTGCCGTGTCCGTACTGGTGGCCCGGGTCGGCCGGCCGCACGGCTACGCCGACAGCGAAGAAGGTGAGCAGCGCCGCGATCAGGTCGGTGCCCGAGTGCACCGCCTCGGAGAGGAGCCCGAGGCTTCCCGTCGCGAGACCCGTCCCGAGCTTGAGGCCGATCAGGGCCGCCGCCGCGAGCACGGAGAAGAGCGCGGTCCGCCGTTGCGCCGTCATCGCGGCGTAGCGTACGCGGCCCGTCAGAGCACGGGCTCGAGCGGCCAGACCACGAAGTCCTGGCGGCGCGAGAAGTGGCAGACCGGCGTGCCCGTGAGGACGAGCGGCGCGATCGAGACGAGCTCGACTTCGGCGTCCGCCTGCTGAAGCCGCCACGGCGCGTGGTGGATCTCCGCGCGCAGCAGCGTTCCCTCCCGTCCGGCCGTGTAGAGGCAGTACCGCTCGGTGAGGAACGCCTCGAGCGAGCCCGGCGTCACACGGAGCTCGTCGCCCTCGGGCCGGTAGCGGGCGCTGAACACGCGGCCGCGCTCGCCGACGCGGGCGCACTCGCAGTCGATCCACGTCCCGTCACGGTCGACCGTCATCCGCGCGAGCGAGTACGGCAGCGCATAGAGCCGTCGCGCCGTCTCGACGGCGACGCGACTCGACGCGTCGAGACTGAGAAACCACACGCCCGGCCTGCCGTCGGGTGCCCGCACGTAGGTGCGCACGTTGAGCTGGGCGAACGTCGAGAGCCCCGGCACCGGGAGCAGCCCGCGCAGGCGCAGGCCCGTGACGCGGAACGACGTGATCCCGAGCCAGGCGCTGCCGTCGTGCTGCTCGACCTCGAGCGCGGCCGGCACATGCGCGCGAAGCCCGTCGAGCGGCACGCGCCAGTGGGCGAACAGCTGGTCCTCCAGGGTCTGCCCCATCGCCCACCGGCGCGCGGGAACGGGCCAGGGACGGTGATCGACCTGCTCGAGCGAGCGCGCCTGCCGCCGGGCGGCATCGAGATCGAACACCGCGCTAGAGGTTGCCGCGGAGCGCCTGCTCGCGCTCGATGGCCTCGAACAGGGCCTTGAAGTTACCGTCGCCGAAGCCGCGCGCGCCGTGACGCTCGATCACCTCGAAGAACATCGTCGGGCGGTCCTGCGCCGTCTTCGTGAAGATCTGGAGCAGGTAGCCGTCGTCGTCGCGGTCGGCGAGGATCTTGTGCTTGCGCAGATCCGCCCAGTCCTCGTCGATCGAGCCGACGCGGTCGCCGACGTCCTCGTAGTACGCATCGGGGGTGTCGAGGAAGATCGTCCCACGCTCCTTCAACGCCTCGACGGTCTTCACGATGTGATCGGACGCGAGCGCGATGTGCTGCGCGCCGGCGCCGCCGTAGAACTCGATGTACTCCTCGATCTGGCTCTTGCGCTTGCCCTCGGCCGGCTCGTTGATCGGGAACTTGATCTTGCCCTCACCGTCCGCCATCACCTTCGACATCAGCGCGGAATACTCGGTCGAGATGTCGTCGTCGGAGAAGTGGATCATCTCCGTCATGCCGAACACGCGCTCGTAGTACTCGACCCAGTGATTCATGCGGCCGAGCTCGACGTTGCCGACGATGTGGTCGATGTTCAGCAGGCCGACGCCGCCTGGCGCGCCGTTACCCGATACCGGCACGTAGCCCGGCCTGAACGGGCCCGCGTACTCCTTGCGGTCGACGAACGTGTGGATCGTGTCGCCGTAGGTCGCGATCGCCGACGTCTCGATCGCTCCGAACTCGTCTTCCTCGCGCTTCGGCTCGGCGACGCCGCGCGCGCCGCGCTGCACCGCCTGCCGGTACGCCTCGGTCGCGTCGGGCACCGTCAGCGCGATGTCCTTGACCCCGTCGCCGTGACGGGCGTGGTGCTTCGTGATGTCGCTCTCCTCGCGCAACGCGGAGGTGACGACGAGGCGGATGTCGCCCTGCTCGAGCAGGTACGACGCGCGGTCGCGGACGCCTGTCTCGGGGCCGCAGTAGGCGGTGCGCACGAAGCCCATCGCGCGCTCGTAGAAATACGCGGCCTGCTTCGCGTTACCGACCCACAGCTCGACGTGGTCCCAGCCGAGCAGCGGCATGAAGTCTTCGGCCATGGCCGGGATTATGCCGCGCGCTCCCCGAGGCGGCGCCTCAGCCTCCTCACTCCGGCCCGATCAGCTCGCCGATGTCGGCCTCGGCCGCATCGCCGCGCCGGGCGGCCGGATCCGCGAGCGGCCTGCGCCGCACACGCTCGAGCACGATTCCGGCGAAGATGAACAGCCCGCCGGCGATCTCCGCCGCCCGCAGCGACTCCGACAGGATCAGGATCGCGAACAGCACGCCGAAGAACGGCTGGAGATTGTTGAACAACGTCGCGCGCGAGGTGCCGACGATCGCGACCGCCGTGAACCAGAGGATATTCGTCAGAAAGAGCGGCCCGATCACCGCGTAGCCGAAGCCGAGCCAGACCTTCCACCCGAACGAGAACTGTTGCGCGCTCACCTGCGGGATGCTGACGAGTGCGAGCGGGATCCAGCCGATCGCGAGCACGACCGCGCTGACGCGGTAGGGCGAGTAGCTGCGCATCAGCGGCGCGATCGCGATCGTGTAGATCGCCCAGGTGAACGCCGTGCCGAGCCCAAGGAGGATGCCCTCGTACCCGGTCGACGCCCCGGCGCCGACGCCGACGAGCACGACGCCGACGAACGTCAGCGCGGCGCCCAGCCAGAAGGAGCGCTGGAGCCGCTCGGTCCGAAAGGCGAGCGTGAGGAGCCCCGCGAAGATCGGTGTCGTCCCGAAGACGAGCACGAGGGTCGAAGCCTGACCGACTTTCAAGCTGTAGACGAAGAAGAGCTGGTTGACGAAGAGCGCCGCGGCGGCGCCGCCGACCAGCTTGAGGTCGCGCCGCTCGATCCGGAACGAGCGCTCGCGGTGGTAGGTGTAGATCCAGAAGAGGCAGATCGCGGCGAAGTAGCGAATCGTCCCGTACGCGAGCGGCCGCCAGCCGTGCTCGAGCATGTACTTCGAGACGGTGACGTTCAGCGCCCAGAGCAGCACCGCGCCAAGGAGCATCGCGTCCACGGGAGATGCTCGTCGCACGTGTCCGAGGCTACAGTCGGTTAGGGTTTGGGTGATGCCCGAGCCGACCCTCGCAGACGTCGACGCCCTCGTCGGGCCGGCGACCCCGCACTTCGCTTTCCAGCTCCGCGCCCGCGTGTCGGAGCTCGTCCGGGCTCTCCCGCCGGAGCACCCGGTGCGCCGCTACGCCGACGAGAAGATGGCGCTCCTCGACCGGCTCGGCTTCGCCTCGTCGAAGGCGCAGGACGGCGGCCGCGAGCCGGCTACCCGGCCCGGCTGGGGCGAGCTTCCGAGCTCGGCGCCCGCCGACACTCCGCTCCCGCCCGCGCGATGAGCCTCGACGGCTCGTCGGTGCTCGTCACCGGCGGCACACGGGGGATCGGGCTCGCGATCGCGCTGCGGCTCGTCCGCGACGGAGCGACCCGCACGGTGCTCGGCTACATGCGCAACGACGCAGCGGCGGAGCAGGCGGCGGAAACGGTGCGGGCCACCGGCGCGGAGGTGACGCTCGTCCGCGGTGAGGTGTCCAAGCCCGGAGTCGTCGCGGAGCTTGCCTCGCACGGTCCGTACCGCGTCGTCGTGCACAACGCCGCGACGGGCGTGATCCGGCCCGCACTCGAGACCGAGGACAAGCACTGGGACTGGACGTTGAACGCCAACGCCCGTGCGCTTCTCTCGCTCGCGCGCGCGACCGCGCCGTCGATGAGCGAAGGCGCGTCCATCGTCGCGATCTCGAGCCTCGGCGCCCAGCGAGTGCTCGACAATTACATCCTCGTCGGGACGTCGAAGGCGGCGCTCGAGTCGGTCGTGCGTTATCTCGCGGTCGAGCTCGCGCCGCGCGGAATCCGTGCAAACACGGTCTCCGGCGGTGTCGTCGAGACGGGCGCACTCGAGCACTTCCCGAACAAGGACGAGATGTTGCGGTCGGTCGAGCGCACGCCTGCCGGCCGCCTCGTCGTGCCGGACGACATCGCAGGCGCGGTCTCCTTCCTCTGCTCCGACGATGCGCGGATGGTGTGCGGCCAGACCATTGTCGTCGACGGCGGCTTCTCGCTGCCCGCCTGAGATGGAGCCCACCGAGCGCAACCGCAGAGCCTTCGACGACCGCCACCGCGGCGGTGCGCAGGGACGGCCGGGCTTGCCCGCGATCGTCCGTCAGACGCTCGGCGACCTGACGCGCAAGCGCGTGCTGCACTTGCAGTGCGGAGCGGGCGAGGGCGCGGCGGAGCTCGCCGAGCTC
>DATKQO010000304.1:0-4991 GCA_035532715.1 Gaiellaceae bacterium | reverse complement strand
TAGACCGCCGAGATGCGCGGCCACCGGTCGACGTGCGTTGCCGCGTCCGCGAGGCTCGAGATGCCGAGTGCGGTCGCGTGCGCCTCGGCCTCGGCTGCGGTCGGCGCGACGACGGTCACGGCGAGCGGGCCGGGCGCAGCGGGCGTGCCCGTCGCCGGATCGATCAGATGATGTTGCGATCCCCCCGGGCCGAACCGGCGTACGCCGCGGCCGGAGGTCGCGACGCCGCATGAGCCGAGGAGCAGGGTGCCGGCGGTCGTCCCGGGCCGCTGGGGGTCGGCGACGGCGATGCGCCACGCGCCGCCGTCGGGGCTTCGGCCGTGCAGCGCGAGGTCGCCGCCGAGATCGACGAGGCCGCCCGGCAGCATCGGCCACACAGCGCGCATCGCGTCGAGGGCGCGCATCGCGGCGTATCCCTTCCCGATTCCACCGAGGTCGACGGCCGCGCCCGCCGGGAGCCGGGCGCGGCACCCCTCCTCGTCGAGCTCGATCGTCGCGCCGGCGCGCCAGCCGGGGGCGAGACGAGGCGGACGCGCGACGAGCTGCTCGAACGAGCGGTCGTATCCGGCGGCGAGCAGCGCGGGAAGCACGGTCGGGTCGAAGCGCCCGTCCGTGTCCTCTCGAGCCCGGAGCGCGAGCCGCAACGCCTCGCCGAGCCGCACGTCGATTGGCGTCCACATGCCGCCGGCGCGATTCAGGCGCGAGAGGTCGCTCGCCGGATCGAAGCGGGAGAGCGCTGCCTCGCAGGCGGCCACCTCGGTCCGCGCGGCTGCGAGCGCGCGCTTCGCGGGGGCTCCGGTCGTGACGGCCGCGGTGCACGTCGTCCCGACCGCGTGAAACTCGAGCCGTGCGAGGCGGTCGTTCATCGCGGCACCCCGGACGTCTGGGTCGTCGCGTGCGGTGCGCCGACCGCGCTCGGCTGGAGGACGACAAGCTGCGTCGTTCCGTTCGGGCCCTTCACGGCGAGCGTCTGCGCCGCCGCTTGTGGCAGCGGCGCCGGCGTCGGCCGGTGAGACCAGGCGAGCACGGCGACGATCGCGAGCATCGCCCAGACGGAGAGGACGACTGTCCAGACCCGCTGCATCAGTCTCCCTCCTCCCAGTGCTGCGGCGACGGAGCGGGCTGCGCGAGGACGGCCGGCGTCGCTTGCGGCGCCGCCGCCGGCGTGTGCGAGAGCCCGAGAATCGCCGCGCCGCCGGTGAGCACGGTCGCCGCCAGGGCGGCGGCGAGCGTGAGTGCGTGGCGACGGGATTTCATGACGGTCCTCCTCGATTGGCTGACGTCTCCGTTCTACGCCCGCGGTGTCGAAGGACGGGCGAGGGCGAGGCCAAGGTTCGGCTGCGGGGCGACAAGGTTCGGTAAAGGAGCCGGCCCGCCCTGGCCGCGCGCTCGTCCCCCGCGTTGTCGCTCCGCCCGCCTCGGTAGACTCGCCGGGCGATGATGGATCTGGAGCGCCTCGTCGCCGCGCTCGGAGCGGTGGAGGTCGTGGATCGCGCTCCGGTCGAGGTTCGCGACCTCGCCTACGACGCGCGTGCCGTCACGCCGGGCGCCCTCTTCTTCTGCGTGCCGGGCGCGCGGGCAGACGGTCACGACTTCGCGGCCGAGGCGGTCGAGCGTGGCGCGGTGGCGCTCGACGTGGAGCGGACGCTGAAGCTGCCGGTGCCGCAGGCGGTCGTGCCCGATGCGCGCACCGCGATGGCGGTGGCCGCGGACGCGTTCTTCGAGCGCCCGACGCAGGAGCTCGAGGTCGCCGGCGTCACGGGGACGAGCGGGAAGACGACGACGGCGTTCCTCCTCTTTGCGATCCTCGCCGCAGCAGGCCGCAGGCCGGGGCTCCTCGGCACGGTCGAGGCGCGCGTCGGCGGCGAGCGCCGCGGCGTCGCGCGCACAACGCCTGAGGCGATCGACCTGCAGCGGCTCTTCCGCGAGATGCTCGACGCGGGCGACCGTTCGTGCGCGATCGAGGCGTCGTCGCACGCGTCGCAGCTGCACCGGCTCGACCGCGTCCGCTTCGCGTCTCTCGTCTTCACGAACCTGAGCCAGGACCACCTCGACTTCCACGGCGACATGGAGTCGTACTTCCAGGCGAAGCGTCGTCTCTTCCTCGACGGCGGACCTCCTGCGGCGGTCAACGTCGGCGACGAGTACGGCCGTCGTCTCGCGGCGGAGCTGCCGGATGCCTTGACCTTCGGGTTCGCGGAGGATGCGGAGCTCGGCCCCGGCACGCTCGACGGCATCGACCTGAAGCTGCGCGGTCGCTTCAACGTCGAGAACGCGCTCGGCGCGTTCGCGGCGGGACGGCTGCTTGGTGTCGACGACGCGGCGATCGCTCGCGGGATCGAATCGGTTCGCGGCGTTCCGGGCCGCTTCGAAGCGGTGGACGAGGGTCAGGCCTTCACCGTCATCGTCGACTACGCGCACAAGCCGGGCGCGCTCGAGAACGTCCTGCGGGCGGCGCGCGACCTCGCACGGGGCGGCCGCCTGATCTGCGTCGTCGGCGCGGGCGGCGACCGGGACCGCGGCAAACGTCCGTTGATGGGGCGGCTCGCGTCCGAGCTTGCGGACGTCGCGATCGTCACCTCGGACAACCCACGGAGCGAAGAGCCGCAGGCGATCATCGACGAGATCGTCGCCGGTATCGCCGGGGAGATCGAGATCGAGCCCGACCGCGCGGCTGCGATTGCGCGCGCCGTCGAGCTCGCCCGCGACGGCGATGTCGTGCTCATCGCCGGAAAGGGCGCAGAGCAGGGTCAGCAGTTCGCCGACCGCACGATTCCCTTCGACGACCGTGAGGCCGCGCGAGACGCACTCCGGACGTTCGGGGCGCGCGCGTGATCCCCGTCGCACTCGAGGAGCTGAGGGCGCTCGGGCTCGGACGGCTCGACGGAGACGCCGCAGAGGTGACGGGGGTCGAGATCGACTCGC
This sequence comes from Gaiellaceae bacterium, assembly GCA_035532715.1. Lineage (GTDB taxonomy): Bacteria > Actinomycetota > Thermoleophilia > Gaiellales > Gaiellaceae > Palsa-739. The sequence continues at coordinate 2,066 of DATKQO010000304.1, read as the reverse complement.
GCCGGATCGCGGCCGGCGACCTGTTCGTCGCGGTGGGCGGCGGAGACGCGTATCTCGACGAGGCGCATGCGCGCGGCGCCGCGGCGACCCTCGTGCCGGACGACGAGTTCGCCGCGCTCGCCGCACTCGGGCGCATCGTGCGTGGACGAAGCGGTGCCCGGGTCGTGGCGATCACCGGCTCGGTGGGGAAGACGTCGACGAAGGACATCCTCGCCGCACTGCTGCGGCCGCACGTGCGACTCGTCGCCGCCGAGGCGGGCTTCAACAACGAGATCGGCCTGCCGCTGACCCTGTGCCGCATCGAGCCGGACACGCAGGTCGTCGTCACGGAGATGGGGATGCGCGGCCCGGGGCAGATCGGCGCGCTTGCAGCGCTCGCGCGCCCGGACGTTGCCGTGATCACGTCGATCGCACCGGTGCACCTCGAGCTGCTCGGCAGCCTCGAGGCGATCGCCCGGGCGAAGGCGGAGCTGCTCGATGCGCTGCCGACCGGGGGGATCGCCGTGCTGCCGGCCGACGCGCCCGAGCTCGAGCCCTTCGTGCCGACCGGCCTCGACGTCCGCCGCTTCGCCGCCCCTGCCGTCGAGGTGCGCGACGGGCATGCGCACGTACCCTTCCACGATCGTGAGGTCGTCTTCTCGTTCGGCGCACGCCACCAGGCGGCGAACGCGGTCGCGGCGCTCACGGTCTGCGAGGCGCTCGGCGCGCCGCTTCCGGACGGTGTCGTCGACGTGTCGTTCTCCCGCTGGCGTTCGGAGGAGAGCGAGCTGCCGGGCGGCGGTCTCTTGATCAACGACGCGTGGAACGCGAACCCGGTCGCGATGCGCGCTGCGCTCGCCTACCTGCGCGAACGCGCCGAAGGTCGCCGTACGGTGGCCGTGCTCGGGGAGATGGCGGAGCTCGGAGAAGCGGCCGCTCGCTTTCACGCCGAGGTCGCGCACGACGCCGACGGCGTCGACGTCGTGATCGGCGTTGGGCCGCTCGCGCGCGGCTACGCGCCGGACGCCTGGGCAGCGAGCGCGGCGGAAGCGGTCGACCTCGTCCGCGAGCTCGTTCGGCCCGGCGATGCCGTGCTCGTGAAAGGCTCGCGCTCGGTCGGGCTCGAGCGCGTCGCCGCCGCGCTGGTGGGAGCTCCGGCCGCATGACGCGCGTTCTGATCGCCGGCCTCGTCGCGCTGATCGTCTCGATCGTCGCGGGCCCGAAGTTCATCGCGTTCCTGCGCAAGAACGAGTTCGGGCAGCACATTCGCGAGGAAGGTCCGCAGCACCACTCGTCCAAGCAGGGGACACCGACCATGGGCGGGTTGCTGATCCTGTTCGCCGCGACGATCGGCTTCCTGCCGGTGTCTCAGTACCGGCTGCAGGCGCTGACGGTGCTGTTCGCGACGCTCGCGTGCGGCGCGATCGGCTTCCTCGACGACTTCGTGAAGCTGACGCGTGCGCGCTCCCTCGGCCTCAACGGCCGCTGGAAGCTCCTGCTGCTTGCGGGCGTCACCGTCGTCGTCGCCGTGGTCGCCCACCATCTCAAGCTGAGCACAGACGTCTACCTTCCGGTCGCCGACGTGTCGATCCCGCTCTCGTACGCCTGGTATCCCTTCCTCTTCCTCATCATCGCGGGCGCGTCGAACGCGACGAACCTCGCGGACGGCATCGACGGGCTCGCCGCCGGGACGGGGATCGTCGCGATCTTCACGTTCACCGCGATGATGGTCGTGTCGTACGTGCGCTCGAGCCCGAACCCTGCGCACCGCAACTTGACGAAGCTCGACCTCGCGATCATCGGTGCAGCGCTGATCGGGGCCGCGGTCGGCTTCCTCTGGTACAACGCGTTCCCGGCAGAGGTGTTCATGGGCGACACAGGCTCGATGGCATTCGGTGGTGCGATCGCGACGTTCGCGATCATGACGAAGACCGAGCTGCTGCTGCTCCTGATCGGCGGCATCTTCGTGATCGAGGCGCTCTCGGTGATGATCCAGGTCTTCACCTTCAAGTACCTCGGGCGGCGTGTCTTCCTGATGACGCCGATCCACCATCACTTCGAGATGAAGGCCTGGTCGGAGACGAAGA
>DATKQO010000303.1:0-15378 GCA_035532715.1 Gaiellaceae bacterium | reverse complement strand
CGACATCTTCACGGCGGTTCCGCTCTTCTATCCCGCGCTCGTCTGGGTCGTGCTGCGCGGCGTGTGGATCGGCGCGACCGGCCGCGGCTCGCGCGCGCGGCTGCTCTGGCCGGCGTGGGTGCTGCTCGCAGCCGCGGTGTTCCTCGCCGGCTTCCGCACCATGCAGAACATCGACACGTCGAACGTGATCGACGTCGGCTACTCCGGCGTCATCGGCGCCGAGCGGATCGTGAACGGCCAGGCGCCGTGGGGGAACTTCCCCGTCGAGGGCAAGCTGAAGCCGTGCGGGCCTGCCGACGCGGCCGGCGAGATTCGTGAGCGCATCCAGACGAACGGCCGCTGCGAGTCGGCGAACCCGCAGGGCGACACGTACGGCCCGGTCGCCTACGAGGCGTACATCCCCGGCTACCTCACGCTCGGCTGGAGCGGCCACTGGGACGACCTGCCGGCCGCGCACTTCACGTCGATCCTCTTCGACCTCCTCTCGATGCTCGGGCTGTGGCTCGTCGGGCGCCGCTACGGCGGGCTGCAGCTCGCCGCGGCGCTCGCGTTCGCCTGGGCCGCGTATCCGTTCACCCAGTACGCGTCGAGCTCGAACACGAACGACACGGTGATGCCCTGTCTGCTCATCTTCGGCTTCTGGCTCGCGTCGTCTCCCGTCGGGCGCGGCGTGTTCGGCGCGCTCTCGGGCTGGACGAAGTTCGCGGCGCTCGTCGTCGCGCCGCTCTGGCTGACGTACCCCGATCGCCGCCTGTCGCGACGCTTCCTCGCCGGCTTCGCCGCCGCGACCGTTGCGGCGTTCTCGGTCGTCCTGCTCGAGCCGAGCCCGCTCCACGAGCTGCGGGTCTTCTGGGACCGCACGGTGACGTGGCAGGTCGGGCGGGACTCGCCGTTTTCTCTCTGGGACTGGAAGCAGTACTACGCGCGCGGGCTCCCCGATCTGCGCCTGGTGCAGCGCGTGCTCCAGGCGCTGCTCGTCGCCGGCGCGCTTGCCGCGGCCGTGCTGCCGCGCCGCAAGTCCCCGCTCCAGCTCGCAGCCCTGACGGCCGCCCTGCTCGCGGGCTTCGAGCTCGTCCTCACGTACTGGCTGTATACGTACATTCCCTGGTTCTTCCCCTTCGCCGCGATCGCCGTCCTCGCTCCCGTGGCCGTCGTTCGGGCTCAGGTCGATGAGCAGACTCCGCAAACCGAGCAGCCGCAGCTCGCTCCTGCCGCCGGCTGACTACCGGCGGCCTCTCGCCGCCGGCGTCGCGCTCTTCGTCGCCTCGTGGCTTCTTCTCTCGTACCTGCCTGCGTTCTCCGTGTGGCTGTACGGCGACGTGCGGTTCTACGAGAACTGGGGCGCGATGCTGGCGGCACATCTCGTCCCGTATCGCGACTTCAGGATCGAGTACCCGCCGGGAGCGATGATCACGTTCCTCGTGCCGGTCTACGCGCGCAAGCTCGCGGGGTATCACGGGACGTACTACGACTGGTTCCGCGTCGAGATCCTCGTGATCGGCGTGCTGTCGCTGCTCGTCATGGCCTGGGCGCTCGCGTTCCTCGGCGCATCGCGGCGACGCGCGTACGCCGCACTCTGCGTCGCCGGAATCGCGCCCGCGCTGCTCGGCCCGATCGCGATCTCGCGCTACGACTACTGGCCCGCGCTCTTCGCCGTCGCCGCGGTCGCGGCGCTGGCGGCGGACCGTCCGGCCTTCGCGTGCGCGCTCGCCGCGGTCGGTGCGGTCGCGAAGGTGTATCCCGCGGTGATCATTCCGATCGCGCTGGTCGAGTTGTGGCGGCACGGCGGTGCGCGTGCGGTCGCGCGGGGAGCCGCGCTTGCGGTCGTGGTGGCTGCGGCGCTCGCCGCGCCGCTCGTGGCGGCCGGGCCGAGCGGCGTCTCGTGGGCGCTCCACCGGCAGCTCGCGCGGCCGTTGCAGGTGGAGAGCCTCGGAGCGGTGTTCTTCGCCGCCGCGCACGTGATCGCGAACGTGCACCTGCACGTCGTCAAGAGCGCCGGCTCGGACAATCTCGTGGGCTCCGGGCCGAGCCTGGCCGTGACGTTGTCGACCGTCGCGACCCTGCTCGCCCTGCTCGCCGTGTATGCGCTCTACGCGAGGAGCGAGGGCACGCGTGAGCAGCTCGTCGCCGCGTGCGCCGCGGCCGTGACCGCGTACATCGCGTTTTCGAAGGTCTTCTCGCCGCAGTACCTGGTCTGGCTGATCCCGCTCGTGCCCCTCGTCGGCGGCCGGCGCGGCCTCCGCGCGGGAGCGCTCCTCGTCGTCGTGCTCGGGATGACGCAGATCTGGGAGCCGTATCGCTACTACGACTACTACAAGCACTTCGCGCCGTGGCTGACCTCGCTCGTCGTGGCGCGCGACCTGCTCGTCGTCGCCCTCTTCGTCGTGCTCGCGCTGCCGCTCCTACGCAGGAACGCGGAGCAGCTCGATCCCGTACGCCAGACCGTCGTCTGAGCAGTCGATCACGACGCCTTCGAGCCGCACGCCGCCCTCGGCGGGCGAGAAGCGCACCGGCATCCGCGTGCGCATGCGCTTGATGGCGAGCTCGGCCTCGACGCCGATCACGGAGTCGTGCGGGCCGGTCATGCCCGCGTCGGTGATCGCCGCGGTTCCGCCCGGCTCGATGCGCGCGTCGTTCGTCTGCACGTGCGTGTGGGTCCCGATGACGGCCGTGACGCGACCGTCGAGCCAGCGTGCCATCGCGATCTTCTCGCTCGTCGCCTCTGCATGGAAGTCGAGGATCACGACCGGCGCCAGCGCGCGCGCCTCCTCGACGAGCTCGTCGACGACCTCCCACGGCGAGACGGCCGTGTCGAGGAAGAGCGCGCCGAGGAGATTGAGCACCGCGACGTTCACGCCGTTGCGCGCCTCGACGACCGCGAGCCCGCGGCCGGGCGTCAGCGCCCCCTGGTTCGCCGGGCGGATGACGCGCTCACTCGTCGCGAGGTAGTTCCCGATCCCGTCACGGCGGTACGTGTGATTGCCGAGCGTGACGACGTCGGCGCCTGCGGCGAGCAGCCGCTCGGCGAGCTTCGGCGTGATGCCCGCCCCGTCGGCGATGTTCTCCCCGTTGACGACGCACACGTCGACGCCGAGCTCCTCGCGCAGGCCCGGCAGGCGCTCTTCGACCGCCCGGCGTCCCGCGACGCCGAAGACGTCGGCGAGGAAGAGCGCTCTCAGTTGAGGACCAGCGCCGCGGCCGGGCGAAGCTCGATCGACACGTGGTTGCCTGCGTCGTTCGTGTAGCGCGAGAGCGCCTGCCGCTCGACCGCGGCGAGGTTGACCACCGCGCCGATCTTCGTGCGGCCGCTGACGACGTTCGTGCCGACGGCGATCGCGGGATCGGCGCGCAGCTGCGTCAGCGTCACGACGAGCGACGGTGCGCTCTGCGGCTGGATGTCGATCCGCGAGCCGAACCGTCGCCCGGCGACGATGTAAGGCGACACGCCGACCACGGTGCCGTCGACCGGCGAATAGACGTCGGTGCCCGGCAGCGCGCCGACGTCGAGCGCAGAGAGGGCGCCGCCGTCGAGCTGGTACCAGATCGGATGGCCGCCGCCGCCGCCGAAGATCGCGTGGAAGACGCGCTGGACGACGCCTTCGTTGGCCTGCCGGCCGAGCGGCGCGAGCGCCAGCGCTCCGTCGTCGGCGGAGTGGTAGCCGATCGCGGTCAAGACGTTCTGCGCGATCGGCATCTGCAGGCGTACCGGGCCGCGCACCGCGACGACCTGCGGGAAGGGCTGCGTCTGCGAGGAACCGACGACGCGCGCGACCGAGATCTGCTGGACGCGTTGCGAGCCGCCGCCGAAAGCGGTCAGCAAGAGTGCGATCACGAGCACGATCGCAAGCAGGGTCAGGAGCGCGAAGCGACGGGCCCGGCGCGCTGCGCGCACCTCCCGACGTTCGACGCGCCGCCTCCGTGTGGGGCGTGAGGACGGCATGTCGTGGGGCACCGTATCGGACAGGCGGCCCTCCAGCAACCGCGAGCCCCCCGAAGTTCGTGACAGCCGGTGCAGGCTCCGCACCGGTGGTTCGACCCAGAGTTCGTGACGGTCGAGCGCGAGGCCGCCGTCCTCGAGGAAGCTCCAACCCCAGGAGTCATCCCGGATCCGGCGGATCTCGGCTGTACCATCGCTTCCATGCCGGGAGCCCCCTTCAGGCCGGCGGGCGCGACCCCCGCGCGGATCGAGATTCCGAGGTGGATACAGCTTGTCGGGCTGCCACTCCTGCTCGTCCTCGTCTGGGTGTTGGCGGGCGCGGTCCGTCACGTGGTGTTCCTCTTCCTCGTGGCGCTGCTCATCGCGCTGCTGCTCAACCCGCTCGTGCGCGGACTCGGGAAGGTGTGGATCCCGCGCGGCCTCGCGGTCGCGATCGTGTATCTGACGTTCGCCGCTGCGGTTGCGCTCGCAGTCATCGCTCTCGCGACGGTCGTGGTGCAACAGACGCGCCACGCCAGTCACAGGGTCGACAACTACTTTACGGTCGACTCCGGACGCCTCCACCAGACCGGCGCCGAGCACGACCTCACACGCCTGCAGCACTGGCTCGACACGCATCACCTCAAGCGCATCAGGGTGCAGGGCCAGGGAACGAAGTTCCTGAACTCCGTCGGGACGAAGGACGTCCAGAAGTACACGACGAAGACGCTGACCTGGGCGGAGGGCGCAGGGCTCGCGGTCGTCGGGCTCCTGTTCAGCATCGTGCTCGTGATCGTCGTGTCGGTGTACATGCTGCTCGACATGCACCGGCTCGCGGCTGCCGTGGACCGGCGCTTCCCACCGCATCCCGACAGTCCGCCGTTGATCGAGCGCATGGAGCGCGCACTCGCGAGCTATGTGAGAGGGCAGTTGCTGCTCTCGCTGATCATCGGCGCGAGCGCGGGCATCGGGCTGTGGGCGCTCGGCATGGTCGGACTCATGCCTAACGGCGGGCGCTACGCGCTCGTCTTCGGCGTCTGGGCGGGCGTTACCGAGCTGATCCCGTACATCGGCCCGTGGCTCGGCGCCGCGCCGCCCGTGCTCTATGCGCTCATCCAGCATCCGCTGGCGGCGTTGTGGGTCGCGCTGCTCTTCCTCGGCATCCAGCAGCTCGAGGGGCACGTCGTCGTGCCGAAGGTGATGGGGCATTCGCTGCGCCTGCATCCGCTGCTCGTCATCTTCGGGCTGCTCGCGGGCGGCGAGATCTACGGCTTCCCCGGAATCCTCGTCGCTCTGCCGCTGCTCGCCGCGGGACGCGCGGCGTGGGAGTTCTTCGGCGAGCGCGTCGAGCTCGCACGCTGGACTGCGGACCAGCCGGTCGCGGAGGCGACGGGCGTCGACCTCACGCCGGCTGCACCCGAGCGGCCTGCGGCGTCGGCCCAGTGACGAATCCGCTCGTGCGCGCAATTCGCGTCGCGCGGCGCTACGGCGACCTCGAGGCGCTCAAGCCGACCGACTTCGATCTCGCCCCGGGCGAGACGGTGGCGCTCGTCGGGCCGAACGGCGCGGGGAAGTCGACGCTGCTCGCGATCTTGAGCGGCGCGCTCGAGCCGACGGAGGGCTCGGTCGAGGTACACGCGCGCCGCGGCTGGGTCCCGCAGCGCCCGGCCCAGTACGCGCGGCTCTCGCCGCGCGAGAATCTCGAGCTGTTCGCGCGTCTCGAGCGGGTGTCCGATCCGCACGCGGCCGCGGCGCGCCTGCTCGAGCGCTTCTCCCTGCCTGCGGGGACGCAGCCCGCGGGCGAGCTGTCGGTCGGAAACCGTCAGCGTCTGAACGTCGCGCTCTCGCTGCTCGGCGAGCCACGCGTGCTCCTCCTCGACGAGCCGACCGCCTCGCTCGACCCGATCCAGCGCAAGCTCGTCTGGGACGTCGTCGATACGTTGCGCGACGAGGGCGGCGCCGTCTGCTTCGCGACCCAGAACGTCGAGGAGGTCGAGCACGCGGACCGCGTGCTCGCGTTGCAGGGCGGCCGGGTCGTCGGCACGACCGTCGAGGAAGTCTTCGGATGACAGCCGTCTGGCTTCTTCTCCGCAAGGACCTGACGGTGCTGCGACGCTCGCCGCTGCTGCTCGGCGCTCTGCTCGCATATCCGATCGTGATCGCGCTCCTCGTCGGTCTCGTCGCCGGATACGCGAGCGCGAAGCCGCGGATCGCATTCGTCGACCAGGACGGGATCCCGCCGGTCGTGTCCGTCGGCGGACACCGCTTCCACATCCAGAGGGTGATCGACGACGTCGCGAAGCAGGTGACGCTCGTGCGCATGAACGCGGGCGAGGCAGCGCGCCAGCTCGCCGACGGGAAAGTCGTCGCGACGATCACCGTGCCGCACGGCTTCCTCAGCGACCTCGTCACGACCGTGCGCAGCCCGAGCCTCGTATTGCGAACGGGCAGCGGCGGTCTCGCGCCACGCGTGACGCAGCAGGTGCAGGCGCTCGTCTACCAGTTGAACCGCAAGCTGCAGGCCGGCTACATCGCCGCCAACCTCGCATACGTGCGCCTGATCTTGCACGGCGGCAATGCGAGCTTCCTCGGTCGCAACTTCAAGGTGCTCGGGCTCGACGACATGGAGCAGCAGCTCAACGGGCTTCCGCAGACGGAGCAAGTCGCGAAGATCCGCAGCTTCGTCCGCGTCGCCCGCCTCGCGCTCGCCCAGACGGGCGGCGCGCTCGAGGCGACCGCCAACCCGATCGAGCTGACGCAGCCGAAGGTGAAGGGACGGACCTGGGTGCTGTCGGCGCAGGTGCAGTCCTACGGGATCGCGCTCACGGTGACGTTCCTCGCGCTCCTGCTCGCCGCCGGCGCCGCCGCGGCCGAGCGCGACGAGGGGACGATCGGCCGGCTGCGCCGCGGGCTCGTCTCGCTCGGGCAGCTCGTGTGGGCGAAGGTCGCGCTCGCGGCGGTCGTCGGGCTCGCGCTCGGCGGCGCGCTCGCGCTCGTGTTCGGGCTCGTCGTCGAGATCGGCGGCGTCACCGGCGGCGAGCCGTGGGCCCGGCTGCCGCTGCTGCTCGCAGGGGTGCTGCTCGCGGCGGGCGCCGTCGGCACGGTCGGAACGCTGCTCGGCGCGCTCGCGCGCGAGGCCCGGACGGCGTCCCTGCTCGCGGTGCTCGTCGTGCTTCCGATCGTCTTCCTCGGCCTCGTTCCCCGGGGGGCGGTCCCGGCGGCCTGGTGGATCAGCGAGGCCCTGCCGTTCGCGCACGCCGCCCGCCTGTTCGGCGCCGCCCTCTACGACACGAGCCCGTGGCGGACCGTCGGGGTCGAGGCGGCGTGGCTCCTCGGCATCGGCGCGGTCTTCGGCTGGCTCGCGAAGCTCGGCATGCGCCGACTCGCGGCCTGAGCCGCGTACCATCCAGAGCATGAGCAGCTACCCCGGCGTCCGGCTCCGGCGCTTCCGCCGCACCGGCGCGCTGCGCGGGCTCGTGCGCGAGACCCGGCTCGACCTGGAGGCGTTCGTGATGCCGCTCTTCGTGGCGCCCTCGTCGCTGCCCAACGAGGCGCTGCCCGGAATGGCCCGCTTCAGCGTCGACGACGTCGTCCCGGAGGTCGAAGAGCTCGTCCGCGGCGGTGTCCAGGCTGTGATCCTCTTCGGCGTCCCCGAGGAGAAGGACGAGCAGGCGACCGGCGCGTGGGAGGACGACGGCATCGTGCAGCAGGCGCTCCGCGCGCTGCGGCCGCGCTTTCCCGAGCTCGTGCTCATGACCGACGTCTGCCTCTGCGAGTACACCTCGCACGGACATTGCGGCGTGCTCGTCGACGGCGAGGTGCACAACGACCAGAGCGTCGAGCTGCTCGCGCGCACCGCCGTGTCGCACGTCGAGGCCGGTGCCGACGTCGTCGCACCGAGCGACATGATGGACGGGCGCGTCGGTGCAATCCGCGAAGCGCTCGACGCGCAGAGCTTCGAGTCGTCGCCGATCCTCGCGTACTCCGCGAAATATGCGTCCGCGTTCTACGGGCCGTTCCGGGAGGCGGCGGACTCGACGCCCTCGTTCGGCGATCGTCGCGGTTACCAGATGGATCCGGCGAACGTGCGCGAGGCGCTGCGCGAGTGCGAGCTGGACGTGGACGAGGGCGCGGACGCGATCATGATCAAGCCCGCGCTGCCGTATCTCGACGTGATCCGCGCCGCACGCGAGGCCTTCGACGTGCCGATCGCCGCGTACAACGTCTCGGGCGAGTACGCGATGATCAGGGCGGCCGCGCAGGCGGGCTGGATGGACGAGCGGCAGGCTGCGCTCGAGTCGCTCACCGCGATCAAGCGCGCCGGCGCAGATCTGATCGTCTCGTACTGGACGAAAGACCTGCCGCAGTGGCTCTGACGACGCGCTCCGATCTCTACAGGCGCGCGCTCGAGCTGATCCCCGGCGGCGTCAACTCGCCGGTGCGCGCGATGAAGGCGGTCGGCCTCGACGAGCCGTTCTTCGCGGCGAGCGGCGAGGGGGCGTATCTCGTCGACGTCGACGGGAACCGCTACCTCGACTGGGTGCTCTCGTGGGGGCCGCTGCTCTTCGGGCACGCCGACCCGGAGACGGTGGAGGCGGTCCGCGAGGCGGCGCTGCGCGGCACGACCTTCGGCGCCTCGACGGAGGCGGAGGTCGAGCTCGCGGCGGAGATCGTGGCCGCGGTGCCGTCGGTCGAGAAGGTCCGCCTCGTCTCGTCCGGCACCGAGGCGGCGATGAGCGCGCTCCGCCTCGCGCGCGGCTTCACGAGCCGCGACCGGATCCTCAAGTTCGAGGGCGGCTACCACGGTCACTCGGACGCGCTCCTCGCGAGTGCGGGCTCGGGGCTCGCGACGCTCGCGATCCCGTCGTCGCCCGGCGTGCCGAGCGCCGTCACCGCAGACACGATCGTCGTTCCCTACAACGACGTCGAGGCCGCCGCCGAGGCGGTCCTGCGCTACGGCGAAGGGCTCGCCGCGATCATCGTCGAGCCGGTGGCAGGAAACATGGGCGTCGTCCCGCCGGCGGCCGGCTTCCTCGAGGTCCTGCGAAAGCTCTGCGACGCGTCAGGTGCGCTGCTCGTGTTCGACGAGGTCATCACCGGTTTCCGCGTCGCCCGCGGCGGCGCGCAGGAGCGCTACGGCGTGACGCCCGACCTGACGATCCTCGGCAAGATCGTCGGTGGCGGGCTGCCGCTCGCGGCCTTCGGCGGTCGCGCCGACGTGATGGACCGGCTCGCGCCGAGCGGGCCCGTCTACCAGGCGGGCACGCTGTCCGGCAACCCGCTCGCGACCGCAGCAGGCCTGTCGGTGCTGCGCCGCCTGCGGGATCCCGGCGTGTACGAGCAGCTCGAGCGCAGGAGCGCGCGGCTCGAAGCGGGGCTCGCTCCGTTCGGAACGGTCAACCGCGTCGGCGCGATGCTGACGCTCTTCGCCGCTTCGACGCCCGTGCGCAACTTCGACGAGGCGCAGGCGTGCGACGGCGAGCGCTACGCCGCGTTGTTCCGTCACCTGCTCCAGAACGGCGTCTACATCGCGCCGTCGCAGTTCGAGGCGATGTTCGTGTCGCTCGCGCACGGCGACGAGGAGGTCGATCGCACGATCGACACCGTCCGCAGCTTCTTCGAGGCGTAGATCGTGTGGGACGCGATCGCAGGCGAAGCGGCGGAGGAGAGCCGCCTCTGGGAAGCAGCGTTGCGGCCGGACGGCGAACGCGAGCACGTCGCCGTCTTCTCACCCCTCGCGGCCGACCGCTTCGCCCTCGGGCTCGAGACGATCTACGAGGGCTACCTCGTGCACTACGGCACGCCGCGGCTCTTCGCGACGCAGGACCCGGACACGGCACTCCTGCTCGGCGACTACCTCTACGCGCACGGGCTCGTCCGGATCGCCGCGTGCGGCGAGGTTGAGGCGGTCGCGGACCTCTCCGAGCTGATCTCGCTCTCGAGCCAGCTGCGCGCCGAGGATGCCGCCGGCGACGGGCCGCTCTGGGCTGCGACCGCCGCGCTGCTCGGCACGCGCGGCGCCCTCGACCGTCCGCGTGCAGCGCTCCGCCTGCGCGGCGACGCCGGGCCTCTGGACGCCGCCGCCCGCGCCGCCGCCGGCGACGAAGCCGTCGAGCGCGCCCTCGCCGCGCACGCGGGACGGCTCCCGACTTGAACCGGGCGCCGCCGCGCGGTTACCTGTCCCTGTGACCGGTATCGACGCCGCGCCCGCAGGTGTGCGCGAGGAGCGCAAGGTCGTCACGGCGCTCTTCGCCGACGTCGTCGGCTCGACCGCGCTCGGCGAGCTGCTCGACCCCGAAGACGTGAAGCTCGTCGTCGGCGAGGCCGTCGCGCGGATCGTCGGAGAGATAGAGGCGCTCGGCGGGCACGTCAAGGATCTCGCCGGCGACGGCGTCCTCGCGTTCTTCGGCGCGCCGACGACGCGCGAGGACGACGCGGAGCGCGCGGTGCGCGCCGCACTCCGGCTCGTCGCCGAAATCGAGGACTACGGCCGTGAGGTGCAGCGTGGCTGGGGGGTCGAGGGGTTCGGCGTCCGCGCCGGCGCGGCGACGGGGTCGGTCGTCGTCGGAGAGGTCGGCGCCGGGAAGCGCGTCGAGTACGCCGCGTTCGGCGACACCGTCAACCTCGCCGCGCGCCTCCAGGCCGCCGCAGCACCGGGCGCCGTGCTCGTCGACGAGGCGACGCATCGTGCGGCGGAGTCGCTCTTCGCCTGGGAGAGCCCGCTCGAGCTCGAGCTGAAGGGGAAGCGCAAGCCCGTGCGCGCCTGGCCCGTCACCGGCGTGCGCGCGGGAGCGCGCCGGCAGCGCGGCGTGCCGGGAGTCGAGGCGCATCTTGTGGGCCGCGCGCGCGAGCTCGGGGTCGGGCGGGAAGCGCTCGACGCGCTCCGAGCCGGGCGCGGGGGCGTCCTCTTCGTCGGCGGCGACGCGGGAATCGGCAAGAGCCGGCTGCTGAGCGAGCTCCGAGCGCTCGCCGAGGCGCCGGGCTCGGGCGTCCGCTGGCTCGAGGGCCGCTGCGTCTCGTACGGCGAGTCGCTTCCGTACTGGCCGTTCCGCGACCTGCTTCGCGCCGACTGGATCGGCGCCGGCGCAGACGAGGCCGAGCTGCGCGTGCGGATCGGCTTGCGCCGCCGTCTCGAGCAGCTCTTCGGTGCCGAAGCGGACGAGATCTATCCGTACCTCGGCGCGATGCTCGATCTCGCGCTCGAGCACGAGGCCGCGGCGCGCACGGGCGGGCTCTCCCCGGAGGCGCTGCAATGGCGCACGTTCGAGGTGCTCGGCCGGCTCTTCGAGCGCTTGACGGAGGCCTCGCCGCTCGTGGTCGCGATCGAGGACCTGCACTGGGCGGACGCGACGTCGGTGCTCCTGCTCGAGCAGCTGCTCGGGCTCGCGGAGGAGACGCCGGTGTTGCTCGTGCTCTCGCTGCGGCCCGAGCGCGACCATCCGGCCTGGTCGCTGCGCGAGCATGCCGCGCGCGAGTTCCCCCACCTGTTGCGCGAGCTCGATCTCGGCCCGCTCGGCGACGCGGACGGCGAGCTGCTCGCGGCGCTCGTCGGCGCCGCCACGCTTCCGGCCGAGCTCGAGCGGCGCGTGCTCGAGGCTGCGGAGGGCAACCCGTTCTTCCTCGAGGAGCTCGTCCGCTCGCTCGCGGACTCCGGCGCCCTCGTGCAGACCGCCGAGGGCTGGCACTTCGAGCACAACGCCGAGGTCGAGGTCCCGCAGACCGTCGAGAAGGTGATCCTCGCCAGGCTCGATCGCCTGTCGACCGCGTCGCACGACGTCGTCACCGCCGCGTCCGCCCTCGGCCGGCGTTTCGCGCTGCCGCTGCTCGAGGGCGTGCTCGAGGCGCCGGCCGGCGACGCGCTGCACGAGCTGCAGCGGCTCGGCCTCATCCAGCAGAGCAGGCGCTGGCCGCAGCCGGAGTACCGCTTCCGGCATGCGCTGATCCAGGAGACGGCCTACCGGACGCTGCTCGCAGCGCCGCGGGCGCAGCTGCACCGGCGCGCGGCCGAGTGGCTCGAAGAGCGCTACGCCGGGCGCGACGCGGAGGTGCTCGGACTGCTCGCACACCACTGGCTCGCGGCCGACAACGAGGACAAGGCGGTCGACTACCTCCTGCGCGCCGGCGACAAGGCGCGCCAGGAGTACGCGCTCGACGAGTCGATCGAGCACTATCGCGGACTCCTGCCGCTGCTCGAGCGGCGCGGCGAGCGGCAGGCGATCGCGCTCGTCCTCTTCAAGCTCGCGCTCGCCTTGCACACGTCGCTCCGGTTCGCAGAGGCGAATGACGCCTACCAGCGCGCCTTCGACTACTGGACGCCGCCCGAGCCCGGTCACGCGACCGAGAGCGTGCGCGTCGCTTCGAGCTTCCTGCCGAACGACGCTGATCCGAAGTCGGCGATCGCATGGCCGAACATCCAGCTCTGCATGCAGTTGTTCGACAGGCTCGTCGAGGCGTGGCCGGAGCGCACGATCGTGCCGTCGCTCGCAGAGCGCTGGGAGATCTCCGACGACGGGCTGCGCTATGTCTTCCATCTCCGCGCAGGGCTTACGTGGTCGGACGGGCAGCCGCTGACCGCGCACGACGTCGAGTTCGGCATCAAGCGGGTGCTCGACCCCGCGAGCCCGGGCTCGTCGGTGGCGATCTACTTCGTGCTCGAGCAGGGCGAGGCGACGTATCTCGGGCGAAACGACGACTGGGACGCGGTCGGCGTGCGCGCGCTCGACGACCGCACGGTGGAGTTCCGGCTCTCCGCTCCCGCGCCGTATTTCATGAGCGTGATGAACCGGCCCGATGCGGGTCCCCAGCCGCGGCATGCGATCGAGCGCGACGGCGGCGCCTGGACGGAGCCCGGCCGGCAGGTCGTGAGCGGCCCGTTCGCGGTCGCGGCCCGCAGCGACCGCTCGCTCGTCCTGCGCCGGCGCGACGACTACGTCGGACACCACGCGGGGAACGTCGCGGAGGTCGAGCAGTACCGCTCTGCGATCGTCGACGCGCTCCCCGAGTACGAGCGCAAGGACACCGACCTCATTCTCGTGCGCTACACCCCCCGGCTCGCCGATCTGATGCCGGGCGCCGTTCGCGCCGACGCCGTGCTCGGCCCCGCGGCGTGGTCGGCGTACATCCGCTTCGACCACACGCATCCGGTGGCGGGCAACATCGATCTCCGCCGCGCGCTCGCGCACGCGATCGACCGGGAGGCGCTCGCCTCGGTCTGCGCGGCGAACCTCGTCGTCGCGACCGGAGGCGTCGTCCCGCCGGCGCTCCAGGGCCACACGCCGGACATCGCGCTGCGCTACGACCCCGACCTCGCGCGCGACCATCTCGCGCGGTCGGGCTTCGACGGCGCGCTCGAGCTGGCGGGGATGATGGCGTGGGACGCGATCCTCGAAACGATCGTCGACGGCTGGAGCGACGTGTTCGGCAGCCGCGTGTCCGCCCGTTCGTGGTCATGGGAGGAGGAAGAGGCGACGCATGCCGGCTCCCGCATCGACGGCGCGCCATTGCGCATCACCGGCTGGCTCCCGGGCTACGCCGATCCGGAGTACTTCCTGCGCCTCCTCTTCCAGTCGACGAGCCGGACGAACGAGGGCGGTTTCGCCGACCCGGCGTTCGACGTCCTCATCGAGCGCGCGCGCCAGGAACGCAGCGACCGAGGCCGACTCGAGCGCTTCCACGAGGCCGACCGCTACGCCGTCGTCGACAGGGTCGCGGTGATCCCGCTCGTCTACGGCCGCAGCACCGCCTTCGTCCAGCCGCGCGTGCAGGGCTGGTGGGAGTTCGGCAAGACGTCGGCGCCGTTCGCCGATCTCGTGGTCGGCCCGGTGCGGTAGATTCCCGCCATGTTCCGCGTGCTCGCCGAGACCGCAGCGCAGGAAGGCGCGAAGACCGTCGAGATGATGCTCGCCGTCGGCGGCGTGTTCGTCGCCGTGATCGCACTGGGCGAGCTGTCGCACTGGCTTCGCCACCGGCGCTAGCCGGCTGCGGATGGCTGTCGCACGCGATCTGAGGGAGTGGATCGCCCTGCTCGAGCGCGAGGGGGAGCTCGTGCGCGTGACCGCGGAGGTCGACCCCGACCTCGAGATCACGGAGATCGTCGACCGGACGGTGAAAGCGGGCGGGCCGGCGCTCCTCTTCGAGAACCCGAAGGGCGCCCGTCACCCGCTGCTGATCAACCAGTTCGGGACCGAACGCCGCATGTGCCTCGCATTCGGCGTCGAGCGGCTCGACGACGTCGGCCGCAAGGTCGCCGACGTGCTCGAGATGCAGCCGCCGTCGGGGCTGATGGACAAGGTGCGCGGGCTCCAGAAGCTGAAGTCGATCGCCGACGCGCGCCCGCAGACCGTTCGGCGCGGCCCCGTGCACGAGATCGTCCTCCAGGGCGACGACATCGATCTCGGCCTCCTCCCGGTGCAGCGCTGCTGGCCAGGCGATCCGGCGCCCTTCATCACGCTGCCCGCGGTGATCACGCGCGACCCCCGCTCGGGCGGCCGCAACGTCGGCATGTACCGCATGCAGGTGATCGACCGGCGCACCACGTTCATGCACTGGCAGATCCACAAGGACGGCCGCGCCGACTGGCTCGCGACGGACGGGCGCATCCCGGTCGCCGTCGCGCTCGGCCTCGATCCCGTCACCGCGTACTCGGCGAGCGCCCCGCTCCCGAAGCACATCGACGAGTTCATGCTCGCGGGCTTCCTGCGCGGCGAGCCCGTCGAGCTCGTGAAGGGCGTCACGGTCGACCTCGAGGTGCCCGCGAACGCAGAGATCGTCCTCGAAGGCTACATCGAGAATGGCGAGGTCGGCATCGAGGGCCCGTTCGGCGACCACACCGGCTACTACACCGCGCCCGAGCCGTTCCCGGTTTTCCGGCTCACGGCGATGACGATGCGCCGCGACGCCGTCTATCCGTCGATCGTCGTCGGCAAGCCGCCACAGGAGGACGCATGGCTCGGCAAGGCGACGGAGCGGATCTTCCTCCCGGCGATCCGCGCGACGATGCCGGAGATCGTGGACTACGACCTCCCGGTCGCCGGCGCGTTCCACAATTGCTGCATCGTCTCGATCCGGAAGGCGTTTCCGGGGCACGCGCAGAAGGTCATGCACGCGATCTGGGGGCTCGGGATGCTCAGCCTGACGAAGTGCGTGATCGTCGTCGACGCGCACGTCGACGTGCACGATTACGCCCAGGTGCTGTTCTACGCCGGCGCGAACGTCGACCCGGCGCGCGACGTCGTGATCGGCGAGGGCCCGCTCGACCACCTCGACCACGCTCCCGCGCGGCAATTCGTCGGCGGCAAGCTCGGGATCGACGCGACCGCGAAGCTGCCCGAGGAGGGCGCGCGCCCGTGGCCGGAGGAGATCGAAATGAGCCCGGAGACCCGCCGGCTCGTGACGCAGCGGTGGAGCGAATACGGCTTCGAGCAGGTTCCTCCTGCAGCCGCCGCCGGATTCGATAAGACTTC
>DATKQO010000302.1:0-7122 GCA_035532715.1 Gaiellaceae bacterium | reverse complement strand
AAGTGGAGCGTACCGGGATCGAACCGGTGACCTCCGGCTTGCAAAGCCGGCGCTCTCCCAGCTGAGCTAACGCCCCGTGCAGCTCGAAGTGTAGAGCCGGGCGCGACGGCGCAGCGTTACGCCGCTTCGAGCGGGGAGCCGAGCTGCTTCGACCACCAGTCGGCGTCCGACGCCGGCTCGGTCGCACCGGGAGCCGGCGCCGGCGGCGCCGCAGCGGCTGCCGGTGCGGTGACCGGAGCGGCCGCCGCGGCCGCCCGCGTGCGCTCTTCGAGCTCGAGGCTCGCGCAGACGAGCTGCGCCTGCTCGTCGCGCAGCCGGTTTCGCTCCGCCTCGACCTCGCGCGTCCGTTCCGCCAGGCCTTCGCGCCGCAACTCGTACTCGGCGCGGACCGCTTCGAGCCGTGCCCGTTGCGCCTCGACGGCGCCGAGGGCTTGCTCGAGCTCCCGCCCGCGCCGCTCGACCTCGCGCAGGTGGGCCTCGAGCTCCACCTCGAGGACGGAGGACGCGCGCGCGAGTGACCCCTCATCCTCCGCGCGCGCCTCCTCCACCCGCCGCAGCGCAGCCTCGCGCCGGTTCAGGTCGGCCTCACGCAGCACGAGCGCCATGTCGCGCTCTGCGAGCGATGCTTCCGAAAGGATCGTTTGTGCCAACGCGGCGGCTCCTGTACTCGACGGCGCCGCAGGCGACAGTCCAAGAATCCAACGCGAGAGCGCGCCTGTCGATCCCCCCTTCGAGGGACATCGACAGGCGCGCGAAGCGACCTAGGCGGCGCGCTCCAACCGTTCTTCGACGCGGGCGCGCGCGACGATCGCGGCGCGGTCGCCGAAGCGCACCTGCGCCCGGAGGGCGCGCTGTTCGTCCCAGAGGCCGTCGAGGGCCGCGTCGATCCGGCGGATCTCCTCCCGGATCGTGGGGTCGTACTCGGTGGAGAGCTGGTGCCAGAGCTCGACGCGTTCCTCGCTCAGGCGCTCGATCTCCTCGTGGATCTCACGGATCGTTCTCATGCCAAGGAAAACGTGCGATCCGGCCCGCGCATTCCGCGGCGATTCTCAGGAAAACCCGAGGTCGTCGAGGCGGTCCTCGTCGAGCCCGAAGTAGTGCGCGAGCTCGTGGAGGACGGTGATCCGGATCTCCCGCTCGAGCTCCGCCGGATCGGGAAACGACTCGACGAGCGGCAGCCGGAAGATCCGGATCCGGTCGGGCAGCGCGCCCGCCCAGTCGCCCCGTTCCGGCAGCGGCACGCCCTCGTAGAGGCCGAAGAGGTCGGGATCGTCCGGGTGCTCGTCCTCGACCGAGATCTCGACGTTCCGGATCGCGGCGCGCAGCTCGTCCGGAAGCGAGGCGACCGCCCGCTCGACGTGCGTCTCGAACCTCACGCGGGCGGTTGCAGCGGCATGGGTCAGGCGGCCGCGAGCGCCTCGCGGATCCGGTCGGCGACGGCGTCGAGGTCGATGGCCGCGCCCGTGACGTCCTCAAGGATCTCGTCGGCCGTCGGCTTCTGCCCTTCCGTCCAGAGCTCACGGATGAGGGAGCCGGCGTCCTTGCGCGTGAACCATGCGTTGCCGAACTTCTCGCGCAGGAACGCGCGCAGCTGCGCCTCGAAGGCCCACGCGCGGAGGTACTGTGACGCGTAGAAGCCGTCGTCGATGTCCGCGAGATAGTCGGTGTCGCTCGGTGCCACCTTCAACGCGTCGGCGAGGAGCTCGACGTAGCGCGGACGCAGTGCCGTCACGTCCGGCGCCGCGTGGAACTCGACCTCGTAGAGCAGCTTCGCGCAGTAACGGCGAACGAGCCAGAGCAACTGCGTCGCACCCTCGGCTGCGAATTCGTGCGGACGCGGGAAGTCGAGCCTGCGCTCGAGCCAGACCGGATCGATCGTGAGGTGCTCGAGCAGCATCGCCCAGCCCTCCGTGACCGCGTTGTCGCCGAGCCGCTTCTCCTCCATCGTCAGCGACGCCGACGTGTGCGCGAAATGCTCGGTGTGGCCGGCCTCGTGGAAGAGCGCACGCCAGTCGTCTGGGCCGCCCTGCGGCTTGATCACGAGGATGACGCGTTCCGGGATCTCGATCGCGACGCAGAATGCGCGCGGCGTCTTGTTGGGGCGGTCCTCGAGGTCGAGCTCGACGTTCCGCTGCGCGCGCAGGTCGACGCCGAGGTCGCCGAGCGTGGCCTCGAGCGCCGGCACCATCCGGTCGGCGGGGAACGCCGAGTCCCACGTCATGCCGCGCCAGACGCGAGCGACGTCGTAGCGCTCGAGCTCGCCGAAGCCGAGGCCGATCCGGCTGCGGAAGAAGCGGTCGCCCGCGTCCTCCCAGAGGCGCTCCGTCGAGTCGAGAAAGCGGCGGCACTGCTCGGCGAGAGTGTCGAGCGGATAGTCGAAGCCGCGATACAGCTCGGTGTAGTTCGGCGCGCCGAGCCGTGCGGTCTCCCGGTGGATGACCTGCGACGAGCGGAGGTACAGCGGGTTCATGTGCTCCTCGGTCAGCTCGTTGCGTGCCGCTTCGAGGCGCGCGCGGGCCGCGCGGTCGTCCTCGTTCATGATCGCCGGCCGGATGTTCCGGTAGGGAACCTCCTGTCCGTCCACTGTCGCCGAGAGCTTCGCCTCGAGCTCGGCGATGCGCTCCGACTCCTCCCGCACGAAGTTTCCGAGGTAGCCCTCGCAGGCGAACTTCCACAGCTCGCGCGTGTTGCGTCCGCCGTTGACCGAGGCGCCGATCGAGAGCGCCGTCTCGAGGGTCGTCAGCGCCGCGTGCCGTTCGTAGATCGGGACGAGGTCGTAGGTGTCCTTGAGCCCCGCGAAGTGGAGATAGGCCTCCTCGTCGAGCTCGGCGATGAAGCGGTCGGCGTCATCGCGGAGGACTCCCAGCTCTCGTTGGCTCAGCGGTCCCGGCACGGCGGCCGTAGGATAGCGGCGTGCAGGAGATCGCCCTCAAGACCGACCGGAAGACCCAGCTCGTGAACATCACCGAGCAGGTCCAGGCCGCGCTGGCGGACGCAAACGGCGCCGCCGCGGCCCTCGTCTTCGTCCCGCACACGACGGCGGGCGTGACGATCAACGAGCACGCAGACCCGCTCGTCGCCGAAGACCTCGAGAACGCGCTGCAGAAGGTCGTCGACGACGGTTGGGACTGGAAGCACGTCGAGGATCCGGACGGCCCGAACGCCCCGTCGCACGTCCGCGCCTCTCTCATGAACACGCAGATCCTCGTCCCTCTCGACGGCGGCAAGCTCGCGCTCGGCCGCTGGCAGGGAATCTTCTTCTGCGAGTTCGACGGGCCGCGCGACCGCAAGGTCTACGTCACGCCGCTCGCCTGATCGACCGGCGAGGCGACCTTCAGCGGCGCCGAGCGAGGGTGGCCTGACGTCGCGCGGCCGCTGCTGCTCCCGCCGCGTCCGAAGTAGGCGTAGAGCGACCGGCTACCCTGGCGCGATGGCCGCGCCGGTGAAGATGCACGAGGAGCTCGAGCTCGATGTCGAGTCGCTCGCGTTCGGCGGCAACGGCGTGGCGCGGCACGACGGCTTCGTGGTCTTCGTCCGGCGCGGACTACCGGGCGACCGCGTGCGCGCGCGCGTCACGAAGGTAAAGCGTGGCTTCGCCGAGGCGATCGCCACCGACGTCCTCAGCAGAGGGCCACAGCGGGTCGACGCGCCGTGCGCGCACTTCCCGACGTGTGGCGGCTGCCGCTTCCAGGATCTCGCCTACGCCTCGCAGGTCGCGCAGAAGGAGGCGCAGGTGCGTGACGCGCTGCAGCGCATCGCCGGCATCGCCGAGCCGCCGCTCCAGCCGATCGTCCCGTGCGAGCCCGACGTCTTCTCCTATCGCAACAAGATGGAGTACTCGTTCGCGCCCTCCGACGAAGGCCCTGTCCTCGGGCTGCACAAGGCGGGCCGCTGGGACGAGGTGATCGACATCGAGCGCTGCTGGCTCACGACCGACCTCGGCAACGGCATCCGCAACGCGGTGCGCGACTGGGCGCGCGAGGAGGGGCTCGCCGCCTATTCGCAGGCCGACAACTCCGGCTACCTGCGCCACCTGATCGTCCGCGAGGGCCGCAACACCGGCCAGGTGCTCGTGCAGCTCGTGACGGCGCCGGGCGAGCGCTTCGAGCAGGGCTACTTCGTCGACGTCCTGCGCAAGTTCCCCGAGGTGCGGTCCGTGCACTGGGCCGTGAACGACCGGCCCGCCGAGGTGACGAACCTGCCGGCGGAGCTTCTGTGGGGCGAGCCCGCGATCGAGGAGGAGCTCTGCGGCCTGCGCTTCCGCATCCGGCCGAACGCGTTCCTGCAGACGAACACCGCGATGGCCGAGAAGCTGTACGCGCTCGCGCGAGGCGCGGCGAAGCTCACCGGCAAGGAGACCGTCTGGGATCTCTACTGCGGCATCGGCACGATCGGACTCTCGCTTGCAGCCGACGCGCTGACGGTCTGGGGGATCGAGGTCTCGGAGGAGTCGGTCGCGTGCGCGCTCGAGAACGCGGAGCTGAACGGGATCACGAACACCGCGTTCTTCGCCGGCAACGTCGGTGAGGTGGTCGACGAGCTGCTCGAGCGCTCCGGCGCGCCTGACGTCGTCGTCGTCGACCCGCCGCGCGCGGGCCTCGCGGGGAAGGCGCTCCGCCGTCTCGGCGCCATCGGTGCGCCGCGCATCGTCTACGTGTCGTGCAACCCGACGACGCTCGCCGGCGACCTGAAGGTTCTGCGTGAACAGCACGGCTACGAGCTGCTCGAGGCGACGCCGGTCGACATGTTCCCGCATACGCCGCACGTCGAGACCGTCGCCTTGCTGGAGAAGAGCGCCGCGACGAGTTAGGCTCCTCCTGTCAATCAGGGACACGGAGGGCGCGATGCACGACGACGGCACTCCGGTTGCGGCCCGGATCGATGCGGCGAAACTCCAGACGGATGCGAACCTGCACGTGCAGGTCGGTCCGGCGACTCGGCGGTTTCACCTCTGGCAGCAGGTGCCCGCGTGGCTCCTCGGCTTCGCAGCCATCGGGCTCGGCTTCCTCATGGTGCTCCGCGGTTACGACTCCGCGGCGGGCTGGTTCGCCGTGTCGACGGCGATTCTGCTCTCGGTCATCGGCTCCTACCGCTCGCCGTTCGCGATCGGCGAGTCGGCGGTGAGCACCGCGCCGAGCAAGCGTCCGAAGAAGGTGACGCCTCCGGCCGCCTAACCGGGGCTGCGCCGTAGGCGCCGCCAGAGCAGGTCGGCGTTCGCGACGAGGAACCCGAACGAGAGAAACGGCAGCGCGGGCAGCCCGCTCACCTCCGCGGCCGTCGCGACGATCACCGTCACCGCGTACATGCCCGCGGTGGCGAGCCATGTCCAGCCGACGCGGAGGTGCCAGCGCGCCGCGGCGGCGAGGAAGAGCGCGAAGAAGAGGATGTCGGGCGGCCCGAGGTACGCCGCGCCGCCGCCCGGTACGACGAACGCGATGGCGACGGCCTGGTACACGCTGAAGTGGTGCTGCGTGATCGCGTGCGTCGGGCCCCGCCACACCGAGGCGATGTCGACCAGCGGGATGACGAACGCGACGAGCACGACCCACGACAGCTCCTCGAACAGACGCAGAAAGGCCCAGCCTGCGAAGACCGCCGCCCAGAGCTTGGCGAAGTTCGCGGGCAGACCCCAGCCTGCCTCCGAGCAGCCGAACGCGACGAGGGCGCACGCGACCGCGGCGACGAACAGCAGCCGCTTGTGCCAGAGCGGGAGCGCGATCAGCGCGAGCAGCAGCGTCCCCGGGATGATCGCGAGCGAGACGAGCAGGACAGCCGGCCACAGGGTGAGCCGTGCGAGGTGCGGCGCGACGAGGAACCACGCCAGAACGGCGGCGCACGCGACGGCGAACGCCGCGACGCGCCGCGACGCTAGTAGGGAGGAAGCTCGGCCCACCACGTGCCGAGCGTCTTGAAGGCATTCCAGAACGCCGTCTTCGACGGAGCCTCGTCGAGCGACTCGTCGATGTCAGGCGTCACGAGCGCCTGGATCGTCGGCGTGAACCGCTGCAGTTCGCCCTCTGTCGGAGCTATCTCCGCCGCGAGGGGGAAGTGGACGCTGTTGAGAAACGCGACCGTCTGCGCGCCCATCGCGACGATCAGCTTCGGTTGGACGATGTGCAGCTCGCGCAGCAGGAACGGGCGCGATTCGTCCTCGTCGCCGTCCGCGAACTTCACGCAGTTCGTCCCGTAGATCGCCATCGGGTCGACGCGCAACCGCTGCAGCGACTTGAGGATCGCGTTGCCGGCGCGTCCGTAGAAGGCGACGCCCTCCTGCAGCTCGGGCGTACGCGGCGCGTACTTCAGGAGGAAGACGTCGGCGAGCGGATGACCGGAGCCCACGACGGGCACCCGCGTTCCCGCCCCGGCCTGTGCGACCTCGTCACCGAGAGCATTGATCTCGGTGATCGCTTTTTGCAGGTACTTCTCGTAGATCTCGTCAGTCGCCACGGTCACAGGAGTCTCAGGGTGGGTTCGCTCCTAGCGCACTCTTTCCTTGGCTTGGGCCACCCACTTGAGCCCTTGGAGGTACGCGAGCGACTTCGGACGGCGCAAAACGTCGGCGCTTCGCAACGAGACGAGAAATTCCTCCGGCCCGTTGAAGCGGCGCATCCGGACGACCCCGGTGCCGACGCCCTGAAGCACGTGCGCGTCCGAGCCGGCGCCCGCAGTGAGGTTGTACTTGCGCGCGAAGCGCAGCGCCTCGTCGTTGTAGCCCTCGAAGAGGAGCCGCGCGTTGTAGACCTCGAAGACGTCGATCTCGGCGAGGTGCCGCTGCAGCGTCGCCGCGTCCGGGATTGCGTGCAGGCGGTCGAACGGATGGGGGACGTACACGAGGCCGCCCTGGGCGCGGATCGCGTCGACGGTTTGCGCGAACGTCATTCCACGTGGGATCTCCTCCTCGAGGAAGAGGCCGATCACCTCGCCCTCGCCGTCGGTCTTCACCTCCTCGCCGGGGATCACGACGAGCCTGCGGCCGCGCGCGCTCTCGACCGCTTCGAGTGCGCCGCCGAAGACGTTGTGGTCGGTGATCGCGATCGCGCCGAGCCCCTCCGCCTCCGCATGGTCGAGGAGCTCGTCGACGTCCATCGAGCAGTCGTGCGACCAGCTCGTGTGCATGTGCAG
>DATKQO010000301.1:0-2415 GCA_035532715.1 Gaiellaceae bacterium | reverse complement strand
CGCCGTCCACCTGCTCCCTCGCGGAAGGAGATCAGCGGATGCTCGTCCATCCGGAGCCCTTCGTCGATGTAGCGCTCGGCAAGCGCCGTCTGGGGAGCACCGACGCGGTCGGCTCGAGCCCGCAGGTGCGCGAGGGTGCGCGGGCTGAGCCGGGCGCTGAACGGTTCCTTCGTGTCACGGGTCATCCGGTGCTCCTGTCATACGTCGTATGACAGCGTATGTTAGCACGAGGATGTAGTACCTACGCGTAGGCGCGTTGCTTGGCGGGCCGCGCGTCGAGGCGTTGCAGATAGGCCCGGAGCGGCGCCGAGTCCGGGAAGACCTCGTAGTGGCGGGCGCTCTCGAGCACGCCGCCGAGGATGATGTCGGCCACGGTGAAGCTGTCGGCGACGAGATAGTCCCGGCCCTCGAGCGCGTGCTCGATCGCCGCCGCCACCCGGCCGAGGCGCGTCTCGGCCATCGTGAGCTCCTCGGGGTCGTCGCCGCGCCGCGCGGTCCAGAGCCGCAGCACGGCGGGCTCGAGCTCGGTCATCGCGAAGAAGGCCCACTGGTAGACGAGGGCGCGGTCGTGGGTGCCGGGCGGCGGGATCAGGTGCGCGTCCGGGTGCGAGTCGGCGACGTGGATGCAGAGCGCGGCCGATTCGAAGAGCGGCCCGTCGTCGGTTTCGAGCACGGGCACGCGCCCGAGGGGGTGCCGCTTGGCGTGTTCGGGGCCGCGACCCTCCTCTTTGTCCATGACCACGTACTCGTAGGTCGCGCCCGCTTCTTCGAGCGCCCAGCGGACGCGCGGTGGGCGGCCTGCGCCCTGGCGGTGATAGAGGCGCTGCACGAAGGGCACTGTAGTGCCTACGCTGTCGGGTCGTGTTTTCTCTCGAAGTGATCTGGCGGAGCGCCGGCGCCTACGCATTCGCGCGCGACGGCGACACGTTCACGGACGCTGGCCTGCAGGCCGGCGAGCCGGCGATCGTGTACGTGCTCGAGCACGAGCTGAACGCGCGGTTGCTCTCCGTGCCCGAGCTCCTTGAGCTCGCGGCGGCGCCGCCCCCGGCGCTCGAGCTCGGCGACAGCGCGCGCGTGCTCTTCGCGCTCATCGAGCTGGCGCAGCGCTCGGTCAGCGAGGGCATGGTGCATCCGCAGCTCACGCGCGGCGGCGACGCCTGGTACGCGTTCTGGGGCGCGACGCTCGACGACCACATTCAGCGCTCGCTCGCCGAGATCGCAGGCGCGCTGCCGCTCGTCGGCGCCGAAGGCTTCCACAACGATCGCGAACTGACGGTCGGCGATCTCTTCCCGCAGCTCGTCGACCAGATCGCGCGCGACCGGCTCGTCGCCGCGGGCGTGCGACTGGGCGACCCGACGCGACGTGGACGGCACACGGCGGTCGACGTGTTCCTCAGGGGCCTCTGCTCGCCCGACCCGGAGCTGCCGCCGAACACGAGCTACGCCGGGCTCGAGCGCCGGCTCACGCGCTGGGTCGACGACGGGCTCGCCGAGATCAAGGAGACGACATGGCGCCTGGGCCTGCAGCTCGACGAGCGTCCGCACAACGCGCTCGCGCTCGAGTTGTGGCTGCATGCCGACGACGACGAGACGCTCAGCCTGCCGGTGTCGCTGCTCTGGCAGGGCGGCGACGATGCGTTCGCGTTTGTGCGCTCGGGCGATCCGGCCGGCGACCTCGACCAGGATCTTGCGGTGCTGCGGCCGCTGCTTGCGACCGAGGGGATCGAGTTCGCGGCGATCGAGCCGTTTGCGGCCGAGCTCGACGCCGAGACGGCGACGTACTTCCTGCGCGAACTGATGCCGCAACTCGAACAGCGCGACGTACGCGTGACGTTGCCGGCGGCGTGGCTGCGTGCGCCGACGCGCCTGCGCGCGAACGTGACCGCGCGCAGCCTGGCGCCGTCGAGCGGTTTCCTCTCCACGTCGGTGCTCGCCTCGTTCGACTGGCGGCTCGCGGTCGGCGACACGGAGCTCACCGACAGCGAGCTGCGGGCGCTCGCGGCGGCGAAGAGCCCGGTCGTGCAGGTCGAGGGCCGCTGGCAGGCGGTGCGCGCGGCCGACGTGAAGCGCGCGCTGCGCTTCCTCGAGCGGCGCCGTCAGGGCGTCGGCTTCGTCGACCTCGTGCGCGCGGTGTCGGGCCTCGAGACCGACGAGTTCGGGCTCGAGCTCGGCGCGGTGCACCTCGACCGCTCGCTCGACGAGCTGCTCTCGGGCAAGGATGCGCGCTTCCGTCCGCGCGGAACGCCGAAGGGGATGCGGCACGACCTGTTCCCGTTCCAGGAGAAGGGGCACGGCTGGTTGCGGATGCTCGGCGACCTCGGGATCGGGGCGATCCTGGCCGACGACATGGGCCTGGGCAAGACGGTGCAGGCGATTGCGATGCTCGTGTCGGAGCGCGAGGAGCACGGGCGCGAC
>DATKQO010000300.1:0-5144 GCA_035532715.1 Gaiellaceae bacterium | reverse complement strand
CCGCAGCACCGCACGGATGCGCGCGACGAGCTCCTCGTACGAGAAGGGGCGCGAGAGGTAGTCGTCACAGCGTTCGAGCGCGCGGAGCCGCGTCTTCGTGTCGGCGCTGCCGAGCACGATCACCGCGCAGTCGGTGAGGAGACAGCGGTCGAGCGCCTCCGGGTCGCCGAGCACGAGTACGTCCGGCTCAGCCGCACGCGGCAGCTCGTCGGTACTGCTGAAGGCGAGCACGTCGAAGCCGTCGCTCGAAAGCTGCCGCTCGAGGAAGCCGCGCATGGACGCCTCGGGCTCGGCGAGCAGCAGTGCAGTCATACGCACGAACGTACCGTCGCACACGCGGTGGCGCCAGATGTCCTTTCGCGCAAGTGTGTGACTTCTCGTCTACAGACGTCCGGAGCGGACGACGCCCCAGAGGAGCCATAGACCGAGCACCGTCGAAAGGACGAAGCCGCCGATCGAGATCGCGTTGATACCGAGCAGCTGCGGCCCCTTGTGGGCGAAGATCCCGATCAGGCTCGAGCCGACCAGTCCGCCCGTGACGATGAGCGCGACGACAAGCCGGTTGAACACGCGCTGCATGCTCTCGATGACGTCGTCGAGCCCCTTGTGCACGAAGCCGACCTCGACCTGCCCGTCGCGCACCTGCTCCATCAGGTCGTGCCACTGGTAGGGCGCCTCGGCGAAGATCTGCGCATAGCGGACCGTCTCCCGCCGGGCGCGCCGCGCGACGCGCTGGGGCGTGAACCGCTCGAGCATCAGCCCGCGTGCGTACGGTCGCGCCACCTCGAAGACATTGAAGTCCGGGTACAGCTCGACGCCGACCGCGCCGACGGTCGCGATCGCGCGGTCGAGCAGCAGATAGCGCGTCGGCAGCTGCAGGCTCATCGAGTAGATGAGCTGGAACGCTTCGCGGATCACCTGGATCGGGTCGATCTCGGCGAGGCTCGCGCCGTAGTACCGGTAGAACAGCTCGCGCAGCTCCGCAAGGAACTCCTCCTCGCGCTCCTTCGGATAGCGGACGCCGAGATCCGTGAGGCGCTTCGGCAGCATCTCCACGTTCTCGGCCGCGGCGTCGATGAAGAGGCGCGTCAGCTTCGACATGTCGTCGTCGGTGAGCTTGCCAACGGCGCCGAAGTCGACGAGCCCGATCGTTCCCGCCTCCTCGAGCACGAGGATGTTCGCGGGGTGCGGATCGCCGTGGAAGAAGCCGTGGCGGAAGATCATCGTCATCCACGTCTCCGCAACCATGTACGCGAGGTCGCGGCGCTCGTCGAGCGTCAGCGGCGTCATGTCGACGTCGCGGATGTGCGTGCCGTCGAGCCACTCGAGCGTGAGCACCCGCGCGCGGGTGTACTGCCAGTAGACCTTCGGCACGTGCACGTGCGGATTCGCCGCGAAGTTTCGGTGGAACGTCTGCGCGTTGCGCGCCTCGAGGCGGTAGTCGAGCTCCTGGCGGATCTCCCGCGCGAACTCGTCGATCAGCGCGCGGGCGTCGATGAAGTCGAGCGCGCGCACACGCTCCTTCACGAGCCGCGCCGCCTGGTAGAGCAGCGTCAGGTCGGCCTCTATCTGGCGAGGCGCACCCGGGCGCTGCACCTTCACCGCGACCCTTCGCCCGTTCGGGAGCGTCGCGCGGTGCACCTGGCCGATCGACGCGGCGGCGACCGGGACCCGGTCGAAGTCGAGGAAGAGCCGGTCGAGCGTGTTCCCGAGGTCCTCCTCGATCACGCGCTCGGCCTGCTCGAACGGGAACGGACGCACGTCGTCCTGGAGACCTCGCAGCTCGGCGATGACGTCCGGCGGCACGACGTCGGGCCGCGTCGACAGCAGCTGCCCGAATTTCACGAACGTGGGCCCGAGCTCGTCGAGCAGCTCACGCAGGTGCTGGCCGCGCGCGGTGCCGACGCTCGACTCCGCAATCGCGAGTCGCGCCTCGGCCGAGCGGCCGGGCAGGAGGTCGGTGAGCTTGTGCGCCTCGAGGAAGTAGCCGAAACCGTGGCGCACCATCACCTGCGCGATCTCGGACAGGCGGGACAGGCTGCGCGTCGCCGGCTGGGGCATCAGGGCCTCACGCGGTCAGTGTGACACGAGCTTGCGCTCGCGTTTCGCCCACGGCCCAGGCGGGACGAGCAGCTGCTCGACGTGGAGGTAGGCGAGCCCGACGAGCGGCAGGTCGCTCAGCTTCTCGACGCAAAGATAGCGCGGCCGCCACTCCGGGAAGAACTTCCGGTTGAACGAGTACAGCCGTTCGAGCTGGAAGACGCTGTCCGCCGCGAGGAGCCCCCGACGCACCGCGCGGCGGGGCAGCGTCGTTGCCCGGTCGGGGCTGATGAGGTCGGTGAGCGCACAGAAGTTGAGGGAGAGCTCGGTCGCGCCTTCCTCCTTCGCCCACGCGAGTGTCTCGACGATCAGGAACTCCGTGAGGCCGTTCGGCGCGTCGGGCGCACGCCGCATCGTGCTGAGCGACCAGCCGCCGCCTGCCGGCGTCGGCGCCAGGTGGAGGAACCCGCCGACGGCGCCGTCGTCCGCCTCCGCGACCGCGAACACCGTCCCCGGGACGTAGAGGTCGTCGATCGCCATCGAGAATCCGCGCTCCGGCTGGTTGCCGCGCCACTGCTCGGACACTTCCTCGACAGCCGCGCGGAGCGCCTCGTCCGCCTCTTCCGCGGCAACGACGCGCAGACGGTAGCCCGCCTTGGAGAGGCGCGACACCGACTGGCGGACTTTGCGGATCGCGCGCCCTTCCAGCGAGAACGAGTCCGGATGGAGCACCGCCTCCTCGCCCATCGAGATCGCGCGCATCCCTAGCCGCCGATAGCGCTCGAGATTCGCGTCGGACGCGCCGAGCACGGCGAGGCGCCACCCGTGCGTGCGCGCGACGCGCTTGAACTCCGCAAGGAGCGCGTCGAACTCCTCGTCGGCGCCCACCGGGTCGCCGCTGACAAGCGCCGCACCCGCGACAACGCGGTACGCGAGGAAGGCGCGTCGCGTCGGCGAGAAGAAGTAGCTCTTGTCCTTGCGCAGCGCGAAGAACGCGAGGCTGTCGTTGCCGTACGTGTCGACGATCGCGCGCGCGAGACGTTGCTCGCCCGCCGTCTGCGCCACGACATGTGTGAGCGGGCGCAGCCACAGGAAGAGCGCCGCGAAGCCGAAGAGAAGCCCGACCGCGGTGAACAGGTCGGAGAGCCGGTCCGGAAGCTCGCCGCCGTGCAGCTCGACCCCGAGCGTGACCGAGCCGGCGGCGGCAAGCGCCATCGCGACCGCGAGCAGCGGCCGCGTCACGCCTGGATCGCCCGGGACGTCGAACCTCCGGCGATACCGGAGGAGCGCGGCGAGAAGCGCGAACGAAGCTGTCGCCTCTTCCAGGTCGAGACCCTTCACGAGGTGCAGAACCGCCGAGGCGAGCACGAGCCCGACGGCGAGCTGCCACGCGCGATGCCGGCGGCGCGCGAGCGACCTGGACAGCCAGATCAGCGCGATGCCGAACGTGAGCGAGCCGACGCGCGCAGCCGCGATCCAGCCGGGCGGCAGCACCCCGCCGACGATCTGAAACCGGTGCGCGAAGCCCGGGGTCAGGGCCGAGACGACGCCGATCGCGCCGACTGCGGCGGCCGCCCACGCGAGCACCGATTCGGGCCGAGGGCTTCGCAGCCTCACGAGCTCAGCGTAGCTCCGCCCCACCCGCGGCCGTACACCTTCGGTATGAACCGACCGCCGAGACCGCCCGAGACCGCGCTCGAGCTGCTGCCGTGGACCCTGTTGCCGACGTTCTCGCTGCCGGCGCGGCACGGCGCGCAACGAGGCGAGTTAGAGGCCCGGCGCGTCGTGCTCGTGTTCGAGCAGGCGCAACCGGTGCTCGAGCTGTGCGACGCGGAGCTCGAGCTCGTCGAAGTCGTCGCGGGTCACGAGGTTCAGCTCGTCGACGAGCGTGCGGACCGCGCCGAGTGCCTGCTCCGAAAGCCGCGCCCGGCTCCCGCGCACGCGTGCCGGCAGCTCGAGGATGAGCTCCTCGAGCGCGTCGACGAGCCGCTCGCTACCGCGCGCGGCCATGCGGCCTCGTGCGGCGCCGCTGCCGGCGCTTCTCGCGGCGCTCCTGCGCGGCAGGCTCCGAGGGAGCTGCGGTGACGGCGTCCACGAGCTCGGGCGTCGGCTCGGCCGCGAGCGCCTGCTCGGATTCCTCGAGCGCGGCCGTGCCGGGATCCCGCGCCCTACGGCCGCGCCGCCGCCGCCCGTCGACCGCCGGCACGCCGTCGTCGCTCGGCGCGAATTGCCTGCGCTTCGCGAACTCGGGCTCGCGCTCCTTGAGAATCGTGAGGATCGGCGCGGCGATGAAGATCGAGGAGTAGGCGCCCGAGGTGACGCCGACGATGAGAGCGAACGCGAAGTCCTTCAGCGTGGCGCCGCCGAGAACCTCGAGCGCGACGATCGGCAGGAGCGTGATGAACGTCGTCGCGAGCGAACGGCGGATCGTCTCCCACAGCGAGACGTTCACGATCGTGGCAAACGGCTGTCGCCGCATCAACGGCACGTTCTCGCGGACGCGGTCGAAGATGATGATCGTGTCGTAGATCGAATATCCGAGCACCGTGAGGACGGCGGCGACGGTCGCGACCGAGACCTCCTTGAACGCGAGCGAGTACACGCCGATCGTGACGATGATGTCGTGGAGCATGGCGAGGATCACCGGCCACGAGTACTTCGCGCCGAACCGGACGCTGATGTAGATCACGATCAGGATCAGCGAGACGACGATGCCCCAGATCGCGTCGACCGCGATCTGATGCCCGAAGCTCGACGAGACGTTCTTCGCGCCGCTCGCAAAAGCGCCGAGTTGCGTCTTCAAGTCCTGTGTGAGCGCGGACTGCTTCGCGCCGCTCAACGACTTCGTACGGATCTGCCACTGCTTGTACTTCCCGCTCGTCGAGGCTCCACGGCCCTGGACGACCGCGTCTTGCTCACCGTTGCGGGCGGTGATCGCGGCGACGTCTCCCTGTGTGTACGCAGTGTGCGTGTTGAACGTGATCTGCGTGCCGCCCTTGAAGTCGATGCCGAGGTTGAGGCCCCGCACGCCGAGCGACACGGCTCCGGCGAGGACGATCACGCCGGACATCGCGAACCAGAGGTTGCGCCGCTTCATGAAGTCG
>DATKQO010000299.1:0-3066 GCA_035532715.1 Gaiellaceae bacterium | reverse complement strand
GGAACGACACCGTGCTCGCCGGCTCGTACAGCGGCCGCTTCTTCGCCCTCGACGCCGCCACCGGCGTCGAGCGGTGGAGCTTCCGTGCGAACGGCGCGATCTCGGGATCGGCGACCGTGATCGGGAACGTCGTCTACTTCGCCACGCTGAAGAAGCGCACGTACGCGCTGAACGCGCGCACCGGGAAGCTCCTCTGGTCGTTCCCCGACGGGAAGTACACGCCCGTCGTCGCCGAGCAGGGGCGGCTGTTCCTGATCGGCTACGGCACCGTGTATGGAATGGTGCCGCGATGAGGTACGTCGTCACGGGCGCAGCAGGGTTCATCGGCTCGCATCTCGCGGAGACGCTCGTGCGCGCGGGCCACGACGTCGTGTGCGTCGACGCCTTCACCGACTACTACCCGGTGGCGGAGAAGGAGGAGAACGCGCGCGGGCTCGACGTCCGCCGTCTCGACCTCGTAGAGGAGGCGCTCGACCTCGCCGGCGTCGACGGCGTCTTCCATCTCGCCGGGCAACCGGGGGTGCGCAGCTTCGGCGACGTGTTTCCGCTCTACGTCCGCCGGAATCTTCTGGCGACCCACCGCGTGCTCGAGGCCGCGGCGTCTGCCGGCGCGCGCGTCGTCTTCGCCTCGTCCTCGTCCGTGTACGGCGACGCCGAGGCGTACCCGACCTCCGAGGACGCGACGCCGCAGCCGATCTCGCCGTACGGAATCACGAAGCTCGGTTGCGAGCATCTCGCGCGCGCGTACGCGAAGGGCTTCGGGCTCGACGCCGTCGCGCTCCGCTACTTCACGGTGTACGGGCCGCGCCAGCGTCCAGACATGTTCTTCCGCCGCGTCTGCGATGCGCTGCTCGGCGGCGCATCGTTCGAGATCTACGGCAGCGGCGAGCAGTCGCGGAGCTTCACGGAGGTCGGTGACGCCGTCGAGGCGACGGTCGCCGCGATGGAGCGCGCGCCCGCCGGCGCTCTCTACAACGTCGGCGGCGGAGACGAGGCGTCGATGCTCGAGGCGATCGCGTTGCTCGAGCGGATCTCCGGCAAGGCCCTCGACGTCCGCCACGTCGGCGCCGCGACCGGCGACGTGCGGCGGACGAAGGCGGACGTGACGCGCATCGGCGAGGCGCTCGGCTGGGAGCCGCGCACCCGGCTCGCGGACGGGTTGGAGCGAATGTGGTCCTGGGCCTCCGGTAGAGTCGCCGCCGGATGAGCCCCGACGAGACTCGCGGACCGGCGCCCGCCTCCTTCGACCCCGAGGCGGAGCAGGAGGTCGACTTCGGTCGCTACTGGCGGCTCCTCGCCGCGCGGTGGTGGCTCCTCGCCGCCGGCGTCGTCGTCGGCGCGATCCTCGGCTACGCGGTGTCGCTCGGCAGCTCGCAGACCTTCGAGGCCACCGCGACGATCTACCTCGGCCAGCCGTACACCGCGAGCGGGAACGTCCAGCTCCAGAGCGCGCAGACGAATCCGAGCACGGTGCGGGCCGTCATCCACTCGGAGTCGGTGATTCACGCGGTGGCCGCGCAGTGCAAGGCGAAGCCGGCCGACTTCCGGGGAGGCATCTCGACGCAGTCGATCGCCGGCAACATCGTGAAGAACGGGCAGACGGCGGAGGTCTCGGTCACGGTGCAGTCGGCAAGGCGCCTCGTCGCAGCCTGCGCGGCGAACGGGCTCGCGAAGGCCGTGATCGCCAAGACGTCCGCCTTCGCGAACCAGAAGATCGCGAACTTCCGGGCCGAGATCGCGATCGACGAGAAGCAGATCGCGCTCATCAACACCGCGCTCCAGCGCGGCGGCCTGTCGGCCAGCGACCAGCTCCTGCTCCAGCTCCGCCTCGCGACCGCGCAGCAGGACCGGCTGAGCACGAGCCAGCTGCTCCTCCAGGCGACGCAGGTCGAGGCTCCGAGCATCCTCACCGGCGCGACTGCGCAGCGGGTGTCGGCGCGCAGCCGCCGCAACAGCGTCGTCGTCGCCGCTCTGATCGGGTTGATCCTCGGCGCGATCGGCGCGCTCATGTGGGACGGCGTCGCCGCCGGCCTCTCGCGCCGCCGTACCGCTTAGCGATGCTCGAGGGCAAGCGCGTGGCGGTGGTCGTGCCCGCCCACGACGAGGAGCAGCTCGTCGCGACGACACTCGGCGGCATTCCGGGATTCGTCGACGCGGTCGTCGTCGTCGACGACGGCTCGAACGATGCGACCGCAGAGCGGGTGCGCGCATTCGGCGACCCGCGCGTCGAGTTGCTGGCGCACGAGCGCAACCGCGGGGTCGGCGCTGCGATCGTCACGGGCTACAAGCGCGCGCTCGAGGACGGTGCCGATGTCGTGTGCGTCATCGCAGCGGACAACCAGATGGACGTTGGAGATCTCGCGACGCTCGTCACTCCGGTTGCGCGGGGTGAGGTCGACTACGCGAAGGCGAACAGGCTCTTCACCGGCCAGGCGTGGGATCTGATCCCGCACACGCGCTATCTCGGCAACGCGATCCTCTCGATGCTCACGAAGATCGCGTCCGGCTACTGGCACGTGGCCGACTCGCAATCCGGCTACACCGCGATCGCCCGGGACACGCTGGCGGTGCTCGACCTCGACCGCGTCTACACCGGGTACGGGTTCCCGAACGATCTCCTCGTGCATCTCAACGTCGTCGGCGCACGCGTGCGCGACTACCCGTCGCGGCCGGTCTACGGCGTCGGCGAGCGGTCGGGCATCCGCTACCGCAAGGTCGCGCCGCGCATCTCCTGGCTGCTCCTCAAGGGCTTCTTCTGGCGCCTGCGCGAGAAGTACGTGATCCGCGACTTCCACCCGTTGATCTTCTTCTACGCGTTCGGCCTGCTCGCGACGTTTGCCGGGCTCGTGCTCGGCGTCGTGGAGGTGGTCTACCGGATCGCCGGCGACCCGGTGAGCGTCGGCACGGTCGTGCTCATCGCGCTGCTGCCCATCTCCGGCTCGCAGTTCACACTGTTCGCCATGTGGTTCGACATGGAGTCGAACAAGGACCTGCGCTGAGTCCGCCCCGGCAGGCGTAGCAGTGGCGCTCGTCGCCGAGGTTCTCGCGGCGAACCTCGCGTTCGGC
>DATKQO010000298.1:0-3666 GCA_035532715.1 Gaiellaceae bacterium | reverse complement strand
GCGTTCCCGCTTCCGACCGCCGCGGGGAGCCGCTACCCCGAGCTCGCGCTCGCAATCGCAGCAGGGGAGCGGCCCGAGCCCCGCCTCGGCGAGTATCGCGACGGCCTCGT
The DNA here is from genome assembly GCA_035532715.1 of Gaiellaceae bacterium. GTDB lineage: Bacteria > Actinomycetota > Thermoleophilia > Gaiellales > Gaiellaceae > Palsa-739. Next base: position 3,556 of record DATKQO010000298.1, on the reverse strand, counting down.
CATGACCCGCTTCTTCTCGGAGCTCGTGCTGCTCGCCGCAGCCGACGGTACCTTGGAGCCGTTCGCGGAAGAGCTCCCAGAACCGGTCGTCGACACGTAGCGGTCCTGCTTTCGCTCGTAGGGCTCGCCGCGGCCTGCGGCGGGCCGCGCGAGACGACGCAGCATGGTGGGCAGGCATTCAGCCTCCACCGGGCGCTCCCCGAGCGCTCGCAGCGTGACCGTCCTGTGAATCTCGTCGTCACGATCGTCGACGGCGACCACGGCACGCGCGTGCCCGGCGCCGTCGTCCGCCTGTGGGGCCGGCAGGCTCGCACGAACCGCCACGGCGTCACGCGGATCCGCGTGCCCGCGCGCCGGGATCTCAACGTGACCGTACGCGCGCGCGGCTTCTCGGCTCGCACGGTGCTCATGCCGTTCACCATCTCGCGGCGCGAGACCGTCCGCATCTACCAGCCCGATCTGCAGTGGCCGCTGTACGGCGCGACGCAGTCACGCTCGCAGTCGCAGATCCACATCCGCCTGCGGCCGCCGTTCAAGACCGTGTGGAGCATCGCGCTCGGCGGGTTGCTCGAGTTCCCGGCGGTCGTCGACAACGGCGTGGCGTACATCGGCAACGCACGTGGCACCGTCAACGCCGTCTCGATGCGCTTCGGGACGATCGTCTGGCGGCACGCGACACCGAACGGGGAGATGGCGTCGTCGCCCGCGGTCGTCGGGAACGAGATCGTCTACCACTCGATGGAAGGGCACGTCTTCGTGCTCGACCGGGCGAGCGGCAAGGTGCGTTGGAGCTACGACGTCGGCTCGCCGATCGAGTCGTCGCCGATCGTACAAGACGGCGTCGACTACTTCGGCGCCTGGAACGGCCGGCTCTACGCGCTCGACCTGCGCACGCACCACCTTCGCTGGTCGCGCATGCTCGGCGCGAAGATCACGTCGAGCGCGGCGATCGGCGGCACCACGCTCTACATCGGCGACTACGCCGGCCGCATCTGGGCGCTGTCGCCGCGCACCGGAAGCACACGTTGGGTGCGCCTGGTGAACGGCCGCGTCTACGGCACGCCGGCGGTGCTCGGCGGACGCGTGTTCGTCCCCTCGTCGACCGGCGGCTCGCTGACGGCCTTCTCCACCGCCGGCCGCTATCTCTGGCGTGTCGGCACCGGCTCGTACGTGTACTCGTCGCCGGCGGCGTGGGGAGGGCGGGTGTTCTTCGGCTCGTACAACGGCGTCTTCTACGGCGTGTCGGCCGCGACCGGCCGGATTCTCTGGCACGTCGGCACCGGCGGCGCCATCTCCGGCGCCGCGGTCGTCGTCGACGGCGTCGCGTACGCCGGAAGCTTCTCGGCCCGCATCTACGGCGTGGACGCGCGCAGCGGCCGCGTGTTAGTGATGTTCAAGCATGGGCACTACGTACCGGTGTCCGGAAACGGGATGCGCTTACTTTTCCATGGTTATTCGAGTCTCTATGCAGTGGAGCCCAAGACGATCGTGAAACGACACCCCCATCTTCCCGCCGTGCGAGTGCCCGCCGGCGTCCAGCGACCCCTGCGGCTCATGAGGCGTTGAGCGTCCGTGCGCGGCGTCTCGGCGCCGCGCTTGCCTTCGCGATGGCGGTCTCGCTCGTCGGCGCGGCCGTCGCGTCGGCAACCACGACCGCCGCGCGCGACGCGTTGCTCGCGCGACGCGGGGTCACGCGCGCGCTGCAGCACCACTGGATCAAGGTGGCCGACGCGCAGCGGTACCGCACGGACATCGCGCGGGCGACGCGCGACATGTCGACGCTCCCGAAGCTGCGTGCGCAGATCGTCGCAGCGCAGCTTGCGCAGCTCACGACCCTCTGGGACTCGTACACCTCGCCGCGCGCGCTCGCGCTCTTCTCCCAGCTCGAGACGAACCTCTCGTATCTCGAGACGCACGTGATCCCCGCGGGCCGCATCGACGTCCCCGATGCCGATGGCATCGTGTATCGCTGGTTCGGCGCGCACGGGCTCGAGTTCCATCCGCTCGCGTCGTTCGGCGCGCTCAATGCGGCCGTCGCCGCGCAGGACGTCGAGGCGGCGCGCACCCTTGCCGACGCGCTCGTCGCCCGCGCCATCCCGCGCGGGCCGCGCCTCATCTGGGAGTACGCCTTCCAGTTCGGCTTCGGCCGGCCGCCGTGGGCGTCGGGCATGGCGCAGGCCGTCGGCGCGCAGGCGCTCGCACGTGCCGGCGCGCTGCTGCAGGATCCCGGTCTCGTCAGCGCGGCCGCGCGCGCCTACGCGTCGGTCCCGCCGCTCGTGCTGCAGCTTCCGTCGGGGCCGTGGATCCAGTTGTACGGGTTCGACCGCGAGGTCGTGCTGAACGCGCAGCTCCAGACGATCGTCTCGCTCCTCGACTACGCGAACGCGAGCGGCAACGCCGAGGCGGCGGCGCTCGCCCAGCAGATGAACGCGACCGCGCAGGCGCTCCTGCCGCGCTTCGACACCGGCGACTGGTCGCTCTACGAGCTCGGCGGCGCGTACGCGCCGAAGGAGTACGAGCTCTTCGTGACCAACCTGCTCGCGAGCCTCGCCTCGCGTACGCAGGACCCGTTCTGGGTCGACGCCGCGCAGCGCTTCCACGGTTACTACTACGACCCGCCGCAGGTCACGCCGGGGACGCCGCCGCCGACGCTCTACCCGCAGCCGCAGGACGGCTTCCTCGACACCGCCCAGATCTCGCTCACGCTCTCGCAGAACGCATCCGTGTCGCTGTCGGCTGCCGGCAAGGTGACGACGTACCGCCTCGCGCGCGGGCCGCACACGATCACGTGGACGCCCCCGCCGGGTCTCGCGCCCGGCACCTATCCTGCGCAGCTCTCCGCGACGAATCGCGCCGGCCGCCGCTCGATCGTGAAGCTCGCGCCGCTCGTCGTCGCCTGGGACACGGCGCCGCCGCCGATGTCGGCGCCGCCGCAGCTCCAGAACGGGACGCTGACCTGGCAGAGCAGCGATCCCGGCACGCCCTGGCTCGCCCTCACGATCGATTTCACCGACCCCGCCGGCGTCAACCCGCCCCAGACGCTCGACCTCGGGCAGCAGCCGACGAGCGGCACGGCGCCGGTGACGATCCCGCCGGGAACGTGGCAGGTGACCCTCCAGGCGACGAACTCGGCCGGCCTGACCGCCCCCTACGACCTCGGAGCCGTGTCAGGCTAGGTGTAGGGCTACCCTGGGCCGCGGTGCGGCGCCCGCTCATCGTCCTCGCAGTGCTCGCCGTACTCGGGGCGGGCGTGCTCGGCGCGTTCGTGCTCTACCGCCTCCACGAGGGCCGCGACGTCGTCGGCTCGTCCACGGCGGACTTCGTTCCGGGGCCCCCGCCGCAGGTCACGCCGCCCGCGAACGTGAAGGTGCCGTGGCCGATGTACGGGCTCGACGCAACCCGCGCCCGCTCCATCGAGCTCGCACTGCGGCCGCCGTACCGGACCGTCTGGCGCTACGGGGCGGGAAGCCTCGTCGAGTTCCCGCCCGCGATCGGCTACGGGCGCCTCTACTTCTCGACGAACGCCGGGCGCTTCGCGGCGATCAGCGAGAAGACG
>DATKQO010000297.1:0-2594 GCA_035532715.1 Gaiellaceae bacterium | reverse complement strand
GCGGCGGTGCCGAGGATCACGCGCACGATGCCCGCGTCTGCGAGCGCGCGGGCGTCCGCGAGCGAGCGCACGCCGCCGCCCAGCTGCACCGGGACCGGCGTGGCCGCCTCGGCGACCGCGCGCGCCAGCTCGACCGGAACGCGGCCGTCGCGCGCCGCCTCGAGCGCGACCACGTGCACGAGCGGGGGAGAGGCGGCCGCCGCACGGCGGACGAGCTCGAACGGGTCGCCGGCATCGACTTCGACCCGGTCGTAATCGCCCTGATAGAGGCGGACGGCGCGGCCGTCGAGCACGTCCACGGCGGGAACGATTGCGAACGTCTGTGCCATCGTGTTAGCATGGTAACACGATGGCATCAACGGAGCCACGACATTGGCCGTCAGGCGACCACGCGGCGCTGTTCGAAGCGATCGCGTCGATGAAGACCGCGGAGGAGACCGCGCACCTGCTGCGGGATCTCTGCACGCTCTCGGAGCTGGACGCGATGGCGCATCGCTGGCAGGTCGCGCAGCTCCTGGACGAGGGGCTGCCGTACCTCGAGGTGGCGAGGCGGGCGCACGCGTCGACGACGACGGTGACGCGCGTCGCGCAGTGGCTGCGCCGCGGCGAGGGCGGCTACTCGCTCGCGTTGCGGCGCCGCAAGAAGCAGCGCGCTTGAGGATCGCGGTTCCCTCGAAGGGCCGCCTGCGCGAGCCGGCGATCCAGCTCCTGCACGACGCCGGGCTCGGCCCCGAGACGCCCGGCGACCGCGCGCTCGCGTTTCCATGCCGCAACGCTCCTGTCGAGGCGCTGCTCGTCCGTGCCGACGACGTGCCCGAATACGTGCAGGACGGTGTCGTCGACTGCGGCATCACCGGCCTCGACATCGTGCGCGAGCGCGGCGCCGACGTCGTGGAGCTGCTGCAGCTCGGCTTCGGCGCCTGCTCGCTCGAGGCGGCGGTGCCGCAGGAATCGTCCGCGCAGACGCTCGAGGATCTGCGCGGCGTGCGCGTCGCCACGAGCTTCCCGCGCCTCGCGCGCGAGCTCGTCCCCGGACCGATCGAGCTCGTCGACGTCCACGGCTCTGTCGAGCTCGCACCGCGGCTCGGCCTCGCAGACGCGATCGTCGACCTCGTCTCGAGCGGCAGCACGCTGCGCACGAACGGCCTGCGCTCGATCGCGCTTCTGCTCCAGTCCGAGGCGGTGCTGATCGGCCCGAGCGAGCCCCAGCCCGAGGCCGTGCACCTCGCGGGAGTCTTCCGCAGCGTCGTCGACGCGCGCGGCGCGCGCTACCTGATGCTGAATGCGCCCGAGGACTCGCTCGACGCGATCTGCGCGCTCGTCCCCGGCTCGCGCGCGCCGAGCGTGCTGCCGCTCGCCGAGCCGGGCATGGTGGCCGTGCACAGCGTCATCCCCGCGACCGACGTCTGGCACCTCCTGCCGGCACTCGAGGCTGCGGGCGCGTCGTCGATCCTGCTCGTCCCGGTCGAACGGATGCTGGGATGACCGTCACCGTCGCGGAGATCGTCGCCGACGTTCGTGCGCGCGGCGACGCCGCGCTCACGAAGTGGGCGCTCGAGCTGGACGGCGTCGCGCCCGCGCGCGCCGAGCCGCAGGCCGGGCTGCCGGAGGACGCAGTGCTCGCGCTCGCGGACCGCGTGCGCCGCTGGCACGAGGTGCAGCGTCCCGCCGACCTGCGCCTCGAGGTCGAGCCGGGCGTCGAGCTCGAACGACGCTGGCTTCCGCTCGCGTCCGTCGGGATCTACGTTCCACGCGAGCTCGTCTCGACGCTCGTCATGTGCGCCGTGCCGGCGCGCACAGCAGGTGTCGAGCGCATCGTCGTCGTCACGCCGCCGCGTGGCGCCGGGCTCGTCGCGGCCGCTGCCGCGCTCGTCGGCGTCGACGAGGTGTGGGCCGTCGGCGGTCCGCACGCGATCGCAGCGCTCGCGTACGGCACGGAGACGATCTCGCGCGTCGACAAGGTCGTCGGCCCGGGGAATGCGTTCGTGAACGAGGCGAAGCTGCTCGTCTCCCGCGACGTCGCGATCGACCTGCCGGCAGGCCCATCGGAGGTGGTCGTCGTGCTCGGCCGCGGCGGCGATGCGCGCATCGCCGAGCTCGAGCTCGCCGCGCAGGCGGAGCACGGGCGCGATGCCGTCTGCCGCACCGTCGACGGCGCGGATCTCGAGGCGGCGCTCGCAGAGATCGAACGGATGGCGCCGGAGCACGTAGTCCTGCTGGGCGAGGCGGAGTCGCTCGCATCACGCATACGCAACGCCGGCGCCGTGTTCGTCGGCTCGAGCTCTCCGGTCGCGAGCGGCGACTACGCGACGGGCGGCAATCACGTCCTCCCGACCGGCGGCTGGGCCCGCTCGGTGGGCGGTCTCGGGCTCGAGACGTTCCTCAAGCCGATCACGGTGCAACGGCTCACCTCCGCCGGACTCGAGCGCATGCGTTCGACCGTCGAGGCGCTTGCGGGCGTGGAAGGGATGAGCGCGCACGCGGCGGCGGTGCAGCGATGAAGGCGCTCGGCTCGACGTTTCAGCCGTACCGCTGGGCGCCGACGACGCTCGAGCTCGCGCGCCGCGCCGGCATCGACCCCGTGCAGCTCATGC
>DATKQO010000296.1:0-6149 GCA_035532715.1 Gaiellaceae bacterium | reverse complement strand
CCGCCAGCGCACCGAGTACGACCTCGAGATGATGCAGGAGCTCGGCTTCTGCAACGGGATCGAGAACTACTCGCGCATCCTCGACGGACGGCCGCCCGGCTCGGCACCGCACACGCTGCTCGACTACTTCCCTTCCGACTTCGTCGTCTTCGTCGACGAGTCGCACCAGTCCGTCCCGCAGATCGGTGGGATGTACGAGGGCGACCGCTCGCGCAAGCAGACGCTCGTCGATTTCGGCTTCAGGCTTCCGTCTGCGCTCGACAACCGGCCGCTGCGCTTCGACGAGTTCCTTGCGAAGGTGCCGCAGCTCGTATTCGTGTCGGCGACACCGGGGTCGTTCGAGCTCCGCAACTCGACGCGTATCGCCGAGCAGCTCATCCGGCCGACGGGTCTCGTCGACCCCGAGGTGGAGCTCAGGCCGACGCGCAACCAGATCGACGATCTGCTCGGCGAGATCCGCAAGCGCGAGCAGGTGGGTGAGCGCACGCTCGTCACGACCTTGACGAAGAAGATGTCCGAGGACCTGACCGACTATCTGCTCGAGTCGGGCGTGAAGGCGCGCTACCTCCACTCGGAGATCGACACGCTCGAGCGCATCCAGATCATCCGTGAGCTGCGGCTCGGCGAGTACGACGTGCTTGTCGGCGTGAACCTTCTCCGCGAGGGCCTCGACCTGCCGGAGGTTTCGCTCGTCGCGATCCTCGACGCCGACAAGGAGGGTTTCCTGCGCGGACGCACGTCGCTCATCCAGACGATCGGCCGCGCGGCGCGCAACGTCAACGGTCGCGTGCTCATGTACGCCGACAAGCAGACCGAGGCGATCGTCGCCGCGCTCGACGAGACGAACCGCAGGCGGACGATCCAGATCGCCTACAACGAGGAGCACGGGATCACGCCGACGACCATCCTGAAGGGCGTCTCCGACATCGCCGAGTTCCTGCAGCTCGAGCAGCCGCACGTGCCCTCGCGCCGGCGGCGCGGCTCGAAGAAGGTCGAGGGGATGGACCGGACGGAGCTCGAGAAGCTCGCGATCACGCTGGAGGAAGAGATGTACGTCGCCGCGGAGGAGTTGCGGTTCGAGTACGCCGCCAAGCTGCGCGACGAGATCAAGGACCTGCGACGAGAGCTGAACGCTCTGGAGGTGCCCGCCTAGCCATGTGCCGCAGCATTCACACGCTTTACAACGTGCAGCCCGCCGCGAGCGAGGAGGAGGCCCGCGCCGCCGCCCTCCAGTACGTCCGCAAGATCAGCGGCTACCGCAAGCCCTCGAAGGCCAACGAGGAGGTGTTCGAGGCCGCCGTCGACGAGATCGCGGCGATCTCGTGGCGTCTGCTCGGCGAGCTCGAGACGGCGGCGGTGCCGCGAGTCCGCGAGCACGTCCACGCCTAGTACCCTCCGCTGATGCTGCAGACCGTCCTCTCGGTGATCTTCATCGGGTTCGTCACCGGCGCGCTCGCGCGCTTTGCGCTGCCCGGTCCCGACCCGATGCCGGCCTGGCTGACGATCGCGATCGGTCTCGTCGGGACGCTGATCGGCGCCGGGATCGCGTTCGCGATCGTGGGGAACGATCCGGTCTGGCTGCAGATGGGTGCGTTCTTCTGCTCGGTGCTGATCGTCGGGGGCTACCGGCACTTCGTGCAGAAGCGGCCGCTCTTCGGTCGCGGCGCCTACAAGTTCCCCGAGCGCGGAATCGGCGTCGAGCAGTATCGCGAGCGTCTGCAGCGTGCGGGCGTCGATCCGGACAAGATCTTCTCACCGTTCGCGCAGACCGCGCCGCCCGGAGCCGGCCCCGAGGAGCGGCCGGGGACCGAAGCGGGCGATCCGACGGAGAACGCGGCGCACTACCTGCGCCTGCTCGAGGAGCTCCACGACAGCGGCGTCCTCGAGGACGCCGAGTACACCGCTGCCCGGCTCCGGTTCCTCGAGCGGCTGCGCGCGTAGAAGCGGAGCCGGTCGGCGGGCGTTCAGACGCGCCGCCCGTAACCGATCGGCGCGCGCCGGCGTTCTCTCGGGAAGAGAGATCTACTCGAGCCGAAGGAGCGTGCGAGGTGAGCATCGCCAGGTCGTTGTGGGCGTCCGTGCAAGGCGATCCGGTGTTCATGCGCCGGGTCAACGGTTGGCTGACGGTCTTCTGGATCGCGATGATCCCGGTCTCGTTCGCGCTGCACTGGCTCAGCAGCGTCGTCTACGTCTCCGCGCTCTCGCTCTGGGCGCTCGTCGCGGGCCACTGGTCGTCCTGGCAGGCGGCCCGCGTCGAAGTCGCGCAAGACAGGCAGGCGAAGAAGCTCGAGAGCGATCCCGTCGAGGAGCGGGTCGTCCAGAAGCTCGTCGACGAGACCGACGTGCAGCCCGCCCGGAGCTAGGATCCGGCCGTGAGCGAGTCGCTGAAGAGCGTCGGTGCGATCACCCTGTTCGTCGAGGACAGCGGGCGATCGAAGTCGTTCTACGAGAAGGTCTTCGACGCGCCGGTCGTCCACGAGGACGAGGTCTCGGCAGTCTTCAAGCTCGAGAACACGATCGTCAACCTGCTGGAGGCTCGCGCGGCGCACGAGTTGATCGCCCCGGCGCCTGTCGGGGCCCGCGAGTCGGGGGCCCGCTTTCAGCTCACCATCTGGGTCGATGACGCGGATGCCGTGTGCACCGAGCTGGCAGCGCGCGGCGTCGAGCTGCTGAACGGCCCGCTCGACCGCGAATGGGGAGTGCGTACCGCCGGCTTCGCCGACCCGGACGGCCACATCTGGGAGATCGCCGCGAAGATCACCGCCTCGTGAGGCCGACCCGGCGCGGCGATCCTCGTCAGGACGCCGCGGCGACGCAGCCCGCGAGCAGCTTCGCCAGGTCGGGCGCATGCCGCGGGCGCTCATCTACCGGGACGGCGTCGAACACGCGCAGCTCCTTGAACGCGTGCGCGAACGGGCCGAGCCGCTGTGCGAGCTCGAACGCCGCGCGCAGCTCGATCGACCGGCCCCACGGCTCGAGGTAGGAGTCGCGCAGGCGCGCGCACCACGGGTCGTCACCAGCCGGTCCGCATGTTTCCTCGAGGTGCAGGAACGTGACGAACGCCGTCAGGAAGGGGTGCGAGATGCAGGCGTCCCCCCAGTCGAGGATTCGCGGCGCGCCGACGCCCGGGTAGACGTTCGCACCGTGGAGATCGTCGTGCTGGATCGTCTCCGGAATGCCCGCCGCCGCCAGCTCGCGGCAGAGGTCGGCGAAGCGTGGCGCGAACGCGCGGAGATGCGCCAGATCGGCGTTGCCGAACGGAAGCTCGCGCGCGAGCATCGTCTCGTAGAGCGCCGGGAAGGCCTCGAGGCGGCGATCCGGGACGCCGCGGTGGAGATGCTCGGCGACATGAGCCGCCTCAGCGCGCTGGAGCTCGGCGTAGAGCGGCAGGACGGAGAGCCACGGTTGGATGCCGCCGCTGAAGCCGAGCGGTTCGCCGGCGTCGCCGAGGAGCAACCAGGCACGTTCGTCGTCGTGCCCGAGCACGTCCGGCAGGCGGTCCGGCCGGCGATGCGCGAGGGCGGCCGTCAGGCGCGGCTCGAACGCCTGGACGGGCGCGCACAGCTTGAACCAGGCGCCGCGTCCGGCGACGGGCACACGCCATACGGTCCCCCACGGCCGCTCGTGCACGAGCTCGATACGGCCGGCGGGCGCGACGTGCGCACCGATCCACGCCTCCGCCTCTTCGTCGATCGACAAGGCGCCAAGCATGCCCGATCGCGCTGACAACCGGACCCTCCGCCTCGCGCTGCCGCAGAAGGCACGACCCTCCTCGTCGTGGACACGGTTTCCGGCGACCGCCTTCTGGAAGGCGCTGCAGCGCGCATTGACTCGGGCCGCGCCGCCCTGTGAGATACCCCTGTTCCGACCATTGGCGGTAGCCCGCCAGGAGAGGAGAGGAATGGCGCTCTACGCGATCATCCGCCGCGAAGGCTGGGGCACCGGTGAGGATCTGCAGGCCGCCGCCGCGCGATCCACCGCCGTGGGCGACGGCGAGATGTCCGACGACATCCGCTGGATCCGCAGCTACGTCCTCGCCGAGGAGTCGGGGAGCCTCGGGACCGTGTGCATCTACGACGCGTCCAGCCCGGAGGCGATCCGCGACCACGCCGCGCGAGCCGACCTTCCGGTGACGGAGATCATCCCGATCGCCGACACCGTCGTCGTGCGTCCCGATCCCGTCGCCGCCGGGTAGGAGTCAGCCGGGCCGGTCGGCTGCGAGCACGCCCTCACCGCGCGGGAACACCCGCCGCGCGGTGAGGCCCCAGTCTCCGCCCCGCCAGATGTGCGTCGCGACCGTCACGGTCCGCTCGCCGATCTCGTAGACGTGGAGCCCGCGCGCCTCGCCCAGCCGGTTCGGGCGCGGCTGTCCGAGGCCCGGCGCGATCGAGACGACCGAGGCGCGCACGTCGCCGTCGATCACCTCGAACTCGTGCCGCTCGCTCACCGCGGCCTGATGGATGTGGCCGGCGAGGATCAAGTCGGCGCCGGCGGTCACGAGCGCCTGCAGCACGTGGTTTCGGTGGGAGACAGGACGTTTCCGGGCGGCACGCCACGGCGCCCCGAGCATGTGATGGTGGAGGACCGCGACGCGGTACGCGCCCTCGGCGGCCTCGCCGAGCCGCGTCGCAGCGTGGCCTAGCTGGCCGTCGCGCAGCGCCCCGCCCTGGTGGCGATACGGTCGCGCCGAGTTGAGCCCGACCACGTGCAGGGTGGGGGAGGCGTGCGTCGGCTCCGTCGTGCCCCAGACGCGCTCGAACTCGGCCCACGGCCGCGCGAATCGCGCCGGGAACGTGTACGGCAGGTCGTGGTTTCCCGGCACGGCGAGCACCGGCGGCCCGAGCGAGCAGAGAAACGCGCGGGCGCGCTCGTGCTCTTCGCGACGCCCGCGATTCGTGAGGTCGCCGGAGACGACGATCAACTCCGGAGCGAGCCGGCCGGCGAGTCCGGCCAGCGCGTCCTCTACCGTGGAGTCGACACGGGTTCCGGTGTGAAGGTCGGAAACATGGAGGATGCGTGCAGCCACGAGCGAATGAGGCTATAGATTCAGATATGGCCGACGAGTCCCCGGAGATCTTCGACGACCTGTATCTCGGCCTTCGTGCCGGCGGCGCGCTGCGCAAACAGCGCCGCGGCGAGCTGCTGACCACGGAGGAGGAGGAAGCGCTCGGTCGCTGGCAGCGGCTCTCCCCGTGGCGCAAGGTCGCCGCGGTCGGCGGTTTCGCAGTCGGCACCTTCGGGATCGGGTTCACACTCGGCGGCCTCGTGTTCGGCCGCTGGCGCAAAGCCTGACCCGGCACCGTCCGATCCGGCGGGCCGGAATCCGGGTCATTCGCGGGCTCCATGTCCAGGGTTCCGCCGCCACGCGTCGAAGGCGGGAAACCCATGCTCGCCCACCCGGAAGAGCACGTCTTCCTCGACGCACGCCGCCACGGCGTCGTACTCCTGCGCCCGCTGCTCCGTGCGCTCGTGCTCGCGCTCCTCGGCGCCTCGGCCTTTCTCGGCGGCTGGCCGGTCTCGGCTGCAGGGGCGCTGCTGCTCCTCGTCGCCGCGGTCGTCGCGACCGCGGCCGTCTGGCGCTGGGACCGCACCCACGTCGTGCTCACGGACGAGAAGCTCTTCGTCGTGCACGGCGTCGTGCGCAAGCGCGCCGCCGGGGTGCACCTCGCGACGATCGGCGCGGTCGAGATCGAGCAGTCGTTGCCCGGCCGCGTGCTCGGCTACGGCACGATCGTCGCCGGCGAGCTCGAGATCCGCTGCGTCGCGCGGCCGCGCGAGCTCGGCGGCCTCGTGCAGCGGCTCAGCGTCTAGCGGGCTTGCACCACTCGCTGGACGAACGTACGTTCGAGCGGTAGAATGCCTCTCACATGGCTGCCGACGAGCTGATCGTCCACGGGGCCCGCGAGCACAACCTCAAGGACATCACCGTCCGCCTGCCGCGGAATCGCCTCATCTGCATCACCGGGCTCTCCGGCTCCGGCAAGTCGAGCCTCGCCTTCGACACGATCTACGCGGAAGGTCAGCGCCGCTACGTCGAGTCGCTCTCCGCGTATGCGCGCCAGTTCCTCCAGATGATGGAGAAGCCGGACGTCGACCACATCGACGGGCTCAGCCCCGCGATCTCGATCGACCAGAAGACGACCTCGCGG
>DATKQO010000295.1:0-2343 GCA_035532715.1 Gaiellaceae bacterium | reverse complement strand
ATCACGTACTGGGCCACGACGTTGTTCGCGACGGAGCCTTCCCACGAGTTGTTCGCGAGAACGATCGTCGGCTTGCTCGCGCGGCCGCTGCCATTCGCAGCGCCGGCGGTGATCGCGACGGCGACCAACCCGATCACTGCGACGACGACCGCAATCCTCCGGGCTTGCTTCATTGCACCCTCCTCGTTCGGTCCCTCATGACGTTGCCACCCGCCAACGATCTGGATTCGACTGGCTGAGCCGGTCGAGCACGATTCCCATCAACACCATCGCCAGTCCCGCAGCCGCGCCGAGCCCGACCTCCGACCGCGAGAAGCCTGTGACCACGTCGAGCCCGAGGCCACCCGCGCCGACGAGCCCTGCCACGACCACTTCGGCCATGACGAGAAGGATCGTCTGATTGACGGCCAACATCAAGTACGGCCGCGCGATCGGCAGCTCGACCTTGAACAGGAGCTGCCAGCGCGTCGATCCGAACGACTGCCCGGCTTCGAGGACGTCGTGTTGGACCGCCCGCAGGCCGAGCGTCGTCGCTCGCACGGCTGCCGGGAGCGCGTAGATGAACGAGGCGCTGACGCCCGCGACGTTCCCGACACCGAAGAGCGTCACCACCGGGATCAGATAGACGAATGCCGGAAGCGTCTGCAAGAAGTCGAGGATCGGGCGCAAGATCCGGTCGACCGTGCGCCAGCGGTAGGCGGCGATGCCGAGCGGGATCCCGATAACGAGGTCGAGCACGAGCGAGACGACGACGAGGCTCAGCGTCTCCATCGCGTCCGTCCAGGCGACGAAGTTGTACGACGTCGTGCCCTGGAACGTGTAGCCGGCCGGCGCCTGCATGAGGCCGAGGAGCACGACGCACCCGGCGAGAAGCACTCCGCGCCGCCAGCCGCCGCGGACCCAGCCGACCGTCCCGACGAGTGCGGCGACGAGGAACCACGGAACGTCGCCGAACCAACGCTGCAGCGGATTGAGCACGTGCAGCGTCAGGAAGGTCGAGATGGGGCCGCCGATGCCCGTGAACTCGTTCGTGACCCAGTTGAGCGCGCTCGTCGCCTGGTCGACGAACGAGAAGCCCCAGCCCGCGGGCCAATCGCCGAGCGAGAGGCCGTACCGCGCGACGAGGATCGCGACGAGGACTGCGCCCCACAGGCCGGCGTGCTGCCGCCGCGTCAGGTTGCGCAAGGATGCAGTGCGGTCTCGCGTGGCGCGCTGCCCGAACGCCGCCGAGCTGCGGTCGAGCCACATGGCCATCAAGACGATGAGCAGCCCCGCTACGGCGCCCTCTCCGATCTGCTGCGTCTGGAGCGCGTTGAGGACGGGGTCGCCGAGCCCGCCGGCGCCGATCAGCGACGCGATGACGACGATCGACAGCGCCATCATGATCACCTGGTTCAGACCGAGCATGATCGCCTGCGCGGCGAGCGGCAGCTGCACGTTGCGCAGGATCTGCCCGCGCGTCGAGCCGAACGACTCCGCCGCCTCGATGACGTCCTTCTTCACGGAACGGATACCGAGCTCCGTGAAGCGCACGAGCGGAGGCACCGCGTAGATGAACGTCGCGATGATGCCGGCCGGGTTGCCGATCGAGAAGAGCACGACGATCGGAACGAGATAGGCGAAGGCCGGCAGGATCTGCATCAGGTCGAGCACCGGCCGCAGCGCCCTGCTCACCCTCGGCCAGATCGCCGAAGCGATACCGAGCGGGATGCCGACGATCGTCGAGAGGATGATCGCGACGGTCATCAACGCCAGCGTCGTCATCGCGCTCGGCCACATCTGCGAGATTCCGTTCGGGCCGCCGTTCGGGATCTGCAGGACGCCGAACGAGGAGATGACGAGCGCGGAGAAGAGCGCGGTGCGCCACGTTCCGACGATCCAGGCGAAGACCGTGGCGGCGCCGAGCACGCCGACCCACGTCATCCAGTGGAGCAGGTTGACGACGTCGTTCGTCGCGCTGTTCAGGAGGTTGCCGAAGCCTGTGACGATGTGATGCAGGAAGAAGTTCGTGCTGTCGTTGTTCGTCACCCAGTTGCTGAGGCTGTCGAACCAGCGCGGGACGCCGAGGTACCAGCCGGCCGGGAAGCCCGAGTGGAAGCCTTCGACGGCGACGGCGACGATGCAGAGCGGGACGGCGACGAGGAGCGGCGGCGCCCACCGGGAGATGCGAACCGCGCTCGGGAGATGCAGGGTCGTCGCAGTCGGGGTGGACACGCTTATGCGGGCAACTCTTCGGGGACCGACGACTCCTCGCGGCCGGCGAGGACGTGGATGACCATGCGGCGGTCGAGGATGCCGACGAGCTCGCCGCTTCCGTCCACGACGCCGATCGGCCCTTTGGCG
>DATKQO010000294.1:0-4537 GCA_035532715.1 Gaiellaceae bacterium | reverse complement strand
GGAAGCCGCCGTAGAGCGCCTCGACCTCGAGGCCGGCGACGTCGAGCAACCCTTCCCACTCGGCGCGACCGACCCACCACGCCTCGAGGACGCCGAGCGTCTTGTCCCCCGCGCCGCGCGTCAACTCCACCCGGCTGTCGGCCGGGAAGTAGCGGTTCACCTCCCAGCGGCCGTCCGCGTGATCGATCCGGCGGTCATGGAGCGACGCTGCGATCTGCGGGCTGAACGCGAAGGCGTTCCACGCGAACCGTCCCCCCGGCCGGAGGGCGGCGGCGACCCGCTCGAACACCTGTCGCTTGTCGTGCCAGGTCGGCAGATGGAGGAGGGAGCGAAACGGACAGATGACGAGCTCGACCGGCTCGTCCAGGTCGAGGTCACGCATGTCGCCCTCATGCAGCTCGACCGGCAGCCCGGCGGCCCGCTCTCGCGCGATCGCGAGCATCGCCGGCGAGCGGTCGATGCCGATCACGCGCTTGCCCGTCTCTCGTGCGATCGGGATGGCGACGCGGCCCGAGCCGACTGCGAGCTCGACGATCGGCTCGGCCGCCTCACGCGCGAGCTCGACGTACCAGCCGACGTCCTCTGTCATATCGGACGACCACGTGTCGTAGTCGGGTGCGAAGGAGTCGTAATCGCTCATGCGGCGATGCTAGACGGCGACCGATACAGTCGCCGCCGTGGACACCGAAGCCCTCCAGCGAAAGGCGCTCGACGACGTTGCCGCGGCGGCGACTGTCGCCGCGCTCGACGAGGCCCGCGTCACGTACCTCGGGCGCAAGAGCGAGCTGAAGCTCGCTCTCCGCGACGTGCGCGACCGTGAGTCCGGCATGGCGCTGAACGCCGCCCGCGAGGCGATCGAGCACGCGTTCGAGGCGAAGCAGGGCGAGCTCGAGCGCGCCGAGCTCGACGCGAAGCTCACCTCCGAAGAGGTCGACGTGACGCTGCCCGCCGAGCTGCTCGGCCCGCTGCGCCCTCGCCGCCGGGGCACGCTCCACCCGTCGACCCAGGTGCGGCGGGACGTCGAGGACATCTTCCTGGGTCTCGGTTACGAGATCGTCGACGGCCGGGAGGTGGAGACCACGCGGTACAACTTCGACGCGCTCGGCTTTCCCGACTGGCATCCGACCCGCTCGCCGCGCGACTCCCTCTATCTGACGGAGGACACGCTGCTTCGTACGGAGACGTCACCGGCGCAGATCCACAAGATGGAGTCGACACGCCCGCCGATCTACATGCTGTCGATCGGCCGCGTGTATCGCCGCGACACGATCGACGCGACCCACTTTCCGATCTTCCACCAGTTCGAGGGGCTCGCGATCGACAAGGGCATCACGATGGCGGACCTGAAGGGGACACTCCTCTATGTGATGCGGCAGCTCTACGGCCCCGAGCGCGAGGTGCGCTTCCGTACGCATTACTTCCCGTTCACCGAGCCGTCGATGGAGCCCGACGTGTCGTGCCCGATCTGCGGCGGCACCGGCTGCGCGACGTGCAAGCACTCCGGGTGGCTCGAGATGGGCGGCTCGGGCATGGTCGACCCCTACCTCTACGAGTTCGTCGGCTGGGATCCGGACGAGTACACCGGTTTCGCCTTCGGCATGGGCATCGAGCGCACCGCGCAGCTGCGTCACGGCATCCCGGGCATCCGGCCGTTCTGGGAAAACGACCTCCGCTTCCTGCGGCAGTTCTGAGCGGATGAAGGTTCCGATCACATGGCTGCGCGAGTACGTGCGCACCGACGCCACGGTGGCGCAGATCGCGCATGCGCTCTCGCTCTCGACGGCCGAGGTGAACGGCGTCGAGCGTCGCGGCGTGCAGGGCGACCTGTCGCTCTTCCGCGTCGGGCGCGTGCTCGAGGCGGCAAAGCATCCGAACGCCGACCGTCTCCAGCTCACGAAGGTCGACGTGGGGGAGGGCAAGCCGTACCAGATCGTCTGCGGCGCGTGGAACTTCGGTGTGGGCGCAACGGTCGCGGTCGCGCTGCCCGGCGCGACGCTGCCGAACGGGCTGACGCTCGACCGGCGGAAGCTGCGTGGCGAGGTGTCGGAGGGAATGATCCTCGCCGAGGACGAGGTCGACCTCGGCACGGATCACTCCGGGATCATGGTGCTCGACGACGCGCTCGAGCCGGGGACACCGCTCGCCGACGTCCTGCCGCTCGTCGAGGAGGTACTCGACGTCGAGCCGACGGGCAACCGCCCGGATCTCTTCGCGGTGTACGGCCTCGCGCGCGAGGTCGCTGCGCTTCTCGGCGGGGAGCTCGTCACGCTCGACACGTCCGAGCCCGCTCCGGCGGGTGATGAGCGCGTCGACGTACAGGTCGAGGATCTCGAGGGATGCCCGCGCTACATCGGACGCCTGTTCCGCGACGTCACGATCGAGCCGTCGCCGGTGTGGCTCCGAGCGCGCCTGCGCGCCGCGGGCGTGCGCTCGATCTCGAACGTCGTCGACGTGACGAACTACGTCATGCTCGCGCTCGGAAGCCCGCTGCACGTGTTCGACTTCGACACGCTGCACGACGGCAGCGTGATCGTCCGCCGTGCGCGCAAGGGAGAGCAGCTCCGCACGCTCGACGGCACGGTTCGCACGCTCGATCCCGCGGATCTCGTGATCGCCGACGCCGATCGCCCGATCGCCCTCGCCGGGATCATGGGCGGCGAGGAGACCGAGGTCTCCGAGCGCACGACGTCCGTGCTGCTCGAAGCGGCGAACTTCGAACCGGTCGGGATCCTGCGTTCGTCGGAACGTCACACGCTGCGCACCGAGGGGTCGAACCGCTGGGAGAAGGGCGTCGACCCCCACGTCGCAGGCCCGGCGGCGACGCTCGCGACGCAGCTCGTCGCCGAGCTCTCGAGCAGCGCGCGCTGGACGGGGCACGTGGACGTCCAGGGGACGTTGCCCGAGCGCGCGGTGATCGAGCTTCGGCCCGAGCGGGCCGACGCGGTGATCGGCCTCGAAGTACCCCCTGCCGAGCAGGCGTCGAGTCTCGCGGGCTTCGGGTTCGAGCGCGCCGACGGCGGCTTTCGCGTGCCGACGTGGCGTGCGCGCGACGTGACGCGCGCGATCGACCTCGTCGAGGAGGTCGCACGCTTCAAGATGGAGGAGATCCCGTTCACGCTGCCCGCGCGCGACGTCACGTTCGGCCGACTGACGCGCTGGCAGCGGCTCCGCCGCGACGTCGAGGACGTGCTCGCGGGCTGCGGGTTCTGCGAGGCGTACACCTCGTCGTTCGTCGCGGAGGGCGAGCTTCGCCTGCCCGAGCCGATGTCGAGCGAGGCGGCTGCGCTGCGCACCTCGCTCGTGTTCAGCCTCGTGGACGCGGCACGCCGCAACCTCTCGGTCGGCACGGTCGACGTCGCGCTCTTCGAGATCGCGCGCACCTACCGTGCGGGCGGCGAGCTGGCCGACGAGCGCTGGCATGTCGGCGGCATCGTCGACGGCGGCCTCGCCGAGGCGAAGTGGGCGGTCGAGCAACTCTACGGCGCCCTGAAGCTGCAGCCCCGCTACGCGCGCGCGTCGGAGTCGTTCCTCCATCCCGGCAAGTCGGCTCGCACCGCCGAGGGCTGGGTCGGGGAGCTACATCCGTCGCTTCTCGACGGCGTCTGGGGGGCGTTCGAGCTCGATCTCGACGCGCTCGTCGCCGCCGCGCCGGAGTCGCTCGCCTTCGAAGAGGTCAGCTCGTACCCCGAGGTGCGCCAGGACCTCGCCTTCGTCGTCGGCGACGGCGTACCCGCCGCTGCGCTCATCGGGGCCATGCGCGAGGCCGCCGGCCCCGAGCTGCGCGACGTCGCGGTCTTCGACGAGTACCGCGGCGAGCAGATCGGCGCCGGCAAGCGGTCGCTCGCGTTCCGCGTCGCGTTCGGATCGCCGGAACGGACGCTCACCGACGAGGATGCGACGGCGCTCCGCGAGCGCATCGTCGATGCGCTCGCGGAGCGATTCGACGCCGAGCTCCGCGCCTGAACCGGTCTTGGCGCACGGCGGCCTCCGGGCCCCGCGCGCTCTCAGCTGCGGCTGCCGCGCCGTCCGATCAGCCGGAGGGCTGCGCGCAGACCGAGCCCGACGCCCAGGGCGCCGACCGCGGCGAGCGGAGCCCGTGTGCGCAACTTGCCGCGCGCCTCGGCCCCCGCCTCCCGGAGGGTCTGCACCGCGTCGACGAGGCGCTCGCGCTCCGCACCGACCTCGCGGCGGAGCTTCTGCTCAGTGTCGGCCATTCTTCACCGCCTCCGCCGTGAGCCGCGCCTCTTCGAGCGCCTGCTCGGGAAGCGGCGGCGTGCCTTTCTTGATCAGCGTGATTCCGATCGTTGCGAGGACGGCGCCCAGCACGACGAGCGCGCCGGTGACGATCAGGAGCGCGAGCCATACCGACATCGCGGTCGCGATCGCGGCAGCGACCGTCGCAAGTCCGAACGCGAGCGCGAAAAACCCGAAGAGGACGGCGCCGGTGACGAGCCCGATGCCGATCCCGATCGCGGCCAGCTTCTGGCGCAGCTCGGTCGCGGCGAGCTGGAGCTCGAGTCGGACGAGGGAGCGAGCG
>DATKQO010000293.1:0-4412 GCA_035532715.1 Gaiellaceae bacterium | reverse complement strand
CGGGCGGCTCGGCGGTGGGCTCAAGGGGCACCAGGCGACCGGTCTCGGCGCGATCGTCATCCGCGCCGGGCTCGAGCGCGCCGGCGTCGCGGGGCGCGACGTCGACTACGTGATCATGGGCCAGGTGCTGCAGGGCGGCGCAGGGCAGGCGCCCGCGCGGCAGGCTGCTGTCGGGGCCGGGATCCCGGTCGACGTGCCGGCCGACACGATCAACAAGGTATGCGCGTCGTCGATTCGCGCGGTCGAGATCGCCGACTCGATGATCCGCGCCGGCGACGCGGACCTCGTCGTCACCGGCGGCATGGAGTCGATGTCGAACGCGCCGGACATCCTCAAGCAGGCGCGCTTCGGCTACCGCCTCGGCGACGGGACGCTGATCGACCTGATGACGCACGACGGACTGACGTCGTCGTTCGACCGCAAGCACATGGTCGAGCAGGCGTCGTTCGTCTCGCGCGAGCTCGGGATCGCGCGCGAGGACCAGGACCGCTGGGCGCTGCGCTCGCACGAGCGCGCGGCGCGCGCGCAGGACGAGGGCCGCTTCGACGACGAGATCGTCCCCGTCGGCGAGGTCGCGCAGGACGAGAGCATCCGCCGCGACACGACGTACGAGAAGCTCGCCTCGCTCAAGCCCGTGTTCGACCCGGAAGGCACGACGACGGCGGGGAACGCGCCCGGCGTGAACGACGGCGCGTCCTGCGTCGTCGTCTGCTCGGAGGAGTTCGCGAAGGCGCACGGCCTCGAGCCGCTCGCGACCGTGCTCTCGCAGGGTTACGTCGCCGACGAGTTCGCGTATCTCGCGCGCACACCGGCGAAGGCAGGCGCGATGGCGCTCGAGCGCGCGGGCAAGTCGATCGGCGACGTGCGGCGCGTCGAGCTGAACGAGGCGTTCGCCTCCGTCGCGCTCAACTCGGCGGCGATGCTCGAGGCCGACCCCGAGATCGTGAACGTGAACGGCGGCGCCGTCGCGCTCGGCCACCCGATCGGCGCGAGCGGCGGCCGCATCCTCGGCACGATGATCCACGAGCTCCGGCGCAGCGGCGGCGGGCTCGGCCTCGCCGCCATCTGCTCCGGCGGCGGCCAGGGAGACGCTCTGCTGATCGAAGTCTGACGACTTCGATCAGGCGGAGCCCGTGCCGGGGCGTGCGGGCCTCCCGCCGTTCACGTCGACGAGACGGACGCGCCGGCGCTAGCCTGGCCTGTCGTGGAGCTCGAGCACGTACTCGTCGTCGGCGCGGGACAGATGGGCGGCGGCATCGCGCAGGTCGTCGCCGCCTCGGGCCGGCGCGTGTCGCTGCACGACGCGGCGCCCGGCGCCGTCGAGCGCGGGCTCGCCGCGATCGCCGCGAGCCTCGCGAAGCTCGCGGAGAAGGGCGGCCCCGACCCGGGTGAGGTGCTCCCGCGCATCGTCGCCGTCGACGAGCTCGTTCCGTCCGACCTGATGATCGAGGCGGTCGTCGAGGACGCCGCCGTGAAGGAGGCGATCTTCCGGCGCGCCGACGAGCTGCTGCCCCCGCACGCGATCCTCGCCTCGAACACCTCGTCGATCCCGATCACCTCGCTCGCGGCCGCCACCTCGCGTCCGGAGCGCGTCGCCGGCATGCATTTCTTCAACCCGGTGCCCGTGCTGAAGCTCGTCGAGGTGATCCGTGGCCTCGAGACCTCCGATGAAACCGCCCGCGCGATCACCGCGCTCGCGGTCGACCTCGGCAAGACGCCGGCCGAAGCCCGCGACCTGCCGGGCTTCGTCTCCAACCGGATCCTCATGCCCTTCATCAACGAGGCGGCCTACGCGCTCCTCGAGGGCGTCGCGGAGGCGGAGGCGATCGACACGATCGCGAAGCTGGGCTTCGCCCACCCGATGGGCCCGCTCGCGCTCGCCGACCTGATCGGCCTCGACACCTGCGTCGCGATCATGGATGTGCTCCACGCGGGCCTCGGAAACCCGAAGTACGCGCCCTGCCCGCTGCTGCGCCAGTACGTCCAGGCGGGCCGCCTCGGCCGCAAGACGGGGCGCGGCTTCTACACCTACGCGTAGCGCAGCGCAGGTTTTCGCCCCTTCCGGCGTCTTCTTCCACTGGCACACGCGGTGAGGGATCAAGGTTTCCTCGCCCGTTGCCGACAGGCAAACCAGAACGTGAAGGGGGAACGACGTCACGTGAGGATCCTGCTCGTCGACGACGAGCCGGCGCTCCGCGAGCTCCTGCGGGCGACCTTCGAGGGCGCCCACGTCCAGGTGGACGAGGCCGCGGACGCGCTCGAGGCCGAAGCGCGGATCCGGCGCAAGCGCCCCGACGTCGTCGTCCTCGACCTGCGGATGCCCGGCATGAGCGGCGCCGAGCTCTGCACGCGCCTGAAGAGCGACGAGACGACGCGGGAGATCCCGATCGTGCTGCTCACGGGCGCCGACGCCGAGGAGGCGCGGCGGGCGCGGCGCTGCGGCGCCGAGGAGCTCGTGCGCAAGCCGTTCAGCCCGCTCGACCTGCTCGCGATCGTCGAGCGGCTCGCCGGCGGCGCAGGTTCGCCGGCGGGTAGCCCGAGACGGTCGCCGTCGCGGCCCGCGGAGGAAGAGGTGCTCCTCTACGCTCGCGACCTGCGCCACCTGCTCGAGCTCGAGCGGGGGCAGCGCTCGCTCCTCCAGGACTCCTATCTCGAGACGGTGACGGCGCTTGCCACGGCGCTCGAGTCGAAGGACACGCACACGCGCGCGCACTCGCACCGCGTCGAGCGGTACGCGGTCGAGCTGCTCGCCACGATCGACGGGAAACGGCTCGCGGCCGATCCGGCGATCCGCTACGGCTTCCTCCTCCACGACGTGGGCAAGATCGGGATCCCGGACGAGATCCTCCAGAAGCCCGGGCCGCTCACCCCCGCGGAGCGGCGCCGGATGCAGACGCACACGGTGATCGGCGAGCAGATGCTCGGCGGCGTGGCGTTCCTCCAGGGCGAAGGCCTACGCATCGTGCGCTCGCACCACGAGCGCTGGGACGGTAAGGGCTATCCGGACGGCATCGCGGGCGCTGACGTCCCGCTCGGCGCGCGCGTCTTCGCCGTCGCGGACGCGCTCGACGCGATGACGAGCGACAGGCCGTACCGCCGCGCGCTCCGCTGGAGCGCCGCGAGCGACGAGATCGTGGCGCAGGCGCGCAAGCAGTTCGACCCGGACGTCGTCGACGCGTTCCGCGAGTGCGAGGGCGGCCTGCGCGACGTGCAGCGCGAGCTGAACGCCGCGTAGCAGCTACGCCCGAAGGCGTCTCGTCTCGGCCCGACTATAGTCCGCGCGTGGACTTCGAGCTCAGCCCGGAGCAGAAGGGGATCCAGGGGCTCGCACGGGAGTTCGCGCGGCAAGAGATCGAGCCGCACGCTGCCGAGTGGGACCGCGAGCACCGCTTTCCGCGCGAGCTCTTCGCGAAGCTCGCGGGGCTCGGACTGATGGGCGCATGCATTCCCGAGGAATACGGCGGGGCAGGCGCCGACTTCCTCTCCTACATCCTCGTCCTCGAGGAGCTCTCGCGCGCCGACGCGGGCGTGGGGGTCACGGTCGCGGTGCACACGAGCGCCGTCACGCTTCCGCTCCTGACGTTCGGCACCGAGGAGCAGCGCGCCCGCTTCGTCCCGCCGCTCGCGCGCGGCGAGCAGCTCGGCGCGTTCGCGTTGACGGAGCCGGACGCGGGCTCGGACGCAGGCTCGCTGCGGACGCGCGCCGACGCCGAGGGGGACGGCTGGCGGATCACGGGCGCGAAGCAGTGGATCACCAACGCGCGCCACGCCGGGACGTTCCTCCTCTTTGCGCGCACCGACCAGGAGACCGCGGGCGCCGGAGGCGTGAGCGCGTTCGTCCTCGACGCCGAGCACGTGCGCGTCACGCGCGACGAGGAGAAGCTCGGCCTCAACTCGTCGGTGACGAACGACATCGTCGTCGAGGGCGCCGTCGTCGGCCGCGACCGCCTGCTGCACGACGAGGGCAAAGGCTTCCACGTCGCGATGAAGACCCTCGACGGCGGCCGCATCGGCATCGCCGCGCAGGCGGTCGGGATCGCGCAGGCCGCGTACGACGTCGCGCGCGAGTACGCGAAGGAGCGTCGCGCCTTCGGGAAGGCGATCGCAGAGTTCCAGGCGATCCAGCAGAAGCTCGCGGACATGTCGACGGAGATCGACGCGGCGCGCCTGCTCGTCCACCGCGCCGCGTGGCTGAAGGAGCGCGGCGAGCCGCACACCGAAGCGGGCGCGAAGGCGAAGCTCTTCGCCTCCGAGATGGCGCGCAGGCAGACGGGTGAGGCGATCCAGATCCTCGGCGGCTACGGCTACACGAAGGAGTTCCCGGTCGAGCGGTACTACCGCGACGCGAAGATCACCGAGATCTACGAGGGGACGAGCGAGATCCAGCGGCTCGTCATCGCCCGCTCGATCCT
>DATKQO010000292.1:0-4719 GCA_035532715.1 Gaiellaceae bacterium | reverse complement strand
GATGCCCGTCGAGGTTCCCTCGACGAGCGCCTTCCGAAAGCCGGCCGCGGCGTGGTCGAGCGCCTCGTCCCAGCTCGCGGTCTGCAGCTCTCCCCCGTCGCGAACGAGCGGGTGGGTCAGCCTGGGATATTTCATGGCCATTCGCCGAGTGTAGACCCGGCATCGGGACGCGGCCACAGCTTCCCGCGCGGCGCGCGAGCCCGGTCACGCGTGGATCTTCGCGATGTTCCTCTCCGCGACGACGAGCACGCTGCGAGGAAGCGGCTGGAAGAGGAGCCTCGGGCCGTACGCCTGGCCCTTCGTCACGACCCAGGAGAGGAGCTTCCGGAGCTCCGGAGCCTTCGACGAGCGCGTCGGCACGATCGCGTACGTGAACGTCGAGATCGGATACGCCAGGGCGTACTTCTTCGGTGGGTTCACGATCGAGAGCGCGCCGTTTGCGTCCGGGCTTCGGTCGGCCGATGCGGCCGCCTTGATCCCACGCAGGCCCGGCGTCGTGAACGCGCCGGCAAGGTTGGCGATCGCGAAGTAGGTCAGGTGGTTGTTCAGCGCGTAGGCGACGTCGACGTAGCCGATCGCTCCCGGCGTCTGCGAGACGCCCGCTGCGACCCCCGAGCTGCCCTTCCCGCCGATCCCCGTGGGCCAGCTGACGGCGACACCCCTGCCGACCTGCGCCTTCCACGCCGGGCTGACGCTCGAGAGATAGTCGGTGAAGTTGTACGTCGTGCCCGAGTTGTCGGAGCGGTGGACGACCGAGATCCTCTCGCTCGGGAGCGAGACATCCTTGTTGAGCCGCCGGATCGCAGGGGCGTTCCACTGCGTGATCTTCCCGGCGAAGATCTGGGCGAGCACCGGCCCGGTCATGTGCAGTGTGTTCCCGGCGCCGCGCACGTTGTAGACCACGGACGTCGCCGACAGCGCCCACGGAATCTGGACGCAGCCCTTGCACGCCGCGAACTGGTCGCTCGAGAGCGGCGCGTCGCTCGCGCCGAAGTCGACCGTACGGCTCGTGACCGCGGTGATGCCGCCGCCCGAGCCGATCGGGCTGTACTGCACCTCGTAGCCGTAGGCCGAGGCCACGCCGGGACTCCACCGGGCGACGAGCGGCGCGACGAACGTGCTTCCGGCGCCGGTGAGCGTGGTTCCGGTGCTTCGGCGGGTGGTTCCGGTGTTGCGCCCGCCGGTGGTCGCGATCACCGCGACCGCCACGAGTACACCGACGGCAAGCGTCGCGAAGACGATCCGCTTCATGAGACTCAACCCCCTCAATGCGTTGTGCGTCGCACTCATCGTTCCCGCGGACGGGGCGATTCACGCCGTCGGCTGGAGACGGACCGGTGAAGATCCGGTTACGACGCGGGGACGGGCGAGCCGGCGAGCCAGCCCGTCGTGCGCCGTCGCAGCACGTCTTCTTCGGTGCGCGCCCACTCGTGCGAGCGCGCGTAGAGCTCCTGCGCGCGGATGTCCGGCCGGCCCGCGACGAGAGGCTCGAGCAGCGACGGGTCATCCGCGGCCGGCGCGAGCACGTCGGGCGCGAGCGAGCCGTACAGGTGCAAGAGGTGATTGCGAGTCTTCGTGTCGATCTCGTCGGGCCAGGCGATTCGCTCGAGCCCGGTCGCGCCCGGCAGCGGCCGCGGGCGCTTCGAGAGCCCGCGCACCCCGAGCTGGTCGAGCGCGTCGAGCGCGATCCGCCGGTACGTCGTGAGCTTGCCGCCGGCGACGCTGACCATGCCCGACGGCCCGGTCGAGTAGACCGTCTCGCGCCGGGCGCTCGCCGTCCCGCCGTCGCCGCCGGGAAGCACGCGCAGCCCGCAGAAGGTCGCACGCACCGGGCCGATGCGTTCGAGCGCCACCGACGCCTCCGCGAGCACCTGTGCGACGTCAGCGTCAGTGACGCGTGCGGTCTCGGGCTCGCCCTCGTGCAGCGTGTCGGTCGTGCCGAGCAAGAGCATTCCCTCCCAGGGAACCGCGAAGCTGACGCGGACCTTGTCGTGCGAGATCGTCAGCGCGGCGTCCCAGTCCTCGGCGCCGTCGACGAGCACGTGCACGCCCTTGCTGAGGCGCACCGACCGCTTTGCGCCCGCGTCCTCGAGCCGGCGGACGTGGTCGACCCACGGGCCGCTCGCGTTCACGACCTTCGCCGCGCTCACCGAGAGCGTGCGGCCGTCCACGAGGAGCTCGGCGCCTTCGCGTCCGCGCACCGCGACGACCTCCGCGTAGTTCACCACCGTCGCGCCCGCGCCCGCGGCGGCGCGCACGTTCGCGAGGGCGAGCCGGCCGTCGTTCGTCCACGCGTCGGCGTAGAGGGCGCACGAGCGCAGCCGCTCGTCGCGCAGCTCCGGCACCATCCGGTGGGCGCGCTCGACGGAGACGAGCCCATTCAGGCGCGCCCGCGCGAGCGTGGAGTACAGGAGGATGCCGCTCTGCACGAACCACGGCCGGTACGGGCCGTCCTCGTAGAGCGGCAGGAGGAACGGGAGGCGGCGCACGAGATGCGGCGCGACGACGTTCATGAGGATCCGCCGCTCGTGATGCGCCTCGCGCACGAGTCCGACGTCGCCGAGCCGCAGGTAGCGCAATCCGCCGTGGACGAGCTTCGACGACGCGCTCGAGGTGGCGCCCCCGAAGTCGCCCTTGTCGACGAGCGCCACGTCGAGGCCGTGCGCGCTCGCCGCCTCCGCGATGCCCGCGCCGACGATGCCTCCGCCGACCACGAGCACGTCGAAGCGGTGGGAGGCGAGCCGCTCGACGGCCTCTAGGCGATCCACAGCGGGTTCGTCCATGCCTTCCGGCCGTGCGGGTCGGCCACTTCGAGGCGGCCGTACGGGGTGCTCCACTGGCGCTCGAGGCGGCACGCGGTGATCAACCCGGCCGCGTCGCGCTCGAGGATCTCGGAGTCGTTCGGGTAGCCGAGCCGCCCGGCGTTCGCACGCGACCCGCGCCGCCTGCCGGTGAGGAGCGTCACGCTCGCCACGGGGCTGCAGCGCACGACGACCTCGTTGTCCGAGACCTCGACGCTCTGAAGCTCCGGGCCCGTCGAGCCGTAGAACGCGCCGGTGCGGAGCGCCGCGAGGACCGCTGCCTGGGATTTCTCGGCTGCGCGCACCATCGTCCACGCGAAGCCGCTGTCGTAGCCGGGGTGGTGCGAGTCGTCGGTCGCGAGCGCGTAGAGGTTGCGGCCGCGCTCGAGCGCCTCGTCCCAGTGGAGCGCGGAGTCGCCGCGTCCGACCTCGAGCTCGCAGCCGGCGTTCCAGACCTCGATCCCGACGAGCCCTGCGCAGGCCTCCCACTGGTCCGTGCGGAGGCCGCTCCAGTAGGTGTGGGCGAGATAGGGGACGCCGCCGTTCTCGTCGATCCACGAGACGACCTCCTCGAGCGGCGCGAACTCGTTCTCCGGACTGACCGGGTCGGCCTCGACTCCGAGTGCGAGCACGTGTGCGTCCTGGTCGGGCCCACCGGCCTGCGCGTTCAGCTCCGTCGACGGGATGACGAGCAGCTTCCGGGTGGAACGCTCGTCGGTTCTGACCCAGTGGTCGGTGATCGCGAGCACGTCGAAGCTCGCCCACTCGTAATGGCGGACAAGCATGTCGGGCGCCATCTCTCCGTCGGAGTTCGTCGTGTGCGCGTGGAGTGCGCAGCGGAGCCAGACGCCGTCGCCCTCGAACGGGGTCATGCCGCGAGCCTATCTCGCCGGCCCGGCGATGTCGCAAGCTGGTCCACGATCTGGAACAGGGTGGTGAGTCCCATTGCAGGTACGGCCCAGAAGTGCTTCGATCACTTCTCGTTCACAATTCCCCGGACCGGGAGGGTCGGATGGAGGATCACGAGGCGCAAGAGCTGGAGTTCTGGCGCAAACTCGAAGAGTCGGAGATGAGCCGGTCGCAGATGCTGAAGCGCAGCGTCGCGGCGGCCGCGGGTCTCACGGTGCTCGGCACCGGCGGCAGCGCGTTCGCCGCCCGCCAGGTTGCGGGAGTGACGCCGCCGCTCAAGGGCAAGTCGGTGTCGATGAAAGAGCTGATCGCGCAAGCGAAGAAGGAAGGCCACCTCAACACGATTGCGCTGCCGCCCGACTGGGCGAACTACGGCGAGATGATGTCGACGTTCACGAAGAAGTACGGCATCGGCATCACGAACGACAACCCGGACGGCAGCTCTGCCCAGGAGAACCAGGCGGTCGCGTCGCTCAAGGGCGACTCGCGCGCGCCCGACTGCGTCGACGACGGCCCGGCCTTCGCGATCTCCGGCACCGCGCAGGGGCTGTTCGCCCGCTACTACGTCTCCACGTACGGCACGATTCCGCGCTCGATGAAGGACACGCGCGGGTTCTGGACCGGCGACTACTGGGGTGCGATCTCGATCGGCTACAACACGAGCATCGTCAAGACGCCGCCGAAGACGTGGCAGGACCTGCTGAAGCCGGACTACAAGGGCAAGGTCGCCATGAACGGCAGCCCGCTCACCGCAGGCTCCGGCGTCGCAGGCGTCTTCGGGGCCGCGCTCGCCAACGGCGGCTCGCTCGGCAACGTCGGCCCGGGAATCGACTTCTTCGCGAAGCTGAAGAGCGTCGGAAACTGGCTGCCGGTGGATGCCTCGCCGCAGACCGTGGCCTCGGGCCAGACGCCGATCGTGATCGACTGGGACTACCTCAACCTCGCCTACGCGAAGGAGTTCCCGGCCGCGAACTGGAAGGTCACCGTTCCGGCGGACGGCGTCTACGGC
>DATKQO010000291.1:0-9387 GCA_035532715.1 Gaiellaceae bacterium | reverse complement strand
TCTTCCTCGTCGCGACACGCCGCACGCGGCCGGCGCCGCGGTGGCGGATGCGCACCCACGAAGCCGTCTCGCTCGCCCTCGACGAGTCGCTCGACGACCTCCGCAACGAGCCCGACCTGCGGCGCGCGATCATCGCCGCGTACGCGCGCATGGAGCGGGCGCTCGCGCAGGCGGGCATGCCGCGCCTGCCTGCCGAGGCTCCCGTCGAGTACCTCGAGCGCGCGCTGCACGGGCTGGACACGAGCGCCGGCGCGGTGCGACGCCTCACCGACCTGTTCGAATGGGCAAAGTTCAGTCACCATGAGCCCGAGCCGCAGATGAGAGACGAGGCCATCGACGCGCTCATCGCCGTGCGCGACGAGCTGAGGCGGCCGGCCGAGGCGGCCGTCGCATGACGCGCGAGCACCGGCGCCTCGCGACGAGCGTCGGAATGGCGACGATCGGGCTCGCGATCGCGCTCGGCCTCGGGCCGGTCTCCCGTGAGCGCATCCTCGCCGCGTACGTCCTCGTGCTCGCCGGCATCGCGCTCGCCGCGCTGACACGGCTGATGCGCAGCTCGGTGGAGCAGCCCGCACCGTCGACGTTCGACGCCGCTTTGCGCGTGCGGCCTTCCGACTCGCTGCGGCCCTCCGAGCTTGTGCGCACCGAGTGGGACATCACGCTCGGAAGCGCGAGCGCCGGCCATCTGCACGTGCGCCTCCTGCCGCTCCTGCGCGAGGCGGCGGCGGCCCGTCTCGCCGTCGGGCACAACGTCGACCTCTATCGCCGGCCCGAGGCGGCACAGCGGCTGCTCGACGAGGACGCGTGGGAGCTCCTGCGCCCCGACCGCCCCGAGCCGCAGGACCGCAACGCGCCGGGCCTGCCGCTCAAGCGCCTGCGCTCGGTCCTCGACACGCTGGAGGCGCTCTGATGGAGCTCACGGAGCTGCGCGACCGGGGAAGCCGCGTCCTCGACGAGATCGAGCGCACGATCGTGGGCAAGCGCGACGCGCTCGAGCTGATCCTGCTCGCGCTCCTCTGCGACGGGCATGTGCTGCTCGAGGACTACCCAGGGCTCGCGAAGACGCTGATCGCACGCTCCTTCGCGCAGACGACCTCGCTCGGCTTCGCGCGCATCCAGTTCACGCCCGACCTCATGCCCTCCGACGTGACCGGCTCGTCGATCTTCGACCAGCGGAGCGGCGAGTTCCGGTTTCTTCCGGGCCCGATCTTCACCAACCTCCTCCTCGCCGACGAGATCAACCGCGCGCCGCCGAAGACGCAGGCGGCGCTGCTCGAGGCGATGCAGGAACGGCAAGTGACGACCGAGGGCGAGACGCGACCGCTGCCGGCGCCGTTCGTCGTGCTGGCGACGCAGAACCCGATCGAGTACGAGGGCACCTATCCGTTGCCGGAGGCGCAGCTCGACCGTTTCCTCATGCGCGTCGGCGTCGGCTACCCGAGTCGCGAACACGAAGTCGAGATGCTCGCGCGCCGGGTCGAGCGCGGCGAGGACGAGCTCGAGCTCGACACCGTCTTCGACGGAGCGACGCTCGTTGCGATGCAGCGCGCGCTCGAGCAGGTGTACGTCTCGGAGGCGATCGAGGGCTACATCGTCGACCTCGTGGCGGCAACGCGCACCTCGCGCCGGCTCGCCGTCGGCGCGAGCCCGCGCGGCAGCCTCGCCCTGCTCAAGCTCTCCCGCGCGAAGGCCGCGGTCGCGGGGCGCGACTTCGTCGTTCCCGAAGACGTCAAGGCGGTCGCCGTGCCGGCGCTCGCACACCGGCTGACGCTCAGGCCCGAGTTGTGGGTGCAGCGGGTCCGCGGCGAAGACGTCGTCGCGGAGGCGCTCGAGAGCGTGCCGACGCCGCCGGCCGAGGACGTGCACGAAGCGGCGGGATGACCCGGATCGTCTCGCCGCGGCTCGCCGGGTATGCCGGGCTCGCCGGCATCGGCCTCCTCGCGGGGCTCGTGCTCGGCCGCGTCGAGCTCGTCGCGCTCGCGGCACCGTTCGCCCTCGCCGCCGTCGCGGGCGCGTTCCTCGTGCGCGAACCGAGCGTCGCGCTGGCCTTCGCGGTCGACCGCGAGCGCGCGCTCGAAGGCGAGACCGTGGGTGCGACGCTCGAGCTCACGTCGCCGTCGGGCGCCGATCGCGTCGACGTGCTGCTGCCGCTGCCGCGCGGGCTGCGCGCGCAGTCGCCGAACCCGCGCTCGCTCCGTCTCGCGCCGGGAGAGACGCGGACGCTCGAGCTACCGCTCGCGTGCACGCGCTGGGGTGCGTTCGCGCTCGGCCCGGTGCTCGTGCGCGTGCGCGACCGGCTCGGCTTCGCCTCGTGGGAGACCCGGCTCGGCGACCGCGAGCCGCTGCGCGTCTACCCGAAGGTCGAGACGCTGCACGGCTTCCTGGCGCCGCACGAGACCCAGGTGTTCATCGGGAACCAGGTCTCGCGCGCGAAGGGCGAAGGCATCGAGTTCTCCGACATCCGGGAGTGGGCGCCCGGCGACCGCGTCCGCGCGATCAACTGGCGCGCAAGCGCGCGTCGCGGCGAGCTGCACGTCAACGAGCATCATCCGGAGCGGAACACCGACGTCGTGCTCTTCCTCGATACCTTCGTCGACGTCGAGTCCAACGAGCGCGGCACGTTCGACATGACGGTACGCGCCGCAACCTCGCTTGCGCACCGTTACCTACAGCGGAAGGATCGCGTCGGCCTCGTCAGCTTCGGCGGCTTTCTCTCGTGGCTCGTTCCCGCCTCGGGAACGCGCCAGCTCTACCGGATCGTCGACTCGCTGCTGCAGATGAACGTCGTACTGAGCTTCGCGACGAAGGGAGTCGACATCCTGCCGCCGCGTTCGCTGCCACCGAAGGCGCTCGTGATCGCGCTCACTCCCCTCCTCGACCCGCGCTCTGCAGCAGCGCTGCTCGACCTGCGCGCGCGCGGCTTCGACCTCGTCGTCGTCGAGGTCTCCCCCGTCCCGTTCGTTCAGCCTGGCGGCGACGAGCTGTCGCAGCTCTCGTACCGGCTGTGGCGGCTCTCGCGCGAAGCGCTGCGCGCACGCTACGAGCAGGCCGGCGTCCCCGTCGTCGAGTGGCGTGACGGCGTCCCCCTCAACATCCCGTTGGAGGAGGTGGCAGCATTCAGGCGGTACGCAAGGCCCGTGCGCGCCTGACGCTCGCCGCGCTCTCGGCGCTCGCGTACGGGGGTGTTCTCGCGTACGCGGCAGCGCGCGCGCCGGAGCTGGCCGGCATCGTGCTCGGCGTCGGCGCCTTCGGCGCGGCGCTCCTCACGCTCGTGCTCTGGCGCGGAATGGACGAAGCCTTGCCGTGGTCGCTGATCTCGCTCGGGATCGCGTACACCCTGTCGCTCGTCCTCCACGGCGGGCCGGTCGACAGCGCCGCGCCGCTTCTCGGAGTGGGTCTCATCGCCTGCGCCGAGCTCGCCGTGTGGTCGCTCGAGGAGCGGCAGCCCGTCCCGGCCGAGCGGCAGGTCGTCATGGGGCGGTTCCGCGCCCTCGGCGCGCTCGCCGGCTCGGGACTCGTAGCGTCGGGCCTCGTCATCGCGCTGTCGGCGGCTCCTTCGCGCGGCGGCCTCGCGTGGACGGCGCTCGGCGCAGCGGCCGCGGTGCTCGTCGTCGCCGTCGCGACGCTCCTCGTGCACCGGGCGGGCTAGAGGGCATGCGGCTACAATGGCGCGGCTCGCGGGGCATTCGTCTAGTGGCCTAGGACACCGCCCTCTCACGGCGGCGGCACGGGTTCGAATCCCGTATGCCCTATCTCGGAAAAGCCCCTGCGCCGCGGGGGCTTTTTTCACGCCCACAGGTCGGTGGAAGCCCCGATGCAGGCAAGGCCCGCCGCCCGATGGTATGACGGAATGCTTCGGGTCGCATCCACGGCTGCGCTCGCTCTGGCGCTGCTCGCATTCGGCTCTGGCACGGCGAGCGCGGCCCGCGCGCAGTCCCTCCCGGTTCCCGGCGAGGAGACGGCGCGCCTCGAAAGCCGCCGACTCGACGCCGAGCACCTCGTGCGCGTGTGGACGATCGTCTACCGCTCGTACGACGGCTACCTGCGCCATGCATATGTCGTGCTGCCTCGCTGGTACGGACCGAAGCGTAACCCGGTCGTACCGTTGATCATCTCGCCGCACGGCCGCGGCGCTCCGGCGACGAAGAACGTGCAGATGTGGGGAGATCTGCCCGCGATCGGACGTTTCGCCGTCGTCAATCCCGAAGGGCAGGGACGAAAGCTGACCCTCTACTCGTGGGGCGATCCCGAGGAGATCCACGATCTGTCGCGCATGCCTCGCTTCGTCCACGAGGCGATGCCGTGGCTCCGCTTTCGCACGGACCGCGTGTACGCGTTCGGCGGCAGCATGGGCGGCCAGGAGACCCTGCTCCTCGTGGCGCGCTATCCGGAGCTGCTCGACGGCGCCGCGGCCTTCGACGCGCCGACCAACCTCAAGGCGCGCTACTTCGCATTCCCCACGGTCGCGGCGGGCCGTGGAACGCAGAGCCTCCTCCGCCTCGAGCTCGGCGGCGCGCCGTGGCAGGTGCCGCATGCGTATGCGATCCGCAGCCCGCTCGACTGGGCGAAGCAGATCGCCTTCTCACGCGTCCCGCTCCAGATCTGGTGGAGCACGAAGGATCAGATCGTCACGGATCAAACCCAGGAGTCCGGCCTTCTCTATCGCGAGATCAAGAGGCTCAACCCCGCTGCTCCGGTCCTGCAGATCGTCGGCGCGTGGCGCCACTCGGCCGAGATGGCGCACGCGCTGCCGGAGGCGCTCGCACTCTTCGGCCTCATGCCCCCGTACCGCGGGCACGCGCCCGGACTCGGGATCTGACGACCGGGCGTTGCGGGTTCCGCGCAGTGACGCTCAGCAGCCTCTCCGATGCGCCGCCCGGCGCCTGAGCGAGACTCGAGGCGATGGTCCCCTATCCGCACGGCCGCCTCGGCTCGCCGGAACGCCTGAAACTCTGGGCCCTCGTGCTTCCCTTCGTGGTCGCGTTCGTTGCAGTCGGCGCGCTCGGGACCTACCGCTACGTCGACAACTACTGGCTCTATCGCGGCTTCGCCCCTCCGAAGGATGCGGCCTGGGTCACCCAGCACGGCCGGCAGGAGTCGATCGAGGTCGTCAGCCCCGCGCTCGGTGGGCGCACGCAGCAGGCCGTCGTCTACCTGCCGCCCGGCTACGACGCGCAGCCGAGCCGCCGGTTTCCCGTCGTGTACCTGCTGCACGGATTCCCGGGACGTCCGCTGGCATTCCTCCAGACGGTGCGGGCCGGTGTGCTCGTCGACGAGCTCGTGGGCGCGAAGAAGATGCAGCCGGTCATTCTCGTGATGCCGTTCGGGTCGACCAGCACGTTCGAGGACAAGGAGTGGGCGAACGGCGTCCTCCCCGGGCAAGGTTGGGAGACGTTCGTCGCCCGCGACCTGGTGCGAACTGTCGACGCGCGCTATCGGACGATCCCGAGCGCTGCCGGGCGGGCACTCGCCGGGCTCTCCGAGGGCGGCTACGGCGCGTTGAACATCGGCTTCCACCACCCGGGCACCTTCCGGGTGCTCGAGAGCTGGTCGGGCTACATGCGCGCGGCCGACATCTCCGCGATCTTCGGGCACACGCCGAGCCTGCTCGCCTACAACAGCCCGAGCACCTACCTCCCACGTGCGGCCGCCGCCCTCCGGCGCAACCACGTCTACATCTGGCTCTACACCGGGACGAAGGACGAGTTCCGCGCCCAGAACGTCGCCTTCGCACGCCAGCTGGCCCAGTACCGGATCCCACACACCTTCTTCGTCGTCTCAGGCGGCCACACCTGGGTCGCCTGGCGCGACAATGCCGCCGCGGCGCTCAGGGCCGCGGCGGCACGGCTCAGCCATGGGTAGACGTGTCCGCTCGGCGGCGCTGCGCACGGCCGAGATCGGCACCGCGTCGCTGCTCGGGATCGGCGTCGTCGTCGGAGCGAACGGGATCCTCTACCTCCTCCGCCCGCAACTGGCGGGCTGGCCCGGGCCGGGCGTCCGGGACGCACTGCCGCTCGACGAGCTCGCCGGACACTCGACGGTGCCCCTCCTCGCGTTCGCCGCAGTCTGGGCCGGGGCCGGCCTCGCGCTCGGCGCGCTGGCAAAGGCGGCCCGTGTCGAGCGCCTGACGGCGGGCCTGCTGGCCGCACTCGTCACGGGCGCGCTGCTCTTTGCGGCCGACGGCGTGTCGGTTTTCGTCGTCCGGCAGATTCAGGCGGGGAGCGCGTTCAAGCACGCGCTCTACATGCCGGCGATCTACCTCGCGGCCGCACTCACAGGCGTCGGCGGCGCGCTGCTCGGGCGCGCACACCGCCGTTCGAGCCGGCAGGCACCGATCATCCTTGGCGTCTTCGTCGCCTTCTCCGGCGTGCTCGACGTCGCCTCGGCGCTGACGCCCGCGATCGACTCCCGCCTGCGGCTGATCGAGGACGCGACGCCGAACATCGTCCCGAAGCTCGCGAGCGCGCTCGTCGTGCCCGTCGGGCTGGCCCTGATCGTGCTCGCACGCGGCCTCCGCCGGAGACGCCGGCGCGCGTGGCTGCTGACGACGATCATCGTCGGCACCGCGGCGCTCTTGCACATCCTCAAGGGGCTCGACTACGAGGAGGCGATCGCCAATTCGCTGCTGGCCGTCGCGCTCATCGCGCGCCGGCACGACTTCGAGGGACGGGGCGATCCTGCCGTCCGGGGGCGCCTGCTCGCACGCCTTCCGCTGTACGCCGGCGCGATCTTCGGATACGGGGTCGCGGCGCTCTGGGTGAACCGCGTCGCCGCCGACCAGCCGTTCACGCTCGTGTTCGCGGCCCGCGAGACGGGCGAGGCAGCGGCGGGGATGTACCTCAGTGGCAGCGAGCACGTCGGCGGCCAGTTCGGCGAATGGTTCCCGCTCTCGGTGTTCCTGCTCGTGCTCCTCGCCGCGTCCTCGTTGCTCTGGACGTGGCTCGCGCCCTGGCGGCATCGTGTCCTGCAGCGGGACCGTGAACGAGAGCGCGCACATGCGCTCGTGGACGAATGGGGCCTGGACACGCTCGCGCCCTTCGCGCTCCGCGGCGACAAGTCATACTTCTTCAGCGACAACTCCGAGGCGTTCCTCGCCTACACGGTCGTTGCAGGGGTCGCCATCGTGTCGGGCGACCCGGTCGGACCGGCGGACTCCGTCGCGCCCCTGCTCGCCCGCTTTCTCGACTACGCGCACGAGCGCGACTGGCGGGTCGGCGTGCTCGGCGTGGGCGAACGGTTCGTCGACGTCTACCGCAGCCTCGGGCTCAGAGTGCTGTACCACGGTGACGAGGCCGTCGTCGACTGTGCCTCGTTCTCGCTCGACGGGCGTGCGATCCGGAAGGTCCGGCAGTCGGTCGCCCGCCTCGCGCGCGACGGCTACTCCGTCGAGATCCGGCATGCCGGCGAGATCGGCGAGGAGGAACGTGCAGATCTCGAGGCGCTCGCCGTGACCTGGCGAGGCGATGCGCCGGAACGCGGCTTCACCATGGAGCTCGACTCGCTCTTCCGGCTCGACGGAGAGGACGCGGTCTTCGTGATCGGCCGCGATCCGGAAGGTGTCGCCGGCGGCTTTCTGCACTTCGCGATCTCGAAGCCGGCGCGCTCGCTGTCGCTCTCGTCCATGCCACGACTGCTCACCACGCCGAACGGCTTCAACGAGTGGCTCGTCGTCGAGACGATCGAGTGGGCCAAGGCCAACCGGTTCGAGCAGGTCTCGCTGAACTTCGCACCGTTCGCAGCCGTGTTCGCCGACGAGGGCGACGCCGACCCGGGCAAGCGGCTGCTTCGCCGCGCGCTGCAGACACTGAAGTTCCGGTTCCAGCTCGACAATCTGCTCGCGTTCAACGGCAAGTTCTTCCCGCACTGGGAGCGCCGGTACGTCGTCTACGAGCATCTCGGCGACCTGCCGCGGGTCGGGGTCGCCGGTCTCGCCGCCGAGGGATACCTCTCGCTGCCGGGAACGCGTCGTTGACGGCAGCGCTCGCGGGCTCGCTCGTGCTCGCGGCCGCCTCCGCCGCCGCCCTCAACTGGGGCTTCTTCGTGCAGCACCAGGCGGCGTCCGCCGGGATACCGACGCTTTCGCTCCGCCGGCCACTCGCAGCGCTTGCAGCGCTGTTCTCCAACCCTCGCTGGCTCGTGGGCTTCGTCGTCGGCCTCGGTGGGTGGGCGCTCTACGTCGCGGCACTGCGCTTCGGGCCGCTCTCCCTCGTGCAGGCCGTCTCCGCCGGTGGGGTCGGCCTCCTGGCGCTCCTCGTCTCGCGCCTCTCCCACGTGGCGCTCTCGCGGCACGAGTGGGCGGGCGTCTGGCTCGCGATGCTCGGCCTCGGGCTGCTCGGCGTCTCCTTGATCGGCAAGACCGGCGGCGACCGCCACGCGCACTGGACAATCGTCGCGCTCTGGGTCGGTGGCTCCGCCGCTCTCGCCGGCTACTTCGCCGGGCCGGGCGCGCGCTCGCTCGCCGCAGGCGC
Source organism: Gaiellaceae bacterium (assembly GCA_035532715.1). GTDB lineage: Bacteria > Actinomycetota > Thermoleophilia > Gaiellales > Gaiellaceae > Palsa-739. Next base: position 919 of record DATKQO010000291.1, on the reverse strand, counting down.
CGGGTACGGCGTCGCGGCGGGAACGCTGTACGCGGCGGGAGACGTCGCGACGAAGGCGTCGGTAGCCGGCGGCACCGCGATGGGCTTCATCATCGTCGTGCTCGCCTGTCACGGCGGCGCCTTCGTCGCGCTCCAACTCGGCTTCCAACGCGGCGGGGCGATCGCGACAATCGGCGTCTCGACGCTCTTCACGAACGCACTGCCGATCGCGGCCGGGATGTTCGTCTTTCAGGAGCGACTCCCCGCCGGGGGCCTCGGCGTCGTCCGCCTCGTCGCCTTCGCCACCGTCGTCATCGGCGCCGCTCTCCTCGCACGCGGCGAGACGGCGCCCGACGTCGGTCCGGACATCCGGCGTGCGGCAGCCGGCAGCGGCTCGCCGGGCGCGTAAGCTCGGTCGGTGCTCACGCTTCGGCGTACGTTCGCTGCCGTCCGTCTCCTCGCGCGCGACGGCGGCCTCCCGCGCTGGCTGCGCGGGCTCGCCGCGTTCGGGCTCGCGCCGATTCCCGGGCCGTTCGACGAGGCCGTGCTTCTCCTCGTGGCCGCGATCCTCTGGCTCGGCTACCGCGACCGGCTGCGCGCCGCGTGGCGCGACGCCGGGACGCGCTGATCTCGTCCGAGGCATGTTCTAGCCTCGCGCTGATGATCGACCACAGCGCCTTCGGCGAGGACAACTTCGGTCGCATCGCCGAGAAGACGGCACGCTTCTTCGGTACGCCGCGCTACATCCTCGGCCAGACAGTCATCGTCGCGCTGTGGATCGTCCTCAACTCGATCGCGTTGGTCCACCACTGGGACCCGACGCCGTTCATCATGCTGAACCTCATCTTCTCGACCCAGGCGGCGTACGCAGCGCCGCTCATCCTGCTCGCGCAGACGCGCCAGGCGGACCGTGACAAGGCGCACGGCGACCTGATCGAGA
>DATKQO010000290.1:0-22614 GCA_035532715.1 Gaiellaceae bacterium | reverse complement strand
CACCGCGTCCGTCGCGACCTTCATAGCCGTGTCGGCTGCGAAGCGCTTGGCGAACGAGGAGTAGAGCGTCGCCTTGCGGCCGTAGCCCTGGTCGAGCATCCAGGCCGCCTGCCAGGTGAGCAGCCGCGAAGCCTCGATCTCGGTTGCCATGTCGGCGATCATGAAGTTCACGCCCTGGTGCATCGCGATCGGCATGTCGAACGTGACCCGCTCCTTCGCATACGCGACGGAGTGCTCGTAGGCGGCCTGCGCAACGCCGACCGCTCCGATCGCCGTGCCGGGACGCGTGAAGTCGAGCGTGGCCATCGCGATCTTGAAGCCGTCGCCTTCCTCGCCGATCCGATTCGCGACGGAAACGCGCACGTCCTGGAGGGCGAACGCCGACGTGTCCGTCGCGCGCTGGCCCATCTTGTCGAGGTGCGACTCGATCGAGACGCCCGGCGTGCTCATCGGGACGATGAACGCGGACATCCCTTTCGCGCCGGCGCGCGGGTCGGTCTTCGCGAAGACGACCGTCCAGTCGGCATAGCCGGCGTTCGTGATGAAGGTCTTCGAGCCGTTGAGGACGTACTCGTCGCCCTCGCGGACGGCGGTCGTCTTGAGCGAGGCGACATCCGAGCCGGCGCCGGGCTCCGAGAGACCGAACGAGCAGAGGATCGCCGACTCGATCAGCGGGCGGAGCCAGGTGGCCTTCTGCTCCTCGCTCCCGAAGAGGACGACGGGGCCGGCGCCGAGCCCGTTCGCCGAGATCGACGTGCCGATGCCGGAGCAGCCCCAGTAGAGCTCCTCACCGACGAGCATCCCGTCGAAGCACGAGAGACCGAGGCCGCCGTGCTCCTCGGGCACGTGGAGGTTCATGAGCCCGACCTCGTGCGCCTTCGCGATCACGTCGGCCGGGTGATGCATCTGGGCGTCGTAGTCGTGCTCCTTCGGCCGGATCTCCTTGGCCGCGAAGTCGCGCGCGAGCTCGCGCAGCGCCTTCTGCTCGTCGGTCAGCGCGAAGGAGACCCCCGCGGCCGTGCCCTGCTCGATCGTCGCCATGGCGTCTCCCTCCGGCGCTTTCGATTGACTGGTCAGTCAAAAAGTCTAGCGGCGCCCGCAGGCACGTCAACTTCGGGGCCGGGGCGCACGCGGCAGGGGGTCAGGCCCCGGGACAGGTCCTATGCGCGGGCATCGCCGGGGGTCAGGCCCCCGGACAGGTCCGCGCCGGGCTCGCGGCGGCTGAGCGCGACCGCGCCGACGACGACGAGCGCGAACGCGGCGATGCGGGCTGCTCCCGGCCAGCCGCCCGGGAGCACCTCGCCGAAGAGAAGCATCCCCGCGACGATCGGGAGCGCGTTCGTCCAGAGGACGGCGAGTCCCGCGGACGCGAGCCGCCCCCCGCGCTGGAACGCGAGCTGCATGCACACGAACGCGACCCCGTGGCAGGCGAGGAGGGCGGGCACGAACAGGAGCCTCGCGCCGCCGCCGAGTGCGCCCTTGGTACCGACGTCGCCCGCTGCATAGAGGATCCCGGCCGCCGTCCCGAGGCCGGCCGCCCTCGGCAGGACGCGGGCGACGAGCGCCGCAGCCGCGACCGACACGATCATCCACACGGCGACCGACGATGCCGCCCCGTGACCCGTCGGCGGATGCGAGCCGAGCGACAGGCCGAGGAGCGCGAGCCCGCAGAGGGCGCCCGTCACCCCGACGCGCTCGGCAGCCGTGAGCCGCGCGCCGCCGATCGCCAGCACCGCGATCCCGCCCGCAGCGGCGGCCTGCACGAGGGAGAGCGGGGCGAGCGCGAGCGCAGCCACGTACATCGCCCACCCGACGATCCCGCCGACGAACCCCACGATCCACCAGCGGTTGCGAAAGAGCGCGAGCAGCGAGTGCACCGGCCGCCGGAGCGAAAGCGGCGGTAACGCGGACGCAGCGCTGTGCTGGAGCGCGTAGCCGCCGTTGATCGCGGCGGCTGACGCGACGGCGAGGACGAGGCCGAGTGCGATCACTGAAACGGAAGGTACGCCTCGGCGGCGAGCGCCGCCACGCCGACGCGAACGAGATCGCGACGGCGTTCGTACACGAGGAACCGCGGCTGCCACGCCGGAAAGAACTTCCGGTTGAACAGGAGCAGGTTGTCGAGCTGAAAGTGCCCCTTCATCTTGCGGAGGGTTGCCGCCTCGAGCCGCTGAATCGCCCGCAGCTCGACGTCCGGGGCGAGCAGCGCGGCAAACGGCGCGAAGTTCAACGAAACCCGCGCAAAGCCGTGCCCGCGCGCCCACGCGATCGATTCGCAGATGAGCCATTCGGTGAACCCGTTCGGCACTCCCGGCAGGCGCGGCATCGACGAGAGCGAGAGGGCACAGCCGGGGTGCGCGATGCCGAAGTGGAGAAAGCCCTGCGGCCGGCCGGCGACGTCGAAACCGACGACGAAGATCGCGTCGTCGTCGCCGATCCGGAACAACGCGTCGAGGGCCATCACGAAGCCCCGCTCCGGCGCGTCGCCCCGCCACGTGCGCGCGATCGCCTCGAGCTCGCTGCGCATGTCGTCGTCGAGCTCGCTCGGCCGCAGCACGCGCGCCTCGAACCCGAGGCTCTGAAGCCGGTGCACCGACTGCCGCACTTTCCGGATCGGCCGGCCCTCGAGCGTGAACGACGCGGTGTCGACCACGGCTTCGTCACCGTGGTAGAGCGAGCGCAGGCCGAGCGAGCGGTAGAGATCCAGGCAGCCTTCGGAGACGCCGAGCACCGCGACACGCCAACCGCGCTCGTGCGCGAAGTCGAGGAAGCTACGCAACAACTCGTCCCGCACGTCGTCGCGACCGATCGGGTCGCCCGCGACGATCGCCACGCCGTTGACCACGCGGTACGCGACGAACGCGGAGCGATCCTCCGAGAAGAAGTACGACTTGTCCGCGCGCAGCGCGAACGGCGCGAGGGTGTCGGCGCCCCAGCGCGCGACGAGCGAGCGCACGAGCGCGTGTTCGTGCGTCTCGTGCCGCAGCCGATAGCGCCACGGCGCGAGCCACTGTACGAGCACGTACCCGAGCGCACCGACGCCGAGCAGGAACGTCGAGACCGGGAACCAATCCGCAACGGGCCCGCTGAGGTGGTCCGCGCCGCGAAAGCTCAGGCCCGCGAGCGCCCGGCCGACGCTTTCGAGCGCGAACCCGGCCGAGAACGGCACATCCGCCATGAGGCGGTTGACCCACAGGGTCACGAACCCGTAGCCGACGATCCCGGCCGCGAGCATGGCCGCGTGCACGAGCACGCGCGGACGCGACGACGGGTCGCCGCGGAGGCGGAAGTCGGCACGGCGCGCGACGAGCGCGACCAGTGTGATTCCGGTGACGATCGCGCCGTCGTCGAACCGCCGCTCGACGTGCAGCACGAGGAGCAGCGCGAGCAGGCCGACCGCGATCTGCCAGGCCCGCCGGTTGCCCCGCCCGAGCCCGCGCGCGGTGAGCAAGAGCGCGCCGGCGAGCGGAGCGACCAGAGCCTTCGAGAGGCCGTGTACGTGGGCAGCGTCGACCGCGGCGATAAGCGACTGCCGGTGCTCCGGGAGGAGCGCGTCCAGGAGAGCGAGCACGCCGACAGCGGCGACGAAGAACGAGAGCACGGTGCGCGACCGTACGCCGGTCTTCGCGCGGCGCCCGAGCAGGGCGCCCGCGAGACCTGCGAGCGCCGCCGGAATCACGACGGCCTTCTCCGCCGCCGCCGCGTGAAACGCCTCGTGCGCCGAGATCTGGCGTACGACGAGAATCGACACGCCGTTCACTGCGTACAACCACCCCGCGAGCAGCGTCGCGAGCAGGAGGCCGGCGGTCAGCCGCTCTGCACGCGCCCAGCGGGCGAGCAGGCCGAGCAGGATCGCGGCCGCAACCCAGACGGCGAGAAAGAGGAGGATCGGCACGCTCGACTGCTTCGAGAGCTCGTCGAGCGGGAGCGCGTCGCGCGCAACCGGACCCGGCAGCGAGACGTGCGGCCGTAAGGCGTAGAGCCAACCGGTCGCCGCGAGCACGACACACAGCGACAACGCGGCCGCAACGAAGCTGCGTGCGACCCTAGCCATGCGAGCCGAGCCTCGACGCGGCCGCGATGTACGCAGCCGGCGCCTCGCGACGCCAGAGCGCCCAGTTGTGACCGCCGTAGAACTCGATGTACCGGTGCGGCAGGCCGGCACGCGCGAGCTGCAATGCGAACTTCGCGTTCTGGCGTTGCAGCCTGTCGTTCGATCCGGAGTAGAACCAGAAGTACGTACCGCGCCGCCGAAGCTCGCTCGCGACGCCGTGGAGCAACCGGCGCGGATCGTTTGCGTTCAGGCGCTGAAGACTCGTCCCGAAGAGCGACCGGATCGGATCGGGACGCTCGTAGCCGGACCAGCTCTCGATCACCGAGAACTCGCCCGGATGCTGCAGTGCGATGTTGATCGCGCCGTAACCGCCCTCCGACAGACCGCCGATCGCACGCGCGTCTCGCGAGGCGATCGTCCGGTAGCGGCGATCGATCGCGTGCACGAGGTCGCGTGCGACGAACGTCGCCCAGCCGCTGTGGCGAGCAACGCCGTTGACCCATTCCTCGTCGGTGAAGGTGCCGGTCGAGCCGAACGGCATCACGAGGATCAACGGCTGCGCGCGATGCGTGGTGGTGAGCGTGTCCGCGACGATGCCCATCTGCACCGTCTCCATGAAGGCCAGCGGCCTGCCCGGAAAGCCGTGCAAGAGGTAGAGGACGGGGTAACGCCGATGCGGATGGGTGGCGTAGCCCGACGGGAGGTAGACGTACGCCTCCTGCTTCCGCCCACCGAGAGCCGGGCTCGGCACGAGCAACCGCTGCAGTGTGCCCGGCTGCGTGACGAACGCCGGCTCGACCGGCGGCGGGAAACCGCGGTACTGGAGGAAGTTGTCGACGTAGTTGCGGGCGCCCGAAAGACCCACCACGAGAAACGCCGCAAGCGCGGCGGCCACAGCCACCGCAGCAGCCGGGGCAGGCAATCGTCCCCACCGCATCGCGGTCATGTGCCCCAGAGTAGGCCGCTTTCCCTGAATCGCACCTTGCCGGAGAACGTCGGGGTACGATTACGGGCGATGGTCACGACCTCGAAGCAGCCGGCGCTCGATCCGCGGGACTTCCTCGCGCTCGACGCGTTGCTCGACGACGAGGAGCGTGCGATCCGCGACACGGTGCGCCGGTTCGTCCGCGACCGTGTCGTGCCGAACGCAGGCGAATGGTTCGAGCAGGGCATCCTGCCGGGCGAGCTCGTCAAGGAGATCGGGCAACTCGGCCTCTTCGGGATGCACCTCGACGGCTACGGGCTTCCCGGTGCGAGCGCGGTCGCGTACGGGCTCGCGTGCATGGAGCTGGAAGCGGGCGACTCCGGCGTTCGCAGCCTCGTGTCGGTGCAGGGCTCGCTCGCGATGTTCGCGATCTGGCGCTGGGGCTCCGAGGAGCAAAAGCAGCGCTGGCTGCTGCCGATGCACGAGGGCGACGCGATCGGCTGCTTCGGGCTGACCGAGCCCGACGCCGGCTCCGACCCCGGGTCGATGCGCACGCATGCGAAGCGCGACGGATCGGATTGGATCCTCAACGGCTCGAAGATGTGGATCACGAACGGCACCGTCGCCGACGTCGCGGTCGTGTGGGCGCGCACCGAGGACGGGAAGATCAACGGCTTCCTCGTCGAGAAGGGCACGCCCGGTTTCGAGGCTCCCGAGATGAAGCACAAGCTGTCACTGCGGGCGTCGATCACATCAGAGCTCGTGCTGCACGACGTGCGCGTGCCGGAGGAGAATCGGTTTCCGGAGATCGATTCGCTGCGCGGCCCCCTCTCCTGTCTGAACGAGGCGCGCTACGGAATCGTGTGGGGTGCGGTCGGCGCAGGCCGCGCAAGCTTCGAGGCGGCGCTCGACTACGCGAAGGAGCGCATGGTGTTCGGCAAGCCCGTCGCCGCGTATCAGCTCACTCAACAGAAACTCGCCGAGATGGCGCTCGAGGTGAATCGCGGCACGCTCGTCGCGCTGCACATCGGGCGCATGAAGGACGATGGGACGCTGCGGCCCGAGCACGTGAGCATGGGCAAGATGGGAAACGTGCGCGGCGCGCTCGAGGTCTGCCGGACCGCGCGTACGATCCTCGGCGGCAACGGAATCACGCTCGAGTATCCGGTGATCCGCCACATGAACAACCTCGAGTCGGTGCTCACGTACGAGGGCACGCACGAGGTGCACACGCTCGTCGTGGGTCAGGCGCTCACCGGCGAGAGCGCGTTCCGCTAGACCGGCGCGCTACTCGCCGTCCCAGTAGTCGAGCTCGGGCGCGTCGCGGAGGATCGTGCGCTTGCCGCGCTCGGGCGCGTCGATCAGCAGCTTGCCGCTGTCGGGATACCCGGCGACGTAGACGCTGGATTTCGTCGAGGCGATGAGAACGCGGAAGGGGGCGTCGGTGTCGTTGCGCAGCTGGTGCGCGCCCGCCTCACCCTCGGGAAACGCCACGACGTCGCCCGGCGCGAGCGTGCGCTCCCCCTCGGGCGTGCGTAACGTCGGCGCTCCCGCGACGACGACGAGGAACTCCTCGCAGCCGAGCTCCCAGTGGTAGGGCCAGAGTTTCTCGCCGGGCCGCGTCTCGTAGAGCGTCGCACCGAGCAGCTCCGCGCCGAGGCGCTCACCGACGCGCGTGCGCCGGTTGCGGAATCCGGGCTTGTCCTCGACGCGGTCGAGCTCGCCGTCGAGCAGGTTGAAGACGTCGCTCATCGCTCACCGTCGAAGTAGTCGATGTTGTTCTCCGGCCGGTTGCGCAGGACGTGAACCTTCCCGTCCGAGTCGGTCCAGCCCGCGTCCATCTTGCCGCTGTCGGGGTAGACGCAGATCTCGAGCCTCGAGGCCGTGATCGTCGAGAGCATCAACACGCGCACCGTCCCGTCGGTGTCGTTGCGCACCTCGTGCGCGCCGCCGGGACCGCGCCGGAACACCGCGACGTCCCACGCACGCAGCGACTGGTCGCCGTCCGAACCCCGCAGAGTCGGCTCGCCCTCGAGCACGAGCAGCCATTCCTCCTCGGCGACGTGCCAGTGGTACGGGCAGATGCGCTCGCCGGGACCGAGCTCGTAGACGGTGCCGCCCCAGCCGACGGCGCCGAGCCGCGGGCCGAGCTCGAGCTCCTGCGACGCGTAGCCGTCCCGCGTGCTGCCCGGGCCGAGCTCGGACTCGAACACGTTGACGGTCAGAACCCGACGCCCTCCGGCGGCGGGAGCGGGCTCCGCGTGAGCCCGGCGCGCGCGCCGCCCTCGTTGTACTCCGACGGAGCCACGTCGTTCGGCCCGTCCGCGTAGAAGAGGCTCGCGAGCCGCTGGATCTGCCGCCGGCCGGAGCCGAGCTCGAACTGGCCGCCGCCGTACAGGGTGATCCCGCGCTCCGCACAGGCGTCCAGGCACTCGGCGAGCCCGCGCAGGGTGCCGAACCGCGACGGCTTGACGTTGAGCCACCGCGGCTCGAGAGGCAGGCCGTCGAGGTCGGCGAGCGAGTGCACGGGCGCGTCGAAGCTGAGACGGTCTTCCGCGCTCGCGAGCGCCTTCCGACAGCCGTCCTCGAGCCAGGGATCCTCGATCACGACGCCCGGCAGGCACTCGGCGACGGCGCGATACTGCTCGGGGTCGGGCGCGAGGTCGACGGTCGTGCCGCGGTAGTACGCCTTCAGGTCGACGACGCGCACGCGGCCGGTCGACGCGAGCTGCCGGAGCAGCGGGCGGTCCCAGCCCTCCTCGACGTCGAGCTTGAACTCGAGCGACGGATCGAGCTCGAGGTACGGCTCGATCTGCGATCGCGTGGAGACGACGAAGCGAACCGGCCGGTACGGCCGCCCGACGACCTCGGCGAGCGAGCGTCCCGACTGGCGCAGCGCGAGGTCGAGCGCCGCGCTCTCGAACGCCCAACGCCGGTAGTCGCGTGCGGCAGGCTGCTCCGGCGCGTCGCGCCAGAGCTCAAGCTGGTCGAGCCGCGCAGAGAGGTCGGCGAGCGTCCAGGTTCCGGCGAGCATCAGGCCGGCCGGAAGGGTGTCGTGGTCGGATGCCGTGTACGTCACGTCCTCCCCCTCACCGCTCCAGCCGTCTCCTCGGAGCACGACCGTGGTCGTGACGCGCGTCCAACCGCTCGAGGTCGAGAGCTCGCGCCGCTCGAGCCCGTAGTCGTCGAGGCGCACCTGCAGCTCTGCGAAGGAATCCCAGAGGGGCATACTCCGAGCATATGAGGCGCGCACTCGCCCGCGCTGCACTTCTTCTGCTCTGCGCCGCGCAGCCGGCATCCGCAGCGCTGCCGGCGTCTGCCGCGCTGCCGCGCCACGGGACACTCGTGCCCGGCCGCTCGCTCGCGGGCATCCGCCTCGGCGAGACGGCCTCGGATGTCCGGGAGGCGCTCGGGTCGTCCTACGGCGTCTGCCGCGGCTGCGCGCGGCCGACGTTGTACTTCACGTACGGGCGCTTCGACCGCCACGGGCTCGCGGTCGAGCTCGCCCGCGGCCGTGTCTCCGCCCTCTACACCCTGTGGCAACCGGAGGGCTGGCTCGCACCGGGCGGCCTGCAACTCGGCGCCGCGGAGGCGCAGGTGACGAAGCTCGCCGGCGCCCTGATCCCGCTTGCATGCTCCGGCTACGACGCACTCGTGCGCGATGCGCCGCGGGCACGCACCGCGTATTACATCGTCAACGGCGCACTGTGGGGCTTCGGCCTCCTGCAGACCCGCGCGAATCCGTGCCGCTGATGATCTCGGTCGAAGACATCCGCGCCGCGGCGCGTGGCCTCGACGGAGTGGCGAACCGGACGCCGGTGCTCACGTCGCGAACGCTCGACGGGATGGTGGGTGCCGTCGTGTTCGTGAAGGCCGAGTGCTTCCAGCGCGGCGGCGCCTTCAAGTTCCGCGGTGCGTACACGAAGATCGCCTCGCTCGACCGCGAGGCACGCGCCCGCGGCGTCCTTGCGTACTCCTCCGGCAACCACGCTCAAGCGGTGGCGATCGCCGCGCAGCTGCTGCGGGCCCGCGCGACCATTCTCATGCCCGCCGACGCGCCGACGGCGAAGGTAGACGCCACACGCGGCTACGGCGCAAAGATCGTCGAGTACGACCGCTGGACCGAGAACCGCGAGGAGATCGGCGCGCGGCTCGCCGCCGAGCGGGGGCTCGAGCTCGTCAGGCCGTACGACGACCCGCTCGTGATGGCCGGCCAGGGGACGACTGCGCTCGAGCTGATGGAAGAGGCGCCGGAGCTCGACCTGCTCGTCGCTCCCGTGGGCGGGGGCGGCCTGATCGCCGGCTGCTCGACCGCGGCGAAGGCGTTGCGGCCCGCGATCCGCGTGGTCGGTGTCGAGCCGGAGACCGGCGACGACACGCGCCGCTCGCTCGCGGCGGGACAGCGGGTGCACGTCGGCGTGCCGCGCACGATCGCCGACGGGCTCCAGGCGGCAGAGCCCGGCGAGCTCACGTTCGAGGTGAACCGGCACACCGTCGACGAGGTCGTGACGGCCAGCGACGCCGAGATCCTCGATGCGATGGCGTTCCTCTTCGACCGGCTGAAGATCGTGACCGAGCCGAGTGGCGCGATCGGGATCGCGGCGCTCCTCTCCGGGCGCATCGACGTGGCGCGCGGAGAACGCGTGGGCGTCGTCGTCTCGGGTGGCAACGTCGGCGTCGCGCGCTTCGCCGATCTGCTCGGGCGCGGCTAGGCGGACGACGCAGGCTCGCGCGCCGCGGCGAAGCCGGCGCAGAGCACGTCCACGAGCGTCCGCTCGGCCGCCTCGACCGCCTCTTCCCCGTCGGGGATCTGGCCGAGCACCCAGCCGCTGAGCAGTTCCTCGATCCCGCCGTAGAAGACGATGCCGGCGATCCGGTGGTCGAAGTCGTCGCGGAACTCGCCGGTCTCCTGGCCGCGCGCGATGATCCGCTGGATCGCCTCGATCGGCTTGACGAGCTCGCCGATCCGCTGCTGCACCTCGGCGCTGCGCGCGATCTCGCGCACGAGCACGCGAACGACGTCGGGATGGATCCGCCACGAGCCGACGAGGCGGGCGGCCACGCGCTCGAGTTGCACGCACGCGGACGCGTCGGATGCCTCGATCTCGTCGATCTCCGAGAGGAGCTCGCTCCACGTCTCGCGGAAGATCGTCTCGAGCACCGCGTCCTTTGACGAGAAGTAGTGGTAGAGGAGCCCGTGGGCGACTCCGGCCTCCTCGGCGATGTCGCCGACGCGGGACGTGTGGAAGCCTTTGTGCGCGAACACCCGCACCGCGGCGTCGAGAATGAGCCGCCGCTTCTCCTCCGCTCCTGTCGAACGCTCCGCCAAGGCCGACGAAGGGTAGTGGTAGGTTCGGGCCGGATGCAACGGCCGCTCGGGGGGATGCTCGTCGTCGACTTGACCCGCTATCTCCCGGGCGCGTTCGCGTCGCTCGAGCTGCAGCGGCTGGGCGCCCGCGTGGTGCGCGTCGAGCAGCCCGGCGGCGACCCGATGCGGGCGACCGCCCCGGGGTGGCACGACCTCCTGAACGCGGGCAAGGAGTCGGTCGTCTGCGACCTGAAGGAGGAGCCTGCGCTCGTGCGGGCGCTCCTCGGGCGTGCGGACGTCGCGCTCGAGTCGTTTCGGCCCGGCGTCGCGGCGCGACTCGGGGTCAGGCCCCGGGACATGGCGGCGCGGGGCGTGTACTGCTCGATCACGGGCTTCGGGGCCGGCGGCCGGCACGAGCAACGCGCGGGACACGACCTCAACTATCTCGGCTGGGCGGGCGTGCTCGAGGACACGGCGCCCGCGTTGCCGCCGGTGCAGGTCGCCGATCTCGCGGCGGGCGCGCTCGGCGCCGTCACGGAGATCCTCGCGGCGCTCCTCCAGCGCGAGCGGACCGGACACGGCGCCCACATCGTCGTCTCGATGACCCACGGCGCGCACCGCCTCGCCGCGCGCGCGCCGGTGCTCACACGCGGTTTCGCGTGCTACCGCATCTACGCGTGCGCAGACGGCCGGCACCTGACGGTCGGCGCGCTCGAGCCGAAGTTCTGGGCGCGGCTCTGCGACCTCCTCGGCCGGCCCGAGCTCGCCGAGCGCCAGTACGACGACGACCAGGCGAGCCTCGGCTCGGAGCTCGAGCGGGTTTTCGCCTCACGGCCCTTGGAAGACTGGCTCAGCAGGTTCGACGACGAAGACGTCTGCGTCGGCCCGGTCGCCACGCTCGCCGAAGCGGCCGCCGATCTCGGGGCTGCGCCTCCCACGCGCGCAGCGACCGCGGGTGAGCACACCGAACGGTGGCGGGAAGAGCTCGGGCTTTGATCGCAGCTTGTCGCGGCGTCGCGGCGCGCATGCGCACGCGCACGGTGTCAGCTCACGACGACTCGGACTTCTTCTCGTCGACCATGCCGAGCGCGCCGCCGATCTTGCCGATTGCCTGCTGGAACTCGCTCGGAATGATCCAGACCTTGTTCGAGTCGCCCGACGCGATCTGCGGGAGCATCTGGAGATACTGGTACGCGAGGAGCTGCGGGTCCGGCTTGCCCTCGTGGATCGCACGGAAGACGGTGTCGATCGCCTTCGCCTGTCCTTCGGCCGAGAGGATGACGGCCTGCCGCTGCCCCTCGGCCCGCAGGATCGCGGCTGTCTTCTCGCCCTCGGCCGTGAGGATCGCCGACTGCTTCTGGCCCTCCGCCTGCAGGATCGTCGCGCGCTTCTCGCGATCGGCGCGCATCTGCTTCTCCATCGAGTCCTGAATGGACGCCGGCGGGTCGATCGCCTTCAGCTCGACGCGATTGACGCGGATCCCCCACTTTCCGGTCGCCTCGTCGAGCACGCCGCGCAGCTGGGCGTTGATCTCGTCACGCGACGTGAGCGTCTTCTCGAGCGCCATGCCGCCGATCACATTGCGCAGCGTCGTGACCGTGAGCTGCTCGATCGCCTGGATGTAGTTCGCGATCTCGTAGGTCACGGACTTCGCGTCGGTCACCTGAAAGTAGATGACCGAGTCGATGTTGACGACGAGGTTGTCCTCCGTGATCACCGGCTGGGGCGGGAACGAGACGACCTGCTCGCGCAGGTCGATCAACGGCCGGATGCGATCGATGAACGGCACGACGAGCGCGAGCCCCGGCGAGAGCGTGCGCGAGTAGCGGCCGAGCCGCTCGACGACGGCTGCGCGCGCCTGCGGGACGATCCGCACCGTGCGCGCGAGCACGATGAGCACGATGACGGCGACGACGCCGACGATGATCCAGGCGACCATTCAGGCTCCTTTACTCATAGACGAGCGCGGTTGCGCCCTCGATCTCTGCAACCTCGACCTGTGCGCCGGGTTCGAGCACCTGGTTGGGCATGTAGGCGCGGGCGGACCACTCCTCGCCGCCGATGCGAACGAGGCCGCCCTGCGCGTCGACGCGACGGAGGACGACAGCGGGAGCGCCGACGAGCGCCGCGGTGCCGGTGCGCATCGCGTGCGGCATGCGCAGGTGGCGCCGCGCGATCGGGCGGAGCAGGCCGAGCGACGCGAACGAGCCCCCGGCGAACACGACGAGCTGCAGCCAGAGCGGCGCGCCGAGCAGCGAAGCGAGCGCGCCTGCGACGGCGGCGAGCGCGACAGGGCCGAGGAAGAAGAGGCCGGGCGTGAGGATCTCACCGACCGCGAGAAGCACGGCGGCGATCGACCAGGCGACCCACGCTGCCACGAGACGGAGTCTACGTGGCCCGCAGCAGGCCGAGCGCGGCGGGGAGCCCGTAGAGATCCTCGAGCCGCGGCTCGAAGTCCGGGTGCCGGCCGAGCCGGTCGACGAGGACCGCGTGCATGCCGATCGCGAGCGCTCCCTCGATGTCCGCGTCGACCGTGTCGCCGACCATCGCCGCCGCGCCGGGCTCGACCCCGAGTTGCTCGAGCACTGCGGCGAAGATCGACGCGTGCGGCTTCGCCTTGCCGTGGCCGCTCGACCCGATCGCCGCGTCGACCTCGAGCCGGTGATGGCGCGCGAAGGCGACGACGTCGCGCGCGGAGTTCGTGACGAGTCCGATCTTCAATCCTGCCGTGCGCAGCTCCTCGAGCACGGGCAGCGTGTCCTCGTACAGCTCGAAGTTCTCGTGCCGTTCCCAGCTGCGCGTGATCTCGACCGCACACGCATACGACGCCGGCTGCGTGCCGCCCATGCCGAGCACGATCTGCTCGGTGAACGCGAACCAGATCTCGTCGTCGTGGTCAAGCTCGGGGTGGCGCTTCAGATTCACGAGCGCGGCGTCGCGAGCAGCATCGAAGCGCTCGGCTTGGAGCGTGAGGCCGTGGCGGCCGCCCGCGCGGACGTAGCCCTCGGGGCCGAGCTCCGGGCCGGGGCGCGCGAGCGTGAAGTCGACGTCGAAGAGGACCGCCCGGATCTGCGTCACGCCTCCTCCAGCAGCCAGCGCACCGTGTCGAGGTGGACATCCCAGTAGTCGCTGCCGCCGGACCAGGCGACGGTCTGGGCCACCGTCCAGCCGCGCGCGCGCTCGCGGTCGAGGCCGAGCTCGGCCGTGAGCCTGTCGAAGCGGTAGAGCATGTCTCGCTTCGAGTGTCCGAGCTCGAACGAGCGCACGATGGGGGCGACGGCGAACTCGCGCTCGCCGGAAAGCGGCTTCGGGTCGATCACGAGCCACGGCTCGCGCTGCGCGGCGAGCACGTTCTCGCCGTGCAGATCCTGGTTGACGAGCACCTGGGCGCCCTGCGTGCGCGGCAACTCGCGCAGGTACGCAAGGGCGGCGTCGCGCAGCTCGGGGTCGCGCGCGTCGCGCGCGATCTCGTCCGTCCACCGCTCGGCTTCGCGCTCGAGCGTGTTGAAGCCGTCGGCGTTCTTCCAGAGCCGCGGAAGAAGACCGACGAGGATGTCGAGCGCCTCCTCGGCCGGGCGTTCCGCGAGCATCGTCCCGGGTTCGCAGCGCTCGAGCAACAGCGCCCACCGTTCGGGGTCGTGCGCGAGGAGGCGCACCGCGCCGTCCCCGGCCCAGCGCGCCAGCGCGGCCGCCTCGCGCTCGGCCTCACGGTGCGGGTCGATCAGCTTCAGGACGGCGGGGTGGCCGCCGGGCAGCTCGGCCCGTACGGCGTAGCCGGCGGCGCCGGGCGCATACGCCTCGCCGAGGGTCAGACCCCAGGCCGTGCTCGTTTCGGCCAGGAGCGTCGGGACGCGCGACAACCACTCGGCGTGCGTCAGACCTGCGTCGGCCACCGGTACGCGTCTGCTTGGCGGTTCGCGAGCGACGGCAGCTTCGCCCGGATGGCCCGCAGCCGCGCCCGGTCGATCTCGGCGGTGACGACGGTCTCCTCGTCCGGCGCCTGCGCGAGCACGATCCCCCAGGGGTCGACGATGAGCGAGCGGCCGTACGCCGGCTTGCCGTCGATCGTCTCCCCCACCTGGGCGGCGGCCGCGACGTAGTACTGGTTCTCGATCGCGCGGGCGCGCAGGAGCACGTGCCAGTGATCCTTGCCGGTCGGGCTCGTGAAGTGCGCGGGAACCGTGGCGAGCTCTGCGCCCTCGAGCGCCAGGATCCGGTAGAGCTCGGGGAAGCGAACGTCGTAGCAGACGGTGAGCCCGATGTTCCAGTCCTCGCCGCGCGCGACGACCGGCTCGCTGCCGGGCTCCTCGGCTTCGGACTCGCGGTAGACCACGCCGCCGACCTCGACGTCGAAGAGATGGATCTTGCGATAGACGGCGACGAGCTCTCCCTCGGGGTCGAAGACACAGCTCGTGTTCGAGAGCTTCTCGCGGCCGTCGCGGCGCTCGGTGATCGAGCCGCCGACGAGGGTGATGCCGAGCGTGCGCGCCCACGCCGACATCGCCTCTGTCGAGGGACCGCCGGCGAGCGGCTCCGCCGCGGCGCGGTAGTCGTCGGCCGAGCCGATCAGGTTCCACTTCTCCGGCAGGACGACGATGTCGGCGCCCGTCGCCGCCGCGCGCGCGACGAGCGCGTGCGCGCGCTCGAGGTTCGCCGCCTTGTCCCTGCGGCTCGTCATCTGGACGCAGGCGACGCGGATCCGATCGGCCATGCACGGAGGATAGTCCCGCGGGGTCAGGGTCGCCCGGCGCGGTCCTCGGGTACCCTAGGGCGCGTTCCGGGGTGTGGCGCAGCCTGGTAGCGCGCTCCGTTCGGGTCGGAGAGGTCCCCAGTTCGAATCTGGGCACCCCGATGTGCGAGAGCCGCGACGATGTCGCGGCTCTCGCGTTTCTACGCTCGAAACGTGGCATGGAAGCAGCGCGATCCGTCGGAGGGCGTGCGACACATCTGGTGGACGCTCGTGCAGTTCGCGCGCAAACACGCGCCGGCCCTGGGATGCGTACGCACGATTCAGCCGACGCCGTAGGCGCCCGGGAAGCGCTCTGCCAGCAGGCGGACGAGCAGGGCCGCCGGGAGGCCGACGACGTTCAGATAGTCGCCCTCGACGCGCTCGACGAGCGCCGCCCCGCGACCCTGGATCGCGTAGCCGCCGGCGCGCCCCTCCCATTCGCCGCCCGCGACGTAGACGGCGAGATCGCGCGGCGTCAGCGACCGAAACGTGACGAGCGTCACCTCCGCCTCGCACACCTCCCAGGCCGGCGTCAGCAGGCACAGCCCGGAGACGACCGCGTGGGTCTTCCCGGACAGCTCCTCGAGCATCGCCCCGGCGTCGCGCGCGCCGGCCGGCTTGCCGTAGATCCGCCCGCCGAGCGCGACCGTCGTGTCGACGCCGAGCACGGGCCTCCCCTCCGCTTCGCCCGCGACCGACGCCGCCTTGCCCCGCGCGTGGTCGCTCACGAGCTCCGCCGCGTCGGCCCCGGGCGGATCGTGCTCCTCGTAGCGCGGCGCGACGACATCGAACGGGATCCCGAGCTGCTGCAGGATCGCGCGCCTCTGCGGCGACGTCGACGCCAGGAGCAGCGGCGGCGATGACGGCGCGCTCACGCGCGCGCTTTCCGGGCGACCCAGATCTCCTCGCTCGGCCACTGCTTCGCCCACTCAGCAGGGACGAAATCGTAGAACTCGTGGGTCACTGCGTCCGCGGGCGCAAAGACCTCGACCAGGTCGAGGATCTCGAAGCCGCTCGCCCGAAGCAGGCGCACGAGATCCCCGTGTCCGAGATGGAACTCGATCCCGCCGTCGTCGCTCCGCCAGTCGAACCGATGCATGCCGAGCTGCGGGCGCACGAGCTGCTCCTCCGCGTGACCCTCGTCGGGCCCGCAGAGAATCGAGAGCGGCGTGTTGGTCAGGAACACGAGCAGGCCGCCGGCGCGCAGCAACCGTGCCGCCTCGGGAATCCAGCGGTATGGATCGGCCCAGATCGACGCCCCGTACTCGGAGAGGGCGAGGTCGAAGGACTCGTCCGGCAGCGGCACCGACTCGGCGTACGCTTCGACGAGCGGGAATTCGAGGCCGAGCTCGCGCTGGCAGCGTCGTGCCGTCTCGAGCTGCGCAGGCGTCGGGTCGACGCCTACCGGTCGCGCGCCCCGGCGTGCCAGCCAGGCGGAGAAGTACGCGGTGCCGCAGCCGAGCTCGACGACGTCGAGCCCCGCCAGGTCGTCGGGCAGCGCCCGCAACTCCGCTTCCGGAACCTCCCATGTGCCCCAGCGAATCTCCGGTGCCCTCCAGGCTGCGAGCGCGTTCGCGTCGGTGTGGCGCTCGTTCGCGCGCGTCCAGACCTCGCGGTTGATCGCGACGGAGTCGGGCTCAGGTGAGCTCATCGGCGGAGAACCAGAGCGCGATCTCGCGCTCGGCCGACTCCGGCGAGTCGGAGCCGTGGACGAGATTGTCCGGCATCGACATCGCAAGGTCGCCGCGGATCGTTCCGGGATCGGCAGCGGCGGGATTCGTCGCGCCGATCGTCTTGCGCATCGTCGCGATCGCGTTCTCGCCTTCGACGACGAGCGCCCACGTCGGCCCGGAGGTGATGAAGGCGACGAGTTCCCCGAAGAACGGCTTCTCCCGGTGCTCGGCATAGTGCGTCTCGCCGAGCTCGCGGCCGGCCGTGAGCAGCTTCCCGGCGCGAACCGTGAAGCCGCGCGCCTCGATCCGGCCGAGAATCTCGGACGCAAGCCGCCGGCGCACGGCGTCGGGCTTGATCAGGATGAGTGTCTGCTCGACCGCCACGGGGCGGCAGTGTAGTCAGACGAGCGTGCTACTCGGCGCGACGTCTGCGCCCGGTGCGCAGCGGCGGCGGCATCGCGACCGCCGCGGGCTCGATCGGCGTCTCGCAGAACGGGCACACCTGCCAGAGGGCCTCGAGCGGCTGCTTGCACGTCGTACACGCCTGCTTCAGCTTCGTCGTGCAGATCGGGCAGACGAGGAAGCCGGCATCCACCTCGGTGCGGCAGACCGGGCAGTGCAGGTCGCGCTTCGCGAGCCGATCCTCCATGGCCTTGATCTCGAGCTCCCGTTCGCGCACGTCCTCGAGGTACTCCGGCGGCCGGAAGAGCATGTAGATGAACGGACCGACGTACGGCGGCACGAGCCCGAGCAGCGTCGCCATCCCGACGAGCCACGGATCCTCGATCCGGCGCCGCGCGTCCTTGTACACCCAGTAGGCGAATGCGAGCCAGAAGACGACGGCGAAGAAGAGCAGCAGGTTCCGGATCACGAGCCAGGTGCCCGAGCTGAAGAAGTCGTGCGCGCTGGCGAACGTGCTCGCGATCACAGGAACATCCTTCCTATC
Organism: Gaiellaceae bacterium; assembly: GCA_035532715.1. Classification (GTDB taxonomy): domain Bacteria; phylum Actinomycetota; class Thermoleophilia; order Gaiellales; family Gaiellaceae; genus Palsa-739. The sequence goes on along the minus strand of DATKQO010000290.1, from coordinate 4,979 downwards.
ACGTACCCGGCGGCAAACGCGCCGCCGACGATCGCAAGGAGCACGAAGATGGCCAGCGCGAAGACGCTGAGCTTGTCGGTCGCGGTATGGGTTCTAGCCGACGCCACTGAGGTCCGTAAGAAGATAGAGGGAGCCCGTGACGAGAACGGCCCCCCTGGGGCCTGCGAGGGCGAGCGCGCGAGCGCGGGCCTCGGCCGGATCGGGAACGGTCTCGACATGCTGAAAGTACGATTCGGCACGGACGGCGAGTTCCCCTGCGGGGAGGGACCGGGCATTTGTCGACTGCGTGGCCACGAAGACGCCGCCGAGCACGGAAAGCGCCTCGAGCATGAGCTCCGGCCGCTTGTCGCTCAGGATCGAGGCGACGACGACGTATTCGCGGTCGGGGAGGCGCGGGAGCAGGTAGCCGACGCCGGCGAGATTGTGCGCTCCGTCCCAGATCTCGAGCGGCTCCTCGCTTCGCCGCTCGAGGCGTCCCGGGAGGACGATGCCGGCCGCCGGGCCCGCCTCGACGGGCCGGCCGAGGAACGCCTCCGCCGCGGCGACGGCGAGGGCGAGGTTGCTCTGGGCGGTCACCACGACCCGCGCCGCCCCGTTCTCCCGGGCGAGAAGCTGCCATTCCGGCTCGCCGAGGACGACGGTGGCGCCGGGCTGGACGACGGCGAGCTTCTCGGCGGCGATCGCCTCGCGCGTGTCGCCGAGGACGTCCATGTGGTCGAGCGCGACGTTCGTGAGCACGACGACGCGTGTGTCGAGGACGTTCGTCGCGTCGTGGCGGCCGCCGAGACCCGCTTCGACGACGGCGACGTCGACTGCGGCTTGCGCGAAGGCGAGGAGCGCCGCTGCGGTCAGGGCCTCGAACTGCGTGGCCTGCGCCGCCATGGCCCGGGGCCTGACCCCCTCGACGAGGCGCTCGAAGTCGGCCTCGGCGCCCTGGATCCGGATCCGCTCGCCCCAGCCGCGGACGTGCGGCGAGAGGTACGCGCCGACCGCGAGCCCGGCGTCGCGCAGGAGCGCCTCCGTCATCCGCACCGTCGTCGACTTGCCGTTCGTGCCGACGACGTGCACGGCCGGATAGGCCAGCTGCGGGTCGCCGAGATCCGCCAGCAGCGCGCGCATCCGCTCGAGCCCGAAACCGTCGACCGGCCACGGGCTGAGCGAGGCGATCCAGTCAGTCGCCGAGTGCGTCAAGCTCGCGCCGGTAGCGCTCGAGCTTCGTCCGCTCGGCCTCGACGACCTCCGCGGGCGCGTTCGCGACGAAGCGCTCGTTGGCCAGCATCTTCTCCGCCCGCACGATCTCCTGCTCGAGCCGCGCGATCTCCTCGCCGCGGCGATCCCCGTCGGCCTTCACGCGGTCCGGACGCACGACCGCGTCGAAGATCCGGCGCTGCTCGTCGTCGAGGGATGTCACGACACCGGCCCGCCGGAACACCTCCGCCGCGGTCCGGATCTGCTCGAACCACGGCTCTTCGTCCGCGTACCCGCCGTGCGCCTCCGGCCACGGCGCGACCACGAGCCGCGTCTCGCGATCCGGCAGGTGCGACCAGATCTCCTCCGTGATGTGCGGCATCACGGGATGCAGGAGCTTCAGCAGCCGCTCGAGCGTCGCGAGCGCCATCCCGATCGCACGCTCGTCCTGCGCGTAGAGCTGCGCCTTGATCGCCTCCGCATACCAGTCGCAGAAGTCGTCGAAGGTCGCGTGGTAGAGCACGTCGGTGAGGCGCGAGAACTCGTAGCTCGCGAGCGCGTCCTGCGCCTGCGCCTGTGCAGCGTCGAGGCGCGCCGTGATCCACCGTTCCTCGGGCAGCTCCGCGCTGAACGACGGTGCCACGCCCTGCGCGCCCTGGAGGATGAGCCGCGACACGTTCCAGAGCTTGTTCGCGAGACGTCGCCCCTCTTCGAGATGCCCGGTCGAGAAGCGCACGTCCTGCGTCGACGACATCTTCAGCAGGCCGTAGCGCGTCGCGTCGGCGCCGTGCAGATCGATGAGCTCGACGGGGTCGACGCCGTTGCCGGCCGACTTCGACATCCGGCGCCCGTGGGCGTCCTGGATCACCGAGTGGATCACCACGTCGCGAAATGGGATGTCGCCGAGCAGCTCGATGCCCGACATGAGCATGCGGTTCACCCAGAGGAAGATGATCTCGCGCGCCGTCGAGTTGACGTCGCCCGGATAGAACGCGCGCAGCTCCGGCGTGTCGTCCGGCCATCCGAGCGTCGCGAACGGCCAGAGCGCCGACGAAAACCACGTGTCGAGCACGTCGGGATCCCGCACGAGCTCGCGCGAGCCGCACTCGGCGCACGCCTCCGGCTCGCTCTCCGCACAGGTCACGTGCCCGTCGGGGCAGTACCAGATCGGCAGCTGGTGCCCCCACCAGAGCTGGCGCGACACGTTCCACGGCCGGATCGCCTTCAACCAGTCGGAGGCGACCCGGCCGTGCACCGGCGGGTGAAACCGCACGCGTCCGGAGTCGATCGCCTCGATCGCGGGCGCGGCCATCGCCTTCATGTCGCACCACCACTGCAGCGAGACGAGCGGCTGGATCCGCGTCCCGGAGCGCTCGCAGTGCCCGACGGAGTGCCGGTAGCTCTCGCGCTTGACGAGCTGGTCGTGCTCCTTGAGCCAGGCGACCACGCGCTCCGCGGCCTCATCCTCGGTCAGCCCGGCGTACCCTTCGGGCACGTCGCCGGTCATGCGACCGTCGAAGCCGATCACCGTCAGCTCGGGAAGGCCGTGGTCGCGGCCGATCTCGAAGTCGGTCGGGTCGTGGCCGGGTGTGACCTTCAGCGCGCCGGTGCCGAACTCCGGCTCGACGCGCTCGTCCGCGATCAGCGGGACGGCGCGCCCGATCACGGGCACGATCACGTTCTTCCCGACGAGGGCCGTGTAGCGCTCGTCGTCCGGATGCACGGCCACCGCCACGTCGGCGAGGATCGTCGCGGGGCGCACCGTCGCGATGGTCACCGAGCCGCTGCCGTCCTCGAGCGGGTAGCGCGCGTACGTGAGCGCGTCGTCGACGTCGAGGTACTCCACCTCGAGATCGGAGATCGAGGTCTTGCAGTCCTTGCACCAGTTGATGATCCGGTTGTCGCGGTACATCCAGCCGCGCTCGTAGAGGTGAACGAAGAAACGCATGACCGCGCGCACGTAGGCGTCGTCCATCGTGAAGCGCTCCCGCGCGTAGTCGAGCGAGCAGCCGAGCCGCCGGAACTGGCCCATGATCACGCCGCCGTACTCGCGCAGCCACACCCAGACGCGCTCGACGAACGCCTCGCGGCCGAGGTCGAGCCGCGCGATCCCCTCCTTGCGCAGCTCCCGCTCGACGACGGCCTGGGTGGCGATCCCGGCGTGGTCGTATCCCGGCTGCCAGAGCGCGTTGAAGCCGCGCATCCGGTGCCAGCGCACGAGGGTGTCCTGCAGCGTCCCGTTCAGCGCGTGCCCCATGTGCAGCGCGCCCGTTACGTTCGGCGGCGGCACCGCGATCACGTAGCTCTCCCGCTCCGAGCCGGGGTCGGCGTGGAAGTGACCTTCGTCCTCCCACACGCGTTGCCAGCGTTCCTCGACGCCGTGCGGCTTGTAGAGCGGCTCCATCTCCATCAGGGGCCGATCCTAGCCAGGGAAAGGATGTGGTCAGGCAGCGACTATGCGCCGAAGTGTGCCAGAGACGTCAGCGCCGAGCGGAGCGGCCGCGCTGCCAGTCGCGCGGTTGCGCGCCGACCTGCTCGAGGATCGTCTCGAGCAGCGTGAACGACGAGAGCACGTGCTCCCGCGCGAGCGCACGCGCGCCCGCGGCGCTGCCGGCGGCGAGCGCCTGCTTGATCGCCCGGTGCTGCTCCGCGTTCTTGACGTAGAGGCCGTCGAGCGAGTGGTCGCCCGGCGCCCAGACGGCGGGCCCGGAGAACGTCCGCCGCGCGCTCTTCGCCATCTGCTCGACGAGCGGCAGGTCGGCGACCCGATAGATGATGTCGTGGAACGCGTGGTTCCCGCGTACCCAGTCGCCCATGATCGAGCGGCGCTCGTCGCCCGGCTCGCGCGAGCGGAGCTCCTGCGAGATCTTCGAGAAGCTCTTCTCGACCTGGTCGAGCTCGTCGAGTTCCTCCGGCGTGATCTTCGTCGCGGCGACCTCCGTCGCGAGCGACTCGAGCTCGGCGCGCACCATGAACGCCTCGTGCAGCTCGTCGCGCGAGATCGTGCGCACGCGGACGCCGCGGTTCGGCACGAACGAGACGAGCCCGAGCGCGGCGAGGCGCCGCAACGCCTCGCGCACCGGGGTGCGCGACACGTTGAACTGCTCGGAGAGCTGTTCCTGGCGGAGCACGGTCCCCGGGGCGAGCTCCCCGGAGACGATCGCCTCCTCGATCACGAGCGCGATGTCGTCGGCCTTGGTGGTGTCGAGCGTCACTCCAGGCGAGTGTACGCGGGGAGCGTGAGGAACTCGACGAGATCGGGCGCGAGAGCCAGCTCGACGAACAGCTCCTTGGCCTCCGGCCCGGCCTCGACTGCGTCCACCTCGCGGCGCACCTGAGCTTCGTCGAACCGCCTCGCACGCACCCACTGCCACACCTGTGAGCGCGAGATCTCCGCCGTCGCAGCATCCTCCATCAGGTTGTCGATCGCCGCGGCTCCGACGCCCTGCAGCCACGCGTCCAGGTAGCGGACGCCGACGGAGACGTTCGTGTGCAGACCAGACTCGGTGATCTCGCCAGGGGTGTCCGGGATCGAAAGCAGCGCCGCCTCGTCCGGGATGACGTCCTCGCGCAGCCGGTCGACCTGGTTCGGGCGGTCGCCGAGCACGGCGTCGAAGACCTCGGTCGCAACCGGGACGAGATCGGGATGGGCGACCCACGTTCCGTCGAACCCGCTCGCCGACTCGCGCTCCTTGTCCTCACGCACCTTCGCGAGCGCGACGCGGTTCACCTCCGCGTCCTTGCGCGAGGGGATGAATGCCGCCATGCCGCCGATCGCGTGCGCACCGCGG
>DATKQO010000289.1:0-23748 GCA_035532715.1 Gaiellaceae bacterium | reverse complement strand
ACGGCGGTCGCAACGGCAGAGCTCGGGCTGATGGCGGGGGCGGAGCGCGTCGAGGGCACGCTCTTCGGCAACGGCGAGCGAACCGGCAACGTCGACGTGATCACGATCGCGCTCAACCTGCTCACGCAGGGCGTCGACCCGCACCTCGACCTCTCGCAGCTCGACGAGGCGAAGCGCATCGTCGAGGAGTGCAACGAGCTGCCCGTCCACCCGCGCCACCCCTGGGTCGGCGAGCTCGTCTATACGGCGTTCTCGGGCTCGCACCAGGACGCAATCAAGAAGGGCATGCACGCGCAGCAGCAGTCCGACGGCGCGGTGTGGGACGTCCCGTATCTGCCCATCGACCCGCAGGACGTCGGTCGCAGCTACGAGGCGATCATCCGCGTCAACTCCCAGTCGGGGAAGGGCGGAGTCGCGTTCCTGCTCGCGAGCCGCTACGGCCTCGAGCTGCCGCGCGGATTGCAGGTCGACTTCGCGCAGAAGGTGCAGGCAATCACCGACGCGCAGGGCGGTGAGCTCTCCGCGGAAGAGATCTACGAGGTGTTCCGCAACAGCTACCTCGCCGTCGACAGGCCGTACGAGATCGTCTCCTACCGGCACGACTCGGGCGAGAACGGTGACAGGCTGACCGCGCAACTGCGCGTCGACGGCGAGCCGGCCGAGATCGTAGGAGACGGCAACGGGCCGATCGCCGCGCTCGTGCACGGCCTCGCCGAGCGAAGCGGGCTCGCGATCCGCGTGCTCGACTATCACGAGCACGCGATGAGCACGGGCGAGGACGCCGTCGCGGCGGCGTACGTCGAGGCGGACGTCGACGGCGAACCGGTCTGGGGCGTCGGCGTGCACCCGAGCATCGTCACCGCCTCGCTGCGCGCGGTCGTCAACGCGCTCGACCGGGCGCTGCTCCTGCGCAGCCAGCAGCAGGCCGCCTTGCACGCATTCCAGCAGGCCTGAGAATCTGGGACCTGGTTCGAACCAGATCCCAGCTCTCGCGGAGAGATGAGGCGCCCACCACCTGCGGCAGCGGCGGGCGCCTCACCATCGACGGCGCTTCAGGAGGGAGTGAGGCCGTCGAATCGTCGAAGCGTCAGGCACCCTCGGCGTGCTGGGCGGTGACCTCCTGCTTCATCAGCGCCAGCAGGTCGTGGTACAGCTGCGCGAGACCGTCCTGCGACAGCGGCCCGCGATTCGCACGCTGCAGGTACTGCAGCATCCACTCCTCGCGTGCGAGATCGACGAAGCCGATCCCGTGCTCGTCCTTGTAGCGCTTCAACCCGGCGACGAGCTTCAGACGCTTGTTCACGAGCTCGACGAGCGAACGGTCGAGGTCGGAGATCTCGCGGCGGACGCCGAGGACGTATGGGTCCTCGACCGCCGTGACGGCTGGTGCACTCTCGGTCATGCTCATGCTCCCTCCTCGGTATGTCCTTCGTAGACGCCGACGACGCGCAGTGTGCGCGTCACGGCCTCGAGCTCGCGCATCGCGACACGCACCGCGGGCTCGAGAGGATGACCCGCGACGACGGCGTCGAAGCGGTACTTCCACGGTGTCGCGGGCAGCGGGCGCGAGACCAGGCGAACGAGATCGAGCCCGGCTCGCGCGAACGGCTCGATCGCCGCCGAGAGCGCGCCCGGACGATGGTCGGTCGCGAACGTGAACGCCGTGCGCGCGTCACGGAGCCCTCGCTCGACCCGGGTGTACGGCGCGATCGAGACGAAGCGCGTGAACGCGAGGCTGTCGCCGACGTCGTCCTCGAGCACCGTCAGCCCGTAGAGCGATACGGCCTCGTCTCCGGCGATGACGGCGACCGTCGGATCGCCGTCCTCCGCCGCCTGCTGCGCCGCCTCGGCGGTCGTCGCCGAGGCGACCGCGGACGCCTTCGGCAGGCGTGCCAGCAGGCTGCGGCATTGCTCGAGGGCGCTCGGATGCGAGCGCACGATGCGGATCTCGTCGAGCGGGACCGCGACCGAGGCCGCGAGAAGGTGCCGAATCGGGAGGATCGTCTCGCCGACGATCGAGAGCGCGCGCTCGTAGAGGAGGTCGTGCGTCTCGGCGACCGCGCCCGCGAGAGAGCTCTCGATCGGCAGAACGCCGTACGTCGCCTCCGCGCTCACGACGGCGTCGGCGACCGCGCGGAACCCCGCGAGCGGCACGAGCGTGTCCGCCGGAAAAAGTGTCGCCGCGGCAGCCGACGTGTGCGTGCCGACGGGCCCCGGATAGGCGACGTTCGGGCTCATCGCAACCGTGCCGGGATACGCAGGCCGCACCGCATGCAGACGGTGACCGCCGCTCCCTTGCGCTCGGCGCGCTCGATCGGGATCGGGGTCTCGCAGCTGCAGGTGTGGGTGCTGAGTGTCTGGGTCATCGAAAGGTTCGCCTCCTCGCGAACGAGAACGGGATTCCCGCGGGAGATATGAGCTAGCCGGGCGACAGCGGGGAAGCGAAAGCGCCGGCTAGCGCGTAAAGGCGAACGCGTAGAAGCCCTGGAAGGACGTAATGGTGCGGGGGGCTTCAGACGCGAGAACCATCTACGACCCAGAGTACGACGGCGAGGCCGCCGGGTCAACCGCAAGTTGTTCCCTTACGGCCGCGCCGAACTCGGCCGTCGTCGCGGTCCCGCCGAGATCGGCGGTAGGCGTCGACGCGAGCGCCGCCTCGATCGCGCGCACGAGGGCCTGCGCCTCCTGCGGCCGCGCGAGCCCATGCTCGAGCAGGAGCGCGGTGGAACGCAGCATCGCCGTCGGATTGGCGAGGCCGCGGCCCGCGATGTCCGGCGCCGAGCCGTGGACCGGCTCGAAGATCCCCGGGCCCCCGTCCGACAGGCTCGCGGACGGCGCGAGCCCGAGGCCGCCTGTCACGGCTGCGGCGAGGTCGGAGAGGATGTCGCCGAACATGTTCTCCGTCACGAGCACGTCGAACTGCTGCGGCGTCGTCGCGAGCTGCATCGCGGCGTTGTCGACGAGCATGTGGTCGACGCGAACCTGCGGATGCTCGGGCGCGATCTGATCGACCACGCGTCGCCACATCCGCGACGTCTCGAGCACGTTCGCCTTGTCCACCGAGGTCAAAACGCCACGCCGCGACTCCGCGAGCTTGAAGGCACGACGGACGATCCGCTCGACCTGACGCGGGTGGTACTCGCACGTGTCGAACACCGTGCCGTCGTCGCGCACCCCCTTCGCGCCGAAGTAGAGACCGCCGACGAGCTCACGGACGATCAGCACGTCCACGTCGCCGGCGACTGCCGGACGGAGGTTCGCGTACGCGTCGAGCGCCGCGCGCAGGGCGAGAAGCCCTTGCTCGGGGCGGACGTCGGCCGCGTCGAACTCGGGGTCCCCGACCGGCCCCTTCAGAACAGCCGTCGCCGAGAGGCATGCGTCGACTGTCTCCTGCGGGAGCGGGCTTCCGGTCGCACGGATCGCCGCGGCGCCGATCAGCCGCTCCTCGATCTCGACCTTCGGCGCAAGGAGCTCGAGCGCCCGGCGCGCCTGCGCCGCCACCTCCGGCCCGATCCCGTCCCCCGGGAGGAGGACGACTCTCTCGCTACCCGTCGGCAAGCGCGCCTTCCGTGAGCGACCGCGGCTGGCGGCCGCGCGGACGCGGCGTGAAGCCCGCGGCCTGCATCGCCTCGTTCCAGCTCCCGAACACCCGCGCGACGGTCTGCCGGGAAGGATGGTTCTCGCCCGCCTGATCCCACTCGCTCGTGAGCGGCGTGCGGCTGTGCTTGCGGTACCAGAGCGTGATCGCGTAGACGATCGTCTCGGGCGTCCAGCGGAACCCCGTCCGCGGCCCGGTTCTCATGTTGCACCTCCTGTTGTGTGTGGTTGCCTAGACGTGAACACCGAGGGTCTCCAGGATCTGGTCCGCGTCCGGCTGGACGCGGGTGTGCTCGAAGCGGTCGGCGACGACGCCCGGCGTCTTCAGCCCGTCGCCGGTCACGAGCAGGACGACGCGGTCGTTCCCGCCGAGCTCGCCGCTCTGCACCGCCGCGCGGAGCGCGCCGAGCGTGACGCCCGGAGCGGTCTCACCGAAGACGCCGGTCGTCTCGGCGAGGAGCGCGATGTTGTCCGCGATCTCGTCCTCCTGCACGGCGTGGACGGAACCGCCGGATGCCCGCGCGACAGAGACGGCGAGGTCGCCGTCGGCCGGGCTTCCGATCGCGAGCGAACGCGCGATCGTGCTCGGCCGCACCGGCTTCACCTTCGCGCCGTCGGCGAAGGCGGTCGCGACGGGCGAGCAGCCTTCCGCCTGGCCGCCGACGAGGCGCGGCCGCGCGCCGTCGACGAGCCCGAGCTCGAGCAGCTCTCCGAAGCCCTGGTGCACCTTCGAGAACATCGCGCCGGATGCGATCGGCGCGATCACGGCGTCGGGGAGCTCCCAGCCGAGCTGCTCGGCGATCTCGAACGCGAGCGTCTTCGACCCTTCCGCGTAATAGGCGCGCAGGCCGACGTTGACGAACGCCCAGTCGAGCTCGAACGACAGCTCGACGCTCAGCCGGCTGCAGTCGTCGTAGCTCCCGTCGATCGCGATGATCTTCGCGCCGTAGATCGAGGTGGCGACGAGCTTCTCCGGCTCGAGGTCAGCCGGGCAGAGGACGACCGCCTCGAGCCCCTCCGCGGCAGCCCGTGCTGCAACCGCATTTGCCAGATTGCCGGTCGACGAGCAGGAGAGCGTCGTGCGCCCGAGCTCGACCGCTTTCGCGGCGGCGACCGCGACGACTCGATCCTTGAACGAGTGCGTCGGATTCGCCGTGTCGAGCTTGAGCCAGAGCTCTCCGAGACCGAGGGCCTCCTCGAGACGCTGTGCGCGGACGAGGGGTGTCCAGCCCGGCGGGAGGCGCTGCTCGGCGGGAGGCGCGACCGGCAGAAGGCCCGCGTAACGCCAGATCGAGCGCGGGCCGGCCTCGATCGACGCGCGCGTGACGGTGCGGCGCTGCTCGTCGCGGTCGTAGACCGGCTCGAGCGGGCCGAAGCACTTCGAACAGACCCCGATCGGGTCGAGAGGGTACGGCGTCTCGCAGACGCGGCACCTGAGGGCGGTGGCAGGCACTACACGAACTCCTTTCGTCTCTCGCTCGACATCCTCCGAGCCGTCGGCTCGGCCGGGCTTGGCACCACACACCCTCCGTCGGATGCAGGTTGCCGAGGCGTCTGCGGGCCGGTTCCCTCAGCCTCTCTCGATGCGGAGCGGGACGTGGTGCCCGCGCCGGTGGTAGCGGCACTATACGAAATAAAGCGGTCCGGCGTCAAACGGAACACCTCAACACGGCGCCCTCGGAGGCGGACGAGACGAGCAGCGCGTAGCGCGCGAGCACGCCGGTCGTGTAGCGCGGCCGAGGCGGGACGACCTCCGCGAGGCGCGCCGCGATCTCGTCGTCGGAGAGGAGCACGCGCAGCTCCCGCTTCGCGACGTCGAGCTCGACGGTGTCCCCGTCGCGGAGCGCGCCGATCGGGCCGCCGCGCGCCGCCTCCGGCGCGACGTGGCCGACCATGAGGCCGTGGGTCGCGCCCGAGAAGCGGCCGTCCGTGATGAGCGCGACCTCGTCTCCGAGCCCTTCGCCGACGAGCGCCGCGGTGACGTGCAACATCTCGCGCATGCCGGGGCCGCCCGCAGGGCCTTCGTAGCGGATCACCACGACGTCGCCCGGCTCGATGCTCCGCGCCTTCACCGCCGCGAAGCAGCCTTCTTCCGACTCGAAGACACGCGCGGGGCCGGAGTGGAACAGCCGCTCGTGGCCCGCGAGCTTCACGACGGCGCCTTCCGGTGCGAGGTTCCCGCGCAGGATCGCGAGGCCGCCCGTCGCCTTCAACGGGCGCTCGATCGGTACGACGACCTCCTGCCCCGGCGTCTCGACGGCCGCGGCGGCGACCTGCGCGAGCGAGCGTCCGTCGACGTTCGGGGCGTCGCCGTGCACGAGCCCCGCCTTCAGCAGCTCGCGCGCGACGAGTGCGACACCGCCGGCCGCGTGGAGGTCTGTCGCAACGAAGCGGCCGCCCGGCTTGATGTCGGCGATGACGGGCGTGCGCTCGGCGATGCGGTCGAACTCGTCGATCGTCAACGGGATGCCGAGCTCGTGCGCGATCGCCAGCAGGTGCAGCACACCGTTCGTCGAGCCGCCCGTTGCGGCGACGGACGCGACGGCGTTCTCGAGCGCGTCCCGCGTCATCACCTGCGACGGCCGCACGTCGTCGCGCACGAGCCGCATCGCGATCTTGCCGGCCTCGTACGCCGCCTCCGGCTTCGCCGGATCGGTCGCGGGCACGTCATTCAGCCCGGCCGGGCTGATGCCGAGGAACTCGAGCACGGTCGCCATCGTGTTTGCGGTGAACTGGCCGCCGCATGCGCCGGCGCCCGGGCACGCAGCATCCTCGAGCTCGTGCACGTCGGCGTTGCTCATCGTCCCGGCCGCCGCAGCGCCGACCGCCTCGAAGACGTCCTGGATCGTGACGTCGCGGCCGCGGAAGCGGCCGGGCGCGATCGAGCCGTTGTAGAGCACGAGACCGGGCACGTCGAGCCGGGCGAGCGCCATCACCGCGGCGGGGATCGTCTTGTCGCAGCCGACGAGACACACGAGGCCGTCGAGCAGGTGGCCGCGGACGACCAGCTCGATCGAGTCCGCGATCGTCTCACGCGAGACGAGCGACGCGCGCATGCCCTCCGTACCCATCGAGACACCGTCGGACACCGCGATCGTGTTGAACTCGACCGGGGTCCCTCCCGCTTCGATGATCCCGCGCCGCACGTGACGCGCGAGCTCGCGCTGGTTCCAGTTGCACGGCATGGTCTCGATCCACGTCGTCGCGATTCCGACGAGCGGCCGCGACAGCGCCTCGTCGTCGAGGCCGATGCCCTTCAGCATCGCGCGCGCAGCGGCGCGGTCGACGCCGTCCGTGAGCGCGGCGCTGTGGCGCTTGGCAGGGCTCGAAGGGCGTGCGTATGGATCGCTCATGCGGTGCCGGCTCCTGTCGTCGTGACTTCGAGATGGAGAACCTCGTGTTCGGGGAAACGCGCGGCGAGCTCGGCGACGGCGTCTGCGACGTGACTCTTCTCGATCCACGCGATCACCGTCGGTCCCGACCCCGAGAGCGTCGCGCCGAGGAGCCCGGCCGGCGGGTCGGTGCGAATCGCCTTGAGCTGCGGTGCGTGCGCGGCGCGATACGGCTCGTGCAGCCGGTCGTCGGTGCCGGCCGCGAAGAGCAGCTCGCTCCCCGAGGCGAGCGCGGCACCGAGCAGCGTCGCGTGCACCGCGCTGAACACGGCGTCCGCGTAGGGCACCGCCTGCGGCAGCGATGCGCGCGCTTCCGCCGTCTTCACGCGATCCGGGGGGACCACGGCGACCGCGGCCGCCGGTACGTCGTCGGCGACGCGCGCGATGTGCCCGTCCCAGGTGAGGCAGACTCCGCCGACGAGCGCCGCCGCGAGGTTGTCGGCGTGCCCCTCGAACGGCAGCCCGGCCGCGAGCAATTCGTCGGCGTGGGGATCCAGGCCTGCGGCGATCGCTCCTGCGACGAGGCCGAGCGCGATCACCGCGGCGCTCGAGCCCAGCCCGCGCTCGCGCGGGATCCGGTCGACGAACGCGAACGACCGGCCCTCCGGCGAGGCGAAGCGGGCGAACGCCTGCACCCCGAGGTGCGACGCGTCGGGAGCGTGGCCGTTCGACTCCCCCACCTCGAGCTCGTTCCACAGGTCGAGTGCGACAGCGGCGACGTCGAAGCCCGGGCCGAGATTCGCGCTCGTCGCCGGTGCGCGGACGTGAATCGTCATGCGGCGAGCCTCGTGACGGCGTCCGGATCCTTGAGGCCGTGCCCGGTGATCACGCAGACGACACGTTCCCCGCCGCGCGCGGCGCCACGCGCGAGCGCCGCGACGCCTGCGGCCGACGCGGGCTCGCAGAACACGCCCTCCTCGTGCCCCAGTAGACGCCACGCAGCGGTCAGCTCGTCGTCGCTCACCGTGACGATCGATCCACCCGAGCGGGCGAGCGCGTCCTCGACCTCCGCACGGTGGATCGGCTCGACGATGCGGATCGCGGAGGCGAGCGTGTCCGCACGACGCTCGGCCTCGGTCGGGTGCAGTCGCGGCAGCACGCCAGTGGCTTCGTCGAACCCACGGGCGTACGCCTTCGTGTTGCCGCCGCCGCCGTACGGGAGGGCGAGGACGTCGGGCATCCCGCCGAGTTGCTCGAGGATCTCGAACGCGGCGGTCTTCTGCCCTTCGATCCGGTGCGGATTCGTCGAGTTGACGAGCACGAGCCCGTCGTCGGCTGCGAGGCGTTCGGCCTCGGCGTACGCGTCGGAGAACGTGCCGCCCACCTCGACGACGCGGCCGCCGACTGCACGAACCTGCACGAGCTTCGAGCTCGCCGCGCCGCCCGCCGCGACGACGATGACGGCGTCGAGGCCCGCGCGCGCGGCGTAGGCGGCGGCGGAGGCGGCGGTGTTGCCGGTCGACGCGCACACGACTCCGGTGGCGCCGGCCTCCAACGCCTTCGTGACGGCGACGCTCATCCCCCGGTCCTTGAACGAGCCTGTCGGATTGGCGCCCTCCCACTTGAGCCAGAGCTCTACGCCGAATCGCTTCGACAGCCGCTCTGCGCGCAGCAGCGGCGTCCGGCCCTCTCCGAGGGTGACGGTCACAGGGGACGCTCCGAGATCACCGGGACGACGAAAGGGGGTCCGAGCACCTCCGGTAGCGCCGCGATCTCCGCGAGCGCGGCGTGCACCGCGCCGATGGGCGCAGCGTGGAGGACGAGCTCGATCGCTGCGCGGCCGTCGTCGAGACGTTGCACGAGCTGCGCGACGGAGACCTCGTGCGCGGCGAGGCGGCTCGCGGCGTGCGCGAGCACGCCCGGGCGGTCGGCGACGTCGAGATGCGCGTAGAACGGCGAGCGCCATTCGCCCTCTGGCAGGAAGTCGAGCTCGCGCCAGCACGCGTCATTCTGCAGGAAGCCGGTGCCTGCGGTGCCGACGACACTGACGAGGTCGGCGACGACGGCCGACGCCGTCTCGATGCCGCCGGCACCGGGGCCTTCGAGCGTGATCTCGCGGATCGCGTCGCCCTGCAGCATCACGGCGTTGAACGCGCCGTCCACCGCGGCGAGCGGGTGCGACCGCTCGACGAGCGCCGGTTGCACGCGCACGTCGACGCGGCCGTCGACGAGGCTCGCGATGCCGACAAGCCGCACGACCATGCCGAGCTGCGCCGCGGCGGAGACGTGCGCCGGCTCGATCTCGGTGATCCCGCGCGTGTCGACGTCGTCGAGGGCGACCCGCGAGCCGAACGCGACCGTGGCGAGGATCGCCATCTTGGCGGCGGCGTCGGCGCCGTTGACATCGTCGCTCGGATCGGCTTCGGCGTAGCCGAGCGCCTGCGCTTGCGCGAGCGCCTCCACATAGGAGCCGCCGCGCTCCATGCGCGAGAGGATGAAGTTCGTCGTCCCGTTCACGATCCCGAGCACGCGATGGACGTTCGAGACGACGAGGGACTCCCGCAGCACCTTCACGACGGGGATCGCAGCGCAAACCGACGCTTCGAAGCGCAACTGGACTCCGGCCGCCGACGCGATCGCGAACAGGTCGGCGCCCTCGCGCGCGACGAGCTGCTTGTTCGCCGTCACGACCGACTTGCCGGCCGCGAGCAGCTCGCGCACGTAGCCCCCCGCCGGGTCGAGGCCGCCCATCACCTCCGCGACGACGTCGACCGACGGGTCGTCGCGGACCGCGGCGAAGTCGGTCGTCAGGACGCCGTCGCCGGCGGGAAACGACCGCTCCTTGCCGGCGTCCTGAACGAGGGCGTGCACGACGCGCAGCCGGTGCCCGGTCGCCCGCTCGATCTCGTCGGCGCTCTCGACGAGCAGGCGGTTGACCGAGGCGCCGACCGTGCCGTATCCGAGGAGTGCGACGCCGACGTCAACTGCATCCTTACCGGACCCCATGCGCCTCCGCACCCAACAGGCCTTCGACCCCCGCGAGGGCGCGAAGCTCCTTTCCGACGCGCTCGAGCTCGGCGGCGCGCGCCTCGCCCTCGGCACGCAGCTGCTTGAACTTCGGGCGGCCGGCGTCGTCGTCGGCGAACAGCTCCTTCGCGAAGGCGCCGCTGCGGATCTCCTCGAGGATGGCGCTCATCCGCTCGCGCGTGCCGTCGTCGACGACGCGCGTGCCGCGGGAGAGATCGCCGTACTCGGCGACGTCGGAGATCGAGTAGCGCATGTACTCGAAGCCGCCCTCGTAGAGCAGGTCGACGATGAGCTTCAGCTCGTTGAGGCACTCGTAGTACGCGATCTCCGGCTGGTAGCCCGCCTTGACGAGCGTGTCGAAGCCGGCCTGGACGAGAGCCGGGACGCCGCCGCAGAGCACCGCCTGCTCGCCGAAGAGATCGCTCTCCGTCTCCTCCGCGAACGTCGTCTCGAGGAGCCCGACGCGGCCGCAGCCGATGCCGACGCCGTACGCGAGCGCGAGCTGCAGCGCACGGCCGCTCGCATCCTGGTGCACGGCGACGAGGCCCGGCGTGCCGGCGCCGGAGAC
Source organism: Gaiellaceae bacterium (assembly GCA_035532715.1). GTDB lineage: Bacteria > Actinomycetota > Thermoleophilia > Gaiellales > Gaiellaceae > Palsa-739. The sequence goes on along the minus strand of DATKQO010000289.1, from coordinate 13,224 downwards.
GTAGAGCTCGCGCACGCGATGGCCCGGCGCCTTGGGCGCGACCATGATCACGTCGTGTCCCTCGGGCGTCACGATGCGGCCGAAGTGGATGTTCAGCCCGTGCGCGAACAGCACCGCTGCGCCCGGCTCGAGATTCGGAGCGACGTCGGCGTCCCACACGCCCTTCTGGAGATGGTCGGGAACGAGGAGAGCGACGACCTGCGCGCCCTTGACCGCTTCGGCGACCGTGCCGACCTTCAACCCGGCCTCCTCGGCGGCGGCGCGCGAGGGGCTGCCCTCGCGCAGGCCGACATGCACGTCGACGCCGGAGTCGTGGAGGTTCAGGGCATGCGCGTGTCCCTGGCTGCCGAACCCGACGACGGCGACCTTGCCGTCGAGGAGGTCGAGATCGCCTTCGCTGTGAATGGTTGCCATCGGGTTGAGCTCCTTTTCGTGGGTTCAGACGAGAGCGTGCTGGGAGGTCCGGCCGCGCGGGGAGCGCGTGGCGCGGGTGAGGCCGATACGGCCGGTGCGGACGAGCTCCTGGAGGCCGTGCGGACGAACGAGCTCCTCGAACGAGTCGACCTCTTCCGGAGACCCTGTCAGCTCGAAGACGATCGAGTCGGGGCCGAGGTCGGCGATGCGCGCGTTGAAGACCTCGCCGAGGGCGATCAGCTCGGCGCGTGCGCTCGGCGAAGCCGAAACCTTCAGGAGCGCGAGCTCGCGCTCGAGCGACTCGCCCGGCACGAGCTCCGTCACGCGGAGCACGTTGACGAGCTTGTGGATCTGCTTCTCGATCTGCTCGAGCGAGTGCATCTCGCAGTCGACGCGCAGCGTGATTCGCGACACGTCGTGGCGCTCGGTCGGGCCGACGGCGAGGCTGTCGATGTTGTAGCCGCGCCGGGCGAACATGCTCGTGACGCGCGTGAGCGCGCCCGGCTTGTTCTCCAGGAGGATCGCGATCGTGTGCTTCATGCGACCGGCACCTCGCTGTCCTCGTACTCGACGACGTCGACGGCGGCTGCGCCGGCGGGGATCATCGGGAAGCAGTGCTCGCGCGGGTCGACGCGGGCGTCGACGACGCAGGTGCGCCCCGACGCGACCGCCTCGGCGAGCGCCTCCTCGAGCTCCTCGGGCGTCTCGGCGGTGAAGCCGAGCGCGCCGTAGGCACGCGCGAGCGCGGCGTAGTCGGGAAGCGCGTGCGTCAGCTTGATCTGCGAGAAGCGCTCCTCGAAGAACATGTCCTGCCACTGGCGCACCATGCCGAGGTAGCCGTTGTTCACGATCACGACGACGATCGGCAGATCCTCGAGCGCGGCGGTCGCGAGCTCCTGCGAGGTCATCTGGAAGCAGCCGTCGCCGTCGACGCAGATGACGGTCGCGTCGGGCCGCGCCGCCTTCGCGCCGATCGCCGCGGGAATGCCGTAGCCCATCGTCCCGAGACCGCCGGAGCTGATGAACGTGCGCGGACGGTCGCAGGAGATGTACTGCATCGCCCACATCTGGTGCTGCCCGACGCCCGTCGTCCAGACGACGTCGTCGCGGCCGGCCGTCAGCTCCTGCAGCGACTCGAGCACCCGCTGCGGCTTCAGCATCGGGCCTTCGCTCGAGTAGCGCAGCGGGAACTGCTCGCGCCACTCGGCGATCTGGCGCAGCCAGGCGTCGGTGCGCCCGGGGACGACCTCCGCCGCCACGGTCTTCGCCAGCTCGGCGAGCACCGGCTTCAGCGGCCCGACCACGGGCACGTCGGCGTGCCGGATCTTCGAGATCTCCGCCGCGTCGATGTCGAGGTGCACGACCGTCGCTCCCGGCGCGAAGGCGGAGAGCTTGCCGGTGACGCGGTCGTCGAAGCGCGCGCCGACCGCGATGACGACGTCCGCCTTGTTCAGCGCCCAGTTCGACCACTTCGGGCCGTGCATCCCGGGCCAGCCCATGTGCAGGTCGTGCGACTCGGGGAACGCGCTCTTCGCCATCAGCGTCGTCACGACCGGGAGCCGCGCCGCCTCCGCGAGCGTGAGCAGCTCGTCGGTGGCGTGTGCGTTCAGCACGCCGCCCCCCACGTAGAGGATGGGCCGCTCCGCCGCGGCGACAGCCTTCGCTGCGGCGACGATCTGCCGGGCATTTCCGCGGCGGGGCGGCTTCCACCCCGGGAGGGAGACTTCGGAGGGATAGGAGAAGTCGAGCTCGGCTTCCTGCACGTCCCGCGGGATGTCGACGAGCACCGGGCCGCAGCGGCCCGTGCTCGCGACGTGGAACGCGGCCTTGATGACGTGCGGCAGCTCTTCGACGTCCTGGACGAGCCACGAGTGCTTGACGATCGGGATCGTGATTCCGGTGATGTCGCACTCCTGGAATGCGTCGGTGCCGATCAGGAACGAGCGCACCTGTCCGGTGATGCAGACGAGCGGCGTCGAGTCCATCCACGCATCCGCGATCGGCGTGACGAGGTTCGTCGCGCCGGGGCCCGACGTCGCGACGGCGACGCCGACGCGGCCGGAGGCGCGCGCGTAGCCCTCGGCCATGTGACCCGCCCCTTGCTCGTGGCGCGCGAGCACGTGACGCACGGTCGTGCCACGGGCGATCGCGTCGTAGAGCGGTAGGATCGCGCCGCCCGGCAGGCCGAACATCACTTCGACGCCCTCCGCTTCGAGCGAGCGGAGGACGGCGTCTGCACCGTTCATCTTCATACGGCCTCCGGGTAGAACTCCGCGTTGCGGAGCGAGAGCTGGAAGCCGGCGAGCACGCGCGACGTGAACTCGCGCGTCGTCGCGCCGACCCCGAGGCGCAGCAGGTCGGGCGTCTGCGGACCGTCGACGAGCGCGGCGGAGACGGCGCCCGCAAGCGTCTGGCCGGCAGCGCGCGAGCCGAGCCCGTGCTCGAGCGTCATGGCGGCGGCGAGCAGCATGCTGCTCGGGTTGACGATGCCGTGGCCGGCGATCGCGAAGCCGCCGTCCGGTGACGGAACGAAGAGGCTCGGCCCGTGCTCGGCCAGCAGCCCGTGCGCGGCGACGCGCGCGCTTGCAGGCGCCGCGGCGATCTCGACCATCGGCTCGGCCCACGCCGGCGCGACCGCGACGACGTCGAAGCGGCTCGTGTTGAACGCGGCGAGCGGCAGCGCCACACGCGGGGACAGATGCTCGACCTGCACGTGTTCGTGCGCGTCCGCGACCTCGTCCGCGAGCTCGTTCCAGGCGGTGTCGCCGACGACGGCGATCTGCATGCTGCGTCCCGCGGCGATCGTGAACGCGGCCTCGAGCGTCCACTCCGACGCCGACTCCTGGAGCGGGGCGACGAACGCGACGTCGTCGTGCCTGCCGAAACGGACGCGCGTGACGCGGGCCCGGAGGTCGAGCTCGGCCATCACCTCGTCGAGCGCCGGCTCCTCCGCGCCCGCGACGAGCACCGCGTCGGAGTCGAGCACCGCCGACCGCGTCGACGCGGGGAACGACTGGCCGCCGCGCGCGACGGCGACTCCGCCGAAGGGGACGTGCACCTCGTCGATCGAGAGGCCGTGCAGGCGGGCGAGCGCCTCGAGTGCGAGGACGGCCTCCGCCATCAGCTCCGGCGCCGTGCCGGCGCCTGTCAGGCAGGCGATTCTTGCGCTATGGCTCATGCGGCCACCTCCGTGAAGAGCTCCTCGAGGGTTACGGCGGCGCCGGTGTCGGCGAGCGCCTTGAAACGACGGAAGGCGGCGTTCAGGTCGTCGTCCGCGAGCTCGACGCCCATGGCTTCGCAGGCCCGGGCGAACGCGTGCCGTCCCGAGTGCTTGCCGAGCGGCAGCGTCATCGAGACGCCGACCTCCCGGGGATCGATGATCTGATACGTCCGCGAGTCCTTCAGCATCCCGTCCTGGTGCATGCCGGCCTCGTGCGCGAAGGCGTTGGCGCCGACGACGGCCTTGTTCCGCTGCACCGCGTAGCCGGTGCGCTCTGCGACGAGGCGCGACGTGGCGGCGATCAGCGTCGTGTCGATCCCGGTCTCGACGCCGAAATGGTCGCTGCGCACCTTGAGCGCGACGACGATCTCCTCGAGCGACGCGTTGCCCGCGCGCTCCCCGAGGCCGTTGATCGTGCACTCGACCTGCCCGGCGCCCGCCTCGATCCCGGCGAGCGAGTTCGCGACCGACAGCCCGAGATCGTCGTGGCAGTGGACGGACAACAGCACGTCGCGGAGCTCGGGGCACTGCCGGCGGACATCCGCGATGAACGACGCGTACTGCGCCGGCAGGGCGTAGCCGACCGTGTCGGGGAGGTTCACGATCGTGACGCCGCCCTCGATCGCCGCGCGGCAGACGCGGGCGACGAAGGCGGGATCGGAGCGGGTCGCGTCTTCGCAGGAGAACTCGACCTCGTCCGCGTGGGCGGCCGCGTATTCGGCGGCCCAGCGGGCCTGCCGGACGACGTCCTGCGGGTCGAGTCGGAGCTTCTTCTCCATGTGGAGCGCGCTCGTGGCGAGGACGAGATGGATGCGCGACCTCCGGGCGCCGACGAGTGCGTCCCCGGCGGCCTCGATGTCGGCGGCAACGGTGCGGGCGAACCCGGCGACCGTGGGCCCCGTGACCGCGGCGGCGACGGCGCGGACGCCCTCGAAATCCCCGCGAGATGCCCCTGGGAACCCGGCCTCGACGACGTCGACGCCCAACCGTTCGAGCTGCTCGGCGATCTCGGCCTTCTCGTGCGGCTGCAGCGCAATGCCGGGGGACTGCTCCCCGTCGCGCAACGTCGTATCGAGAATCTGGATCCTGCGGGACACGAACACTTCCTCCTTCGCGGTGCGCGCTCAGGGCGCACCTGTGGTGTGGCGAGGTCGGTGTATGCGACGGTCGAGCGTCGCGTGTTCGTGATCTCCCCCTAGAGGGGGAGAATCAGGACGACGACAAAAATAATCAGCGCGGACACGCCGGCAAGCCCGATCGGGCTCGCGGGGATGCGTGTCTGCGCGGTCGTCATCGCCCCCCTAGAGTGCATGGCCTTTCCGCGCTTGTCAAATAGAAGTGCCGGAACCCGCCCGCCGCCGGGAATCCGGACAACGTCCTTGCGGTCGTCCGGCGCGTCCGCAACACTTCCCGCAGGTCGCCGCCGCACTGCTGTGGCGCGCGGCCGGGCGTTGAGGCCCGTGGGACATCCGTCCTGCGGGCTTTTTTCGTGGTCCAGCACAGGGAGGAAGCGTGACCAAGCACGACCTGCTGATCGCAGCGAGCACCATCTGGGTGGTCGTCACGGCCGTCCTCGTCATGTTCATGCAGGCCGGCTTCGCCTTCCTCGAGGCGGGGCTGACCCGGATGAAGAACGCCGGCCACATCGCCGGCAAGAACGTCCTGATCTTCGGGATCTGCTCGATCGTCTACTGGGCGGTCGGCTTCGGGATCGCCTTCGGCGACGGCGGTCTCCTCAGCGGCACCCACGGCTTCTTCCCCTCGGTGACCGAGCTCACCTCGGTCGGCAAGGCGCCGTTCGACTGGTTCTCGGAGATCCCGGGCGCCGCCGGTTACCTGTTCGAAGTCGTATTCGCAGGCGTGTCGCTCGCGATCGTCTGGGGCGCGATGGCCGAGCGCGCGAAGCTCTGGGTCTACTTCGCCTTCGGCGTCTGGTTCACGATCACGTACTCGATCGTCTCCCACTGGATCTGGAGCCCGACGGGCTGGCTCTTCAAGGGGACGCTCACCGGCGGCGTCGGCATGCAGGACTTCGCCGGCTCCACCGTCGTCCACTTCCAGGGCGCCCTCGCGGCGCTCGCCGGCGCGCTCATCCTCGGGCCCCGCATCGGCAAGTTCGGCAAGGACGGCCGCGCACACCCGATCCCGGGCCACAACATCCCCTTCGCCGTCCTCGGGACGCTGATCCTCTGGTTCGGCTGGTTCGGCTTCAACCCGGGCTCGACCCTGTCGGTCGACTTCGGCGGGATGGGCTATTTCGCCTACGTGGCGCTGACGACGAACGTCGCCGCAGCCGCCGGTGCGGTCACCGGGATGGTGATCGCGTGGCTGAAGCTCGGCAAGCCCGACATCTCGATGATGTTGAACGGGGCGCTCGGGGCGCTCGTGGCGATCACGGCGGCCTCCGGATTCGTCGCTCCCTGGGCGGCGATCGTGATCGGCATGGGCTCCGGCTTCATCGCGGTCTTCGGCGTGATCTTCGTCGAGAAGATCGGCATCGACGACCCGATCGGCGCGGTCGCGGTCCACGGCATGTCGGGCGTCTGGGGCACCCTCGCCTGCGGCCTCTTCACGGTGCCGCTCCTCGCGAAGAACCTCGCCACCGGCACCGGCGGCCTCTTCTACACCGGCTCGTTCAAGCAGCTCGGCGTCCAGGCGCTCGGGATCGCCTGCGTGGGCGTCTTCACCTTCTCGACCTCGTACGGCGCACTCTGGGTCATGAACAAGATCTGGGGGATCCGCGTCTCGGCGGAGGTCGAGACCCAGGGCCTCGACGTGCACGAGCACGGCATGTGGGGTTACCCCGAGTTCTACATCCCGGTCCCGGGCGGGTATGGCACCGGAAACGGGCACGGTCACGTGCCGGTCACGCAGGAGCGGGCCGCAACGACCCACGCGACGATCGCGGACGTCGCCCTCCAGGAGTGAGCACGACGACGATGCGCGGAGGCGGCGTTGGGGCCGCCTCCGCGGCAAACCGCAGAACGGGATTGACGGATGGAGCCGCGCCCGGCACACTCGGTGTCGGAATGGTGCGCACAGCGAACGCAGTCAAGTCGGTCGTCTCCTTCGCGTTCGCCGCGCCCATTCGTACGCGCTAGTCGGCACTCCTCTCCGCCACCGCCGACTAGGAGCCCAGGCGGAGACGACCAAGCCCTTCACCCCGACCGGCGAGGAAGCCGATCTTGTCGAACGATTCAGCACAGGCGATGCCGCCACCGAACCAAGGCCTCTACGACCCCGCGTACGAGCACGACGCGTGCGGGGTCGCTTTCGTGGCGCGGCTGGACGCGGTCCCCTCGCACGAAACGGTGCAGCGTGCGCTGACCGCGCTCTCGAACCTCGAGCATCGCGGCGCCCAGGGCGCCGACGCGAACACGGGCGACGGCGCCGGCATCACGGTGCAGATGCCCGACGCGTTCTTCCGCGGGCTCGTCGACGAGCTGCCGGAGCCGGGCCGGTACGGGGTCGGCGTCTTCTTCCTGCCGCACGACGACGCGCGGCGAGCCGAGATCGAGAAGCTCGTCGAGAAGACGGTCGCCGACGAGGGACAGCGTTTCCTGGCGTGGCGGGACGTTCCCACCGACGAGCGTCACGCCGGAGAGACCGCGCTCGCCTACCAGCCGGTCATCCGGCAGGCCGTCGTCGGCGCCGCGCAGGGCCTCGACCTGGACGCGTTCGAGCGGAAGCTCTACGTCATCCGCCGCGTCTGCGAGCTCGCCGCGGGCCCGGACCTCGCGGTGCCGAGCTTCTCGGCGCGCACGCTCGTCTACAAAGGCATGCTCTCGGCGCCCCAGCTCGAGGGCTTCTACCCCGACTTGACCGAGCCGAGCTTCCAGAGCGCGCTCGCGCTCGTCCACTCGCGCTACTCGACGAACACGTTCCCGAGCTGGGAGCTCGCGCACCCGTATCGGCTGGTCGCGCACAACGGCGAGATCAACACGCTGCGCGGCAACGTCAACTGGATGCGCGCCCGCGAGTCGCAGCTCGCCTCCGAGCTCTTCGGCGACGACTTGCGGAAGGTGCTGCCGGTGATCCGCCCCGGCGGCTCCGACACCGCGGCCTTCGACAACGTCCTCGAGCTGCTCGTGCTCGCCGGCCGGTCGCTCCCGCACGCCTTGATGATGATGATCCCGGAGGCGTACGAGGGACGCGACGACCTCCCCGACCACCTGCGCGGCTTCTACGCGTTCCACGGCTGCCTCATGGAGGCCTGGGACGGCCCCGCGGCGATCTCGTTCACCGACGGGCAGGTGATCGGCGCGACGCTCGACCGCAACGGCCTCCGGCCGGGGCGCTGGTACGAGACCGCCGACGGCTGGGTCGTGCTCGCGTCGGAGACCGGCGTGCTCGACGAGGCTCCCGCGAACGTCGTGCGCAAGGGACGCCTCCAGCCGGGCAAGCTGTTCCTCGTCGACCTCGCGCAAGGACGCATCGTCCCCGACGAGGAGCTGAAGCGCGAGATCGCGACCCGCAAGCCGTATGCGGCGTGGGCGGACAAAGAGACGGTGCACCTCGCGGATCTGCCGCGCGCGCCGGCCGAGCCGGCGCCGCCCGAGTCGCTGCGCACGCGGCAGCTCCTGTTCGGCTACGCGCAGGAGGACATGAAAGTGATCCTCGCGCCGCTCGCGCGCAATGCGGAGGAAGCGGTCGGCTCGATGGGGAACGACACGCCCATCGCCGTCCTGTCGCGGCGCAAGCCGCTGCTCTACTCGTACTTCAAGCAGCTCTTCGCGCAGGTCACGAACCCGCCGATCGACTCGATCCGCGAGGCGACGGTGATGAGCGTCACCGCGAGCGTCGGCTCCGAGCGGAACCTGCTCGACGAGACGCCCGAGCACGCACGGCAGCTCGTGATCGCGAACCCGATCCTGCGCGACAGCGAGCTCGCGCAGCTCCGGCACGTGCGCAGCGGGATCTTCATGAGCTGGACGATCGACACGACGTGGCCCGCGGCCGAGGGCCCGGGCGGGCTCGAACGCGGGCTCGAACGGCTCTGCGCGGAGGCCGACGCCGCGCTCGCGGCCGGCGCGAACATCCTGATCCTCTCCGACCGCAAGGCAGGCGCGGAGCACGTTCCGATGCCGTCGCTCCTGGCGACGTCGGCGGTGCACAACCATCTGGTTCGGGCCGGGACGCGCCTGCAGGCGGGCATCGTCGTCGAGTCCGGCGAGCCGCGGAGCGTGCACAGCATCGCGACCCTCGTCGGCTACGGCGCGGCGGCGGTGAACCCGTATCTGATGCTCGAGACGCTCGCGGAGCTCGTCGAGCTCGGGTGGCTCGGCGAGGAGATGTCGCCCGACCAGGCGCAGGCGCGCGCGACGAAGGGGATCGCGAAGGGCCTCCTCAAGACGATGTCGAAGATGGGGATCTCGACGGTGCCGTCGTACTGCGGCGCGCAGATCTTCGAGGCGGTCGGGCTCTCCCCCGCGCTCGTCGAGCGCCACTTCACGGGCACGCCGACGCGTATCGGCGGCGTCGGGCTGCCGGAGATTGCCGAAGGCGCGCTCGCGCGGCATGCGCGCGCGTTCCCCACGTCGGGCGAGCAGCTCCTGCCGGTGCTCGGCCTCTATGCCTGGAGACGCGAGGGTGAGCACCACTCGTGGAATCCGGACACGATCGCCTCGCTGCAGCACGCCGTGCGCGCGAACTCGTACGAGACCTACGAGGCGTACTCGCGCACGGTCAACGCCGATTCGTCACGACGCTCCACGCTGCGCGGCCTCATGCAGTTCCGGTATCCCGAGAGCGGCGCGCTCCCGCTCGAGGACGTCGAGCCCGCGAGCGAGATCGTGAAGCGCTTCTCGACGGGCGCGATGTCGCTCGGCTCGATTTCGCGCGAGGCGCACGAGACGCTTGCGCGCGCGATGAACAGCATCGGCGGGCGCTCGAACACCGGCGAGGGCGGCGAGGATCCCGTCCGGTTCACCGACGACCGCCGCTCGAAGATCAAGCAGGTGGCATCCGGCCGCTTCGGCGTGAACATCAACTACCTGACGAACGCGGACGAGCTGCAGATCAAGATGGCGCAGGGTGCGAAGCCCGGCGAGGGCGGCCAGCTGCCGGGACACAAGGTCGACCAGTACATCGCGAGCGTCCGCCTCACGACGCCCGGCGTCGGGCTGATCTCGCCGCCGCCGCACCACGACATCTACTCGATCGAGGACCTGAAGCAGCTCATCTACGACCTGCGCTGCGCGAACCCCGATGCGCGCATCTCGGTGAAGCTCGTCGCGGAGGTCGGAGTCGGCACGGTCGCCGCAGGCGTCGCGAAGGCCGGCGCGGACCACGTGCTCATCTCCGGGCACGAGGGCGGAACGGGTGCGGCACCGCTCTCGTCGATCCTGCACGCGGGCATCCCGTGGGAGATCGGGCTCGCCGAGACGCAGCAGACGCTCCTGCTCAACGACCTCCGCTCGCGCATCTGGGTGCAGACCGACGGGCAACTGAAGACCGGACGCGACGTCGTGATCGCGGCGCTGCTCGGCGCGGACGAAATGGGCTTCGCGACGGCGCCGTTGATCGCTGCGGGCTGCGTGATGATGCGCGCCTGCCACCTCAACACGTGCCCCGTCGGAATCGCGACGCAGGATCCCGAGCTCCGCAAGCGCTTCACTGGCAAGCCGGAGCACATCGTCAACTTCCTCTTCTTCGTCGCCGAGGAGGCGCGCGCGATCATGGCGCGGCTCGGCATCGCGCGCTTCGACGACCTCGTCGGACGTGTCGACCTGCTCGACCCCGACGAAGCGGTGTCCGCCTGGCGGTCGCGCGGCGTCGACCTGTCGGCGATCCTGCACTCTCCCGACGTCGACGCGGCGCGGCCGCGACGGCGGACGCAGGCGCAGGCGCCCGTGCTCGACGACGCGCTCGACTGGCAGCTCATCGAGACCGCGCGCCCAGCGATCGACGACGGTACGCCGGTCGAGGCCGAGCTCGCGATCTCGAACACGAACCGCACGGTCGGCGGTCTGCTCTCGCACACCGTCACGCGCGCGCACGGCGCCGCAGGGCTGCCGGAGGGCGCGATCCGCTACACGCTCCGCGGTTCCGCAGGGCAGTCGTTCGGCGCGTGGCTCGCACCGGGAGTCGAGCTCACGCTCTTCGGTGACGCGAACGACTACGTCGGCAAGGGGCTCTCCGGCGGGGTGCTCGCGCTGCGTCCACCCGAGGGCGCCGGCTTCCGCGCCGAGGAGAACGTGATCGCGGGCAATACCGTGCTGTACGGCGCGACTGCCGGCCGCGCCTTCTTCCGCGGCCTCGCCGGCGAGCGCTTCGCCGTGCGCAACTCGGGCGCGCACGCGGTCGTCGAGGGGGTCGGCGACCACGGCTGCGAATACATGACCGGCGGCGTCGTCGCCGTGCTCGGACGCACGGGCCGCAACTTCGCGGCGGGGATGAGCGGCGGGATCGCGTACGTGCTCGACGAGGACGGCACGTTCGCGGCGCGCTGCAATCCGCAGCTCGTCGCGCTCGAGCCGCTCGCGGACGACGACGCCGCGACGCTGCGCGCACTCGTCGAGGAGCACGCGGTGCGTACTGGATCGACGGTCGCCGCGCGCCTGCTGGAGGCGTGGGAGCCCGCCTGCGCGGCGTTCGCGAAGGTGATGCCGAACGACTACCGGCGTGCCCTCGAGGCCGGCGTCATCTCGACGGGCGGCGACGGCTTCTACACCCGCGAGACCGAAGAGGCCGTTGCGTAATGGGTGAGTTGGGCGCCTTCCTCAAGATCGCTCGCGCGGACACGCCGGAGCGCGCTCCCGGCGAGCGCGTCGGCGACCACCGGGAGTTCGTCAAGACGCTGCCGCTCGTCGAGCTGAAGCAGCAGGGCGCGCGCTGCATGGAGTGCGGCGTGCCGTTCTGCCACCACGGCTGCCCGCTCGGCAACCTCATTCCCGACTGGAACGACCTCGTCTATCGCGAGCGCTTCTCCGAAGCGATCGTCCAGTTGCACCGCACGAACAACTTCCCGGAGTTCACGGGCCGCCTCTGCCCCGCTCCCTGCGAGGCCGCGTGCGTGCTCGAGATCGACGAGGGCAACGCCGTCGCGATCAAGCAGATCGAGCTCGCGATCGTCGACCGGGCCTGGGACGAGGGCTGGATCGTGCCGCAACCGCCGGGCGAGCGCAGCGGTCGCAGCGTCGCCGTCGTCGGCTCGGGGCCGGCGGGCCTCGCGGCGGCGCAGCAACTCGCCCGCTCGGGCCACTCGGTCACGGTGTTCGAGCGCGACGAGACGGCCGGCGGCCTGCTGCGGTTCGGCATCCCGGACTTCAAGATCGAGAAGACGGTCGTCGAGCGCCGCCTGCGCCAGCTCGCAGAGGAAGGCGTCGAGTTCCGCTTCGGCGTCGAGGTCGGCGTCGACCTCGACGCGACCGAGCTGCGCGAGACCTTCGACGCGGTCGTTCTCGCGACCGGCGCGCGTGTGCCGCGCGACCTGCCCGTGCCCGGACGCGAACTCGACGGCGTGCACTTCGCAATGGAGTATCTCTACGGGCGCAACCGCGACGTCGCGGGCACGGCGCAGCCGGCCATCAGCGCGGCCGGCAAGCACGTGATCGTGGTCGGCGGCGGCGACACCGGAGCCGACTGCGTCGCGAGCGCGCACCGCGAGGGCGCCGCTTCCGTGACGCAGATCGAGCTCCTCGGCGAGCCGCCCGCGCACCGGCCCGACGACCTGACGCCGTGGCCGCTCTGGCCGCTGAAGCTCCGCACGTCGTACGCGCTCAAGGAAGGCGGCGAGCGCAGCTTCGCCCTCTCGACGACCGGCCTCTCGGGCGACGGCCGCGTCGAGCGCATCCACTGGATCGAGAACAGCGGCGCGCCCCCGTTCGACGCGATTCCCGGCACAGAGGAGTCGCACCCGGCCGACCTCGTGCTGCTCGCGATGGGCTTCGTCGGGCCGGAGCAGGAGTTGCTCGAAGCGCTCGGCGTCGGGCGCGACGCGCGCAGCAACGCTGCTGCGCCGGCGTTCGCGACGTCGGTCGCAGGTGTGTTCGCCGCCGGCGACGCACGGCGCGGCCAATCCTTGATCGTGTGGGCGATCGACGAGGGCCGCCGCTGCGCGCACGCCGTCGACGAGTGGCTCGGCTCGGACGACGCGCCGGAGGCGGTCGCGTCCGTCGGCGCGGCGGGAAGCGTATGAAGCCCGGCCCGCGCGACGGCTTCCGCTGGGACCGCGAGACGGTCGTCTACGCGTTCGAGCTGTGGAACCGCCGGCATCTCTGCTCGCCGACGGTCGACGAGTGGCGGCGCGCCGGCCCGGATCACCCGTCCGTCAGCACCGTGCGCCAGGTCTTCGGCTCGTGGAACCGCGGCGTGAAGGCCGCCGGACTTCGGCCGCGCCGGCCGGGAGAGGCGCGCCGCGGCGACGCGCCGGCGCTCGCGCCGCGCGAGAGCACGCTCGTGCGCTGGTCGCACCACACGACGCTCGAGGCGATGCGCGGCTGGCACGAGGCGCACGGCCGCCAGCCGAGCCTCGAGCAGTGGCGGCGCGCCGACCGCTCGCATCCCTCCGCCGCAACCGTCCGCCGGCTGTTCGGCACGTGGAACACCGCGGTGTCGGAAGCGGGCTTCGAGCCGCGCCGCGCGAGCGG